>NZ_JBNYXM010000060.1:0-7729 GCF_051380665.1 Janthinobacterium lyxosi
CGACGCACGAAACCAAGCTCGCTGGGGCAACCCAGTAGTCAGGAAACGCCGGATACGTGATCCGTACGTCCGGTGTTGTGGGAGGACGGCGGGGGCAACCCCGCCTCCTACCCGATCCTATTGGTTGCATGGATATAACTGACAGTGATTTGCGGAGCGGTTACATTTAGCTGGCGGCTTGATTTCATCATGCCAGCGGATAAAAAATGGACCATTACATTGAGGAGACAGGATGCACCGTTTATTTGCCAGTTTTTTTCTTGCTGCCGTTATTTATGTTCCCGCGCACGCGGACGCGCCGCCTGCGGCGAGATTTGACCCCGGTGCGCTGAAGTTGCAAAAGGGCCCGTCCAATGACGTGCTGGTGCTCGGTTCGCCCCATTTATCGCAATTGCCGAAATCGTTTGATCCGTCTCAATTGAGCTTGCTTAACGAGCGCCTGGCGGGTTGGCGGCCGGACGCGATTGCGATCGAGGCGCTTTCCGGCTTGCAATGTGCTTTCTTGCGTGCTTATCCGCAGCGCTATGACGATACGGTGAAAACCTATTGCTATGACACTTCCGTCGCGCGGGCGGCCACGGGGCTGGATGTGATCGCGGCCACGGCGCAGGCGGAGCGCTTGCTGGCGGTCTGGCCGGCGGCGCCGTCTGCCGCGCAGCGGCGCACACTGGCCTCACTGTTCCTGGCCGGTGGCGAGCGTGCATCGGCGCTGGTGCAATGGCTGCGCCTGCCCGTGGATGAGCGGCGCGCCGGTGACGGCGTGAGCGAGCCGCTGGTCGCGATGCTCAATTCCCTGCTGGGCCAACGCAACGAGGACTATCAGATTGCCGCCGTGCTGGCGGCGAAGAGCGGGCGCGAGCGGGTGTATGGCATGGATGACCACACGGCCGATATGCCTGTTGACGATGCAAAGGCTTATGCCAAGGCGATCAGGGCGGCCTGGGATAACCCCTTTTCGGCGGAGCGCAAGCGTATCCGCGCCGGGTTTGAGGGGCAGTTCAATACGCCCGCGGGTGTGCTGGCGATCTATCGCGCCTATAACGGACGCGCCGAGGCGGATCTGGCCTTCCGTGGCGATTTTGGCGCCGCGCTGGAAGAGCCGTCGCCGCAGCGTTATGGTCGCAACTACGTGGCCTCCTGGGAGGTGCGCAACTTGCGCATGGCATCGAATATCCGCGAGATCATGGCGGCGCGTCCGGGTATGCGCACCCTGGTCATCGTCGGCGCATCCCACAAGGGCTACCTGGAGGCGTATCTGAACCAGATGCATGATGTGCGCATCGTCAGTGCGGACGATATCTTGCGCTAAGGAATGCGTTTGCCGCGCCAGAAACTTGGCGCGGTTTTCCCTGCATGCCTTGTGCGCCGCCGCTTTCCATATCTTCCTGCCATCATCCTGCCCTCATAGGAGGGATGATTCAAATAAGGTGGAAAAAAGAAGGCCAGCAGTTGATTTCGTGAATCGCTTCGTGTTAAACTTCGCGCACGCTTTTTTGAGGGCTAAGCAAAGCCTTCAACGAAGAGTCCGCTGAGAGTAAAGCCAGCACAGGTCCCCATCGTCTAGAGGCCTAGGACATCACCCTTTCACGGTGAGTACAGGGGTTCGAATCCCCTTGGGGACGCCAGGATTCAGTTGTAAGGTAATAGTGCAGTGCTGAACGGGCCTGACAAGTCAGGCTTTTTTTGTTTCTGCGATTGCTGCAGTGCCGGGTCAGGATGCGAAGTAGTGCATTCAGGACAGATTCTGTCCCCATCGTCTAGAGGCCTAGGACATCACCCTTTCACGGTGAGTACAGGGGTTCGAATCCCCTTGGGGACGCCAGATTCGCGTAGTAAAAAGGTCGGGATGCAGGGTAGCGCATCCAGGACAGATTTTCTGTCCCCATCGTCTAGAGGCCTAGGACATCACCCTTTCACGGTGAGTACAGGGGTTCGAATCCCCTTGGGGACGCCAGACCGGCTGAATCAGCCAACAACAAAGCCGCCTGGTAACAGCGCGGCTTTTTTGTTATTGGCCATCATGCCAACGTTTTCCCTTCATTTCTTGCTTACTCATGCCATTACCTAGCGATCGCGCACCATCTCTGGCTATCTTCTGCAAAGTCGTCGACAACTACGGCGATATCGGCATTTGCTGGCGCCTGGCGCGGCAGTTGGGCGGCGAGCACGGCGTGGCCGTGACCTTGTGGGTTGACGATCTTGCAAGCTTCCAGCGCATCTGCCCCGGCATCGACGTGGCGGTGGAAACGCAGCAGGCCAGCGGTGTGGTGGTGCGCCACTGGCGCGGCCAGGATGGCGTGTTTGCACCCGCCGATATCGCCGATATCGTCATCGAGTTTTTTGCCTGCGACATTCCGCCTGGCTACATCGCCGCCATGGCGCAGTGCGCGCCACAGCCGGTGTGGCTGAACCTGGAAGGCTTGACGGCGGAAGAGTGGGTCGAGGGCTGCCATGCGCTGACGTCGCCGCGCCATGGCATGATCAAGCATTTTTTCTTTCCCGGCTTCACCAATAAGACGGGCGGCTTGCTGCGCGAGGCGGCGCTCGACGCGCAGCGGCTGGCGTTCCAGGCCGATGCGCCCGCCATGGCGGCATTCCTGGGGCAATTCGGCGTGACGGCGGCGGAAATGTCTGCTTTGAAAGTGTCGCTGTTCTGCTACCCGTCCGCCCCGGTCGCCGAGTTGTTTGGCGTTTGGCAGGCGGGCAGCGAGTCCGTGATGTGTTTGGTGCCGGAAGGCGTCGCGTTCGATGCCGTTCAAGCATTTATCGGCGACGATGCGGCGGTGGTCGGTGCGGCGCGCTCGCGTGGCGCGCTCACCGTGCGCGTGCTGCCTTTTGTGTCGCAAGACGATTACGACCGCCTGCTGTGGGCCTGCGACGTCAATCTCGTGCGCGGCGAGGATTCCTTCGTGCGCGCGCAATGGGCCGGTCGGCCTTTTCTCTGGCATATCTACTTGCAGGATGAAAACTTGCACCACGTGAAATTGCGTGCCTTCCTGCAGCGCTATGCGGCGGACGCGGATGGGCCGATAGCCAGCCTGGTACAGGCAGCGCTGGCCTGGAATGGCGCCAGCGCGGACGCCTTGCCGTGGACGCAGCTGTGGCCCGCCTTGCAGGCCGATCTGCCGCGCATCAGCGCGCGCGCGCAGGCTTGGCAGCGGCAGATGCAGTCCAATGGCGATCTGGCAAGTAACTTGCTGGCGTTCGCCGGCGCGACGAGATAGGCGCTTGCCAAAAATTAAGGTAAAATGCCCGGTTATTTCTAACGTATTTTTAACCGATCAAACGCAAGCTTGCGGCGCTGATGGCGCACAGGCGGCAGATGGTCTTCATGCAACCCACTTTTTACGTACATTCCTATGAAACCCGCAAAAGAAATTCGTGTTGGCAATATCATCATGGTCGACAGCAAGCCAATGATCGTGTTGCGTTCTGATGTCAACGGTTCGAGCCGCACGGGCTTCACCTACAAATGGAAGATGAAAAATCTTCTGACGAACACCCCGATGGAAAACGTGTTCCGCGGCGACGACAAATTTGACGTTGTTGTTCTGGATAAAAAGCCAGTGACGTATTCGTACTTCGCCGACCCGCTGTTTGTCTTCATGGACACCGAGTACAACCAGTATGAAATCGAAGAAGAAAACCTGGGCGATGCACTGCATTACCTGAAGGATGGCATGGAATGCGAAGCCATTTTCTACGACGGCAAAGCCATCTCCGTTGAACTGCCTACGACCATCGCGCGTCAAGTGGTGTACTCGGAGCCTGCAGTCAAGGGCAATACCTCGGGCAACGTCCTGAAAGAAGCCAAGATCGAAAACGCCATCGACGCGCACCGCCACATCGTGCAAGTGCCGCTGTTCGTGGCACAGGACGACGTCATCGAAATCGACACCCGTACCAATGAATACAAGCGTGTCGTACGCAACTGATAAATCGTCACGCTGCGCTGCTCGCAGGGCCCGGCATTGCCGGCCTGGCTTGCCCCAGTGCTTGACCATCAAGAAACGCTGCCTTCGGGCGGCGTTTTTTTTGCTTAAAAAATAATTCCCTTTGATAACAATTGAGTTGCAAGGACTGCTATGCTATGGATAGCACATTATTGCGTTAGAAACACTGAAGTTTCCTGGAGATACCATGCAGCGTAGTCATATGTTGCGCAGTGGCGCATATCGGGGCGCGACGTCTGCCACGGCGGCCGTGCCGGCGCGCGTGTCGCGCCCCGTACTGACCCGTGCCACAGCGCCCGCCAGCCCCATGGCCCATCTGCTCGATGCGGGCGTCTTGCCGCAACAGCAGATGATGCAGGCAGGCAAGCTCAGTTCCCATGCGCTGACGTCGCAGTACCTGGCCCGCATCCGCTCGCTGTCGAGTACCGGCGCGCGTGCCTATCCCGGCATTGAAATCAATCCCGATGCGCTGAAAATTGCCCTGGAAATGGACCGCGAGCGGCAGGTGCACAAGGTGCGCGGCCCCTTGCATGGCATCCCCATCGTCTTGCGCGACAATATTGCCACCGGGGACCGCATGAAGACGCGCACCCAGGCGCCCCTGGCCACGCATGCCAGCTGCGATTCCTTTGTGGCGGCGCGCTTGCGCGCGGCCGGTGCCGTCATTATCGGCAAAAGCAATTTGCGCCAGTGGGCCGCCGTCAGCGTGCCGCATGCCAGTGCCAGCTGGGCCGGCCTGACCATCCTGGCCGTGGACAGCGCGGCGGACGGCTCCATCGTCGCGCCCGCATCGACGTGCGGCCTGGTTGCCATCAAGCCCACGGGCAGCGCTGCCAGCGGGCAGGGCAGCGAGCCAGCCACGGCAGGACCGATGGCGCCCAGCGTGCGCGAGGCGGCCTGGCTGCTCGCTGCCCTGACTGGCGAGCGCCTGGCCGACGGCATGTTGCTCGATGTCGCCGGCTTGCATGGGCGCCGCATCGGCGTGGCGCGCCACCTGTTCGGCCAGTGTGCCGGGACCGATGCCGTGATCGAGCAGGCACTGCTGGTGCTGCGCGAACAGGGGGCGGAACTGATCGAGTCGCCGCCCGCATCCGAGCCAGGCGGCATCGCAGCGTTGCTGTGCTCGCATAGGCTCGATGCGCTGGTGGGGCCCACATGCCATGGGGTATCGCAGGTGCAGTCCGCTTTGCCGCATATCACGGTGCCGGCCGGCGTGGTAAAGGGCTTGCCCATCGGTTTGTCCTTCATCGGCCCTGCCCACGCCGAAATGCCGCTCATTGCGATGGCATATGCCTACGAGCAGGCGACGTTGCACCGGCGCACACCCGCATTGCCGTCCAGCATCACGCAGGCGCTGCGTTGACCATGATGATACTTTTCGCTTCCTTTCGATAAACTATGCTTGCAACCTTGCTGCTGAGTGTGGCCGTGGCCGCCACCCCGACTCCTTTTGATGCCGCGCAGCTGTCAGGCAGTTGGTCTGATAGCGTCAATCCCAGTAGTGTTTGCGAAGAAGCGCGGCACTTTACGCGCATGCAGTTGTCTGATGATCATCAGCGGCTGGCGATCTTCAACGACCGCACCTGGAAAAGCAAGCTGGGTGAAACCAACCGCTTTGCCGCGACCGTGGTGGCGGAAACGGAGCATAGCCTGACTCTGCGCTATGACAATGAAACCCGCCTCAATGACGCTGGCAAGCTGGTGGAATGGCAGTTGATCATCGTCGCGCCCGGCGTGTACCGCTGGCGCGAGACGGGCTGGCCCGAAGGCAAGGTCAACGGAGTCGTCGGCATCCGCTGCTCTCCCTGATGCCGGTGTGCAAGCATGGCATTCTGCTATGCTGCCCGCATTACCAGATGTTTTTAGGAGATTGCATGTCCGCACGTTTGCTGTTCCCCCTGTTCCTGGGCGCCGCCGTGGCGCTGGCCGCCATGCCGGCGCAAGCGCGAACGCCCAAGCTGTCGCTCATTGAGCAAGCGCAAGGCTGCGACGGTGGCCACACCTGCCCGTATTTCCCCGACGTCTACAAGGCTGACTACGCCTTTCGCAAGGCCTTCAATGTGGGCTTGAAGAAAGTCGGCCTGAAGCGCCAGCGCTGGGTGCCCGATGGCGTGGCCAGCCCGCTCAAGCCCGTCGAGATCGACGGCAAGGCGCGCTTGCTCAGCAGTGTCTGCGAACCGCACAATTGCGGCCACCACTACACCATCCTGTATGACCCGGTCGAACGCAGCATGACGGGCGTGTACATGGGCAGCGATGCCAAGGGCGGCTGGCGCACCGTGTACTTCGGCGAGCCCAGCATCGCCGAAGCCGACTTGCTGTTGAAGAACTGATGCACGCGCCACTGCATATTTCCAGCGAGCGCGACGAACTCGACGTGCCCATGATCCACCGTTACCTGAGCGAGCAGTCGTACTGGAAGCGCGGCGTGGCGCTCGAAACGGTGTGCAAGGGGATCGCCAACGCGCTGTGTTTCGGCGGCTATGTGGATGGCCAGCAAGTGGCGTTCGCCAGGGTCATCACTGATTACACGGATTTTGCCTACCTGCGTGACGTCTTTGTGCTGCCGCAATACCAGGGGCGCGGATATGGCAAGCAGATGGTGGCCGCCGTGCTCGGCGATGCACGGATGCGCGATGTCGCCTGGATGCTGGGGACCGATGACGCGCATGGCCTGTATGCGGGCTTTGGTTTTGCGCCACTGGAGGCGCCACAAAAATACATGCGCCGCGCCGCGCCGTAGTAATTATTAAAAAAACCTTTAAATGGCAAGAGAAATATTGGCATTATTATACTAAATAATGTTGCATTGATAATGGCATCATGTCATTATTCGCGCTTTGCAGCGTGCGGTGCGTTGCTGGTGCTGTGCTTTGTCGTCGCCCCCGGGCGCAGGCAAAGGTGGTGAGCGGTCCGATTGGTCGTCCCTGGCACGTTTTCTCTTTACTTTAAAGGAATACATCATGAAACAATATGGCGCCGAGTTCCTCGGCACGTTCTGGCTGGTGCTGGGCGGTTGCGGCAGCGCAGTACTTGCCGCTGCCTTTCCCGGTCTTGGCATCGGTTTTGCTGGCGTGGCGCTGGCGTTTGGCCTGACGGTGCTGACCATGGCCTACGCCATCGGCCACATCTCGGGTTGCCATTTGAATCCTGCCGTGTCGATCGGCCTGTGGGCCGGCGGCCGCTTTCCCGCCAAGCAACTGTTGCCATACATCATCGCGCAAGTGCTGGGCGCCATCTTGGCCGGCGGCGTGCTGTACGTGATTGCCAGCGGGCAGGCCGGTTTCGATGTCAGCAAGGGCTTTGCCTCGAATGGCTATGGTGCCCATTCGCCGGGTGGCTATTCGATGCTGTCGGCGCTGGTGATTGAAATCGTGCTGACGATGTTCTTCCTGATCGTCATCCTGGGCGCCACCGACAAGCGCGCGCCGGCAGGTTTTGCCCCGCTGCCGATCGGCCTGGCGCTGACCCTGATCCACCTGATCAGCATCCCCGTCACGAATACCTCCGTCAACCCGGCCCGCAGCACGGGCGTGGCCCTGTATGTGGGCGACTGGGCCACCAGCCAGTTGTGGCTGTTCTGGCTGGCCCCCATCATCGGCGCCTTGCTGGGCGCGCTGGCCTATCGCTTGATTGCTGGCGAAAAAGAGTAAGTTTGAGATTGAGTAGGGGACGGAGTTGTCCCCGTCGCCCTCTCACACCACCGTACGTGCGGTTCCGCATACGGCGGTTCATTTCACAAGCTGGAAGCGCTGCTGGGTGTCCAGCAGCGAAAC
>NZ_JBNYXM010000061.1:0-7402 GCF_051380665.1 Janthinobacterium lyxosi
ACATCAAATGCCCACACTTATCGACTGTTAATTGTTAAAGAACTGTATTCGGTGCTACTTTCGCGCTATCGACAAAGCGTTGTGTTTGTCAGCTGCGAAGAAGGAAGAGTATGAAGCGTTTTCAGCATTTCGTCAACCTTCTTTTTTACTACCCAGCCCCGTAGGACTGTCCCTTTTGTGCCGCAAACTAGTGCGTCTCATCGGGGAGGCGAACTATAGCAAAGCCGCCCACGAGCGGCAAGCTTTATTTCAGCAATTCGGCAACCGCCATGCCAACATCGGTCGTACTGGCGCTACCGCCCATGTCCGGCGTACGTGGCCCATGCTCGAGCACCTGCTCGATGGCACGCACAATCGCGTCATGCGCCGCCGTGTAATGGGCGGTGCCGTTGCCGAGAAAGTCCAGCATCATGGCCCCCGACCAGATCATGCCGATTGGATTGGCGATATTCTGGCCATAGATATCGGGTGCGGAGCCGTGCACTGGCTCAAATACAGAGGGGAAGGTGCGCTCCGGATTGATATTGGCCGACGGCGCGATGGCAATCGTCCCCGTGCAGGCGGGACCCAGGTCGGACAGGATGTCGCCAAACAGATTCGACGCCACCACCACATCGAAACGCTCGGGGCTCAATACAAAGCGGGCTGCCAGGATGTCGATATGGTATTTATCCCAGCGGACATCGGGAAAGTTCGGGCCCATCGCTTCCACCCGCTCATCCCAATACGGCATGCTGATGGCGATGCCATTCGACTTGGTCGCCGATGTCAGGTGTTTTTTAGGCCGGCTTTGCGCCAGCTCAAACGCATACTTCAAAATGCGATCGACGCCCTTGCGCGTAAACACGGATTCCTGCAACACCGTTTCACGCTCGGTTCCCTCGAACATGCGCCCGCCCACGGACGAATATTCTCCTTCCGTATTTTCACGCACTACATAGAAATCGATATCGCCCGGCTTCTTGTTCGCCAGCGGACACGGTACGCCAGGCATCAAGCGCACGGGCCGCAAGTTGACGTATTCGTCGAACTCGCGCCTGAATTTCAATAACGAGCCCCACAGCGAGATATGATCGGGCACCTTGTCCGGCCAACCCACGGCACCAAAATAGATGGCGTCAAAATCCCTGAGTTGGGCAAACCAGTCCGAGGGCATCATCTGGCCATGCTCGATGTAGTAGTCGCAATTCGCCCATGCCATCGCCGTGAACTGCAGGTCGATATTGAAGCGGCGCGCGGCCGCTTCAATCACACGCAAGCCCTCCGGCATAACTTCATTGCCGATGCCGTCACCGGCGATGACCGCGATTTTATGTGTGCTCATGGGAAACCCTGTTGGAAATAAACGATGGAAGCCCGTATTTATATCTGCTGCGCCACGTCCGAGTACAGACGCGCCAGCACATCGGCAGTGATCACTGCGATGATGGGCTGCACACGTTCGGCCGCCAGTTCACGGGACTTCTCGCGGCGCACCTCTTTCCACAACTCAGCCAATGCACCCTCATGGCGCGCCACCGCTTGCTCGACCTCATCTTGCCAGAATGCTGGCGCCTCGCCTTCCACAAAGTTGCCGCGGCCACGGCCAAAGTGCGCCACCGCCAGATAACGCAGCACGCCCGCCACCACCAGGGTACGCAGGAAGGTATCCGTAAATTGCATGGTGGGCTCGTTGCGGTCCGTGCCGGAATTAAAACCCCAGGCTGCGCCCGCAAACGTCAGTGCACCGACCACGCCGCCAAGCAAGGCGCCCGTGCCCAGGGTCAGGCCGCCGGAAATCAGGTCGGCCGACAAGCCCGTCGCCGCACCGGAAATCATGGCGCCCAATAACCCCGCTTGCGCCTTGTCGATCGGCGCGCGCACGGCGAAATTTTCACGTATCCGGCTATTGATCTTATGCGCATCGGTAGGGTCGAGTTTGTGCAAGATCAATAGTTCACGCGTGGTGACACCGCTGTGCGTATTGAGCCGCGCCACCAGGCTGGCCATCGCCTTTTCCTGACGTTGCTGCTCTGCATTCTTGCCTATGCCAACGACCTGCAAGGCCGATTTCAGCAAACCCTTGGAGACGGGTTCGATGGCTTCGCGATCCTGGGCTGCCACCGCCAACTGCGTGGCCAGCAAGTGCATCGCCTGCTGGAAACGCGCCGTATTCTGCGCTTGCCAGGTAGCAAACAGACGCGCATAGCCGGCTTGCTGCGCCTGTGGCAACAATTTACCCACGGCTTCATAAAACACGCGCTCATGGACCCAGCAACGGGCAAAGGCATCGAGCGCCAAAACGTCGCGCACGATGGGATACTGCTGCAAATGGTCGCGCCAGCGCGCCTGCTCGCCATGTTCCTCATTGCCCGGACGTGGCGGCCCCATCTGATTGAGCAAGACCAGCACCGGCTTGCCCAGCCATTCGAGGATTTTCATTTCCGCCGGCAAATAACCCGCATCCCTGGGATGTTCCGAGGAATTGACCAGGTACAGCACCACGTCGGCCGCGTCCTTGGCCGTGCGCAGCGCTTGCTGGCTGAGCCAGAACGGGCGGTCGCGATAGCGGTCCAGCACTTCGCGCAGGAACCAGCCGATGGGATTGCCCGCCTGCCCCAGGCGCTTGAGCAGGCGCACGGAATCGCCAAAGCCAGGCGTGTCCCACAATTGCAGGGCATCGCCCTGCGGCGTGGCCAGCAAGGTATGCGATTCCGCAAACACGGTGACGTGGGCGGCGTCGCGCACTTCGCCGATGTCCACGCCCACCAGGGTGCGCGCCAGGGTGGTCTTGCCATTATTCGTATGCGAAATCAGCGCAAACTGAATCTGCACCGCATCATCCTGGACATCTTTATTTACATTCACACTCATGCTGCTGCCGATACTTTCAAGCCGACACCGGCTTCGAGCGGGTGCAAGGCAGGATTAAGCAAATTGACCAGGGTGGCCGGGGTTTGATGAAACAGGCAGAACTGTTGCCACAAGGCGACTCTTTCCGCCAAGCGAGCGGCATTATCCACCTGCTCGCCAGCGCGCTCCAGGTAGCTGGATTCGTCGATCAGGACGGCGATGCCGCGCGTTGACGATTGCACCAGGTAATCGAGGAAGGCGCCGTGATTCTCCTTTTCCGGCGTCGCCGTCAGATTGAACAGCACGGCCGTGATATTGACTTGCGGATCATTCAAGTCGGTACCGCGCAAGACCTCCTGCGGCTCTTCGCCATACGACGTCGATGGACGCAGCATCATGCGCCCCTGCTCGCCAAACAGCATGATGGACAGCTGGCCCAAGCCCTTGTGGCGCGCCTCGTCAACAGTAAAGCTGTATGGCAAGACACGCAGCATGCCGCCCGTGGCCACGCCGATGCTTTCATTGAGCTTGCGGAAATACGGTTGATCGAGATCCAGCGGAAAGTGCTTTGCCAGGCGCGCGGCGCGCCAGTTGTTGAGCAGTGCCAGTATCAGGCGGGGAACGACGACGAGCAGGAAAATCGTTGCTGCATACAAATGCACCCAGCGCGCGCCGCCTTCCACGGTCGTCGTTTGCGGGAAACGCAGCGCTTCGATTTCCGCCAGCGAAAAGCCTTGTAAATGAAACAGGGCAATCGCTGGCGCAAACAGGGTCGAAAGCAGGCTGTGCACCTGACTGGCATTCAAAAAGGTGCTTTCCCAGCCGGCCGCGTATTGCGACAGGAAGCCGCGCGCATACAGCGAGGCGACGGCGCCGATGGCAAACATGGCGGCGCTCAGGTGGATAGTACGGCTCAGGCGCGCGGCCGTCAGCTTGGCGCTCAGGTGCGCCCATTCCCCCATGAAACTGAGCAAGCCCGAGGACAAGGCGTGCGGCAGCTTGCGCGGCAGGGCCAAGCGGCCCACGCTCAGGTGGCGCACCAGCCCCGCTTTCGGCCAGCCCAGGGAGTGCGAGGGGATGCATAGCCAGATCAGCAAGCCCAGGTAGACCAGCACGTTCCATGCGATGATCAACAGCAAGGGCGCCGACAGCAGGTCGACGCGGTGCGGATCGGTGATGCGGTCGAGGCCGGCCCCCAGCAGCAGGGCCAGCAATGGCAAGGCCAGCGCCAGGGTCTTCATGCCGTTGCGACGCTTCGCAAAGGCCGCGAAGGCGGGGGTGCGCTCGGTGATACGCTTGATGATCAGCTCGGAGCGCTGCTGCAGGAAGTCGTCACCCGTGACTTCGGCCTGCTTGCCCGAAGCTTGCCATTGCGCAAGCTCACGCGCGCTGCGGCTGGCATACATGCGGTCATCCTCGCTGAGGACTTCTTTTTTCTGGTCGGCCGTTTCAATAGCCCGGACCAATACCACTTCTCTCGCAATCTGCTCGTTCATGGTGCTCCTGTTTTTGTATGAAACGACAACTCGACAGGCAGATTGTGACGTACTTTTGTGTTTCAGGCCAACGCGTCCTCGGCCCGGAGCAAGTTATGCAGCAGATAAATCAGGAAAGCAGCGATCCAGGCCGACCACAAGGTGTGCGTGAAAAATTGTGTACCTTGCAACTGTTGCTGCCAGCCTGTCGCCAAACCGCACAGCAGCATGACACCGGCCAGCAGAAGCGCCGTGCGTGGCCGTGCTGGCAGGCAGAACAACGGCAAGGCCAGCAGCCACCAGGCAGTGCTCGCCTGGGTGGCGGGCAGGCAAGCCATGGCAAACGCATTGGCGGGTAATGTTTCCAGCAGGCGTGCATACGGTTCCAGTCCGCCATAGCGCAGCAAATCCGTAGGACAGGGTACATCGCTGAAGAACGAGAGCAAAGAGATGCTTGGCGGCACCAAGACGGCCGACAGGGCCACGACGCGCAAGGCACTGCGGCGTGATGCAAGCCAGACCAGCGGACGCAAGGTATCCCAGATGGCCAAGCCGATCACGGCGGCGCCAAGCAAGGTCATGCCAAACTGAAAACTGCCCGCCAACGCGCTGTCAGCACCGGAAAATTGCCCACGTGCCCCGTCGAACATGCTGTCGGCGATCGTGAGGTCGAGGTTGCTGTAATTGCCGATCCAGAGGATCAGCATGGCCGACAGCATCAAGACGCTATCGATGCCTTTGGGAGTTTTGACGAGTTTAAGCTTGGCCAGCATGGGTGCACACATTACTTGATGAAATGAAAGGGACAGGCAGCACAGGACTGCAGCCATGGAAGTCATCGTACAGTGTCAATATGAAGAGAACATGACGCTGCTCACCGTGCACAACACGGACGAGGCAAGACGCGCTTCCAGAATCACCTTACAAGTATCGGCATGAATTACGCGTCAACAGGGCGTTAAGTTTTCGTTAAGTGCTCGCAAAAAGCCGGCTTAAATGAAATCAATCCGCAGCATGGTGCCGCCAGCGGGTCGGACATTGAACGCCAGGTCCGCGCCCAGATACAGGCAGATGCGTTGAACCAGGCCCAACCCCAGGCCTGTGCCTGATGAACCACTCAGATTGGCCGGTACGGGTTGATGTAGCAGGCGCGCGCGGGCCGCTTCGGGCAAACCCGGCCCCGTATCCTCGACGATCAGCGCGCGTGCGGCCAGGCGCACGATCACTTCACCCTGCAAGGTGTACTGGCAGGCGTTGCGCACCAGGTTGCCAATGGCGGCCGCCAGCAATTCACGCGGGGCGTTGACCAGAAAATCCTCGCCGCCCGCAAACACGAGGGTAAGCGGCTTGCCTGCGGTATACGATTGACAGCGCAGGCATTCCTGGCGAGCCAGTTCCGCCACGGAGAGTGACGCGCACTCCAGTAATTCCGGCGCACGGGCCAGGCGCAGCAGCACCGTCACGGAATCGCTCGCTTCGTGCGCAGCCCGGTAGATACGTTCGGAGGCGGAGCGCACCAGCGGTTCATCGCCGCCTTGCTCCATCAGGATTTCCGCCGCCCCCGTGATCACGGTCAGCGGCGTGCGCAATTCATGACTGACATCGCCCGTAAAAAAACGTTCGCGGTCAAGAACTTCGGTCAACTCCGCCGTACGTTCAGTAAAAGCGCGTGCCAGTATCCCCAATTCATCGGCACTGTCCTGCAGTGGCAGCGCCGCCTGGCCAGCCTTGACGGCCTGCGTCAGCGACATAATCGGCGTGATCAATCGATTGGCGATGAAGGCACCCAGCAGCGAAGCACAAATCAGGAAACCGATAAAACCGAGCGCAAACATGCTGTACACCACCAACTCGATCTTTTCATACTCGGTGGCATGATCGATGACGACGAATTCCCCATGCACATCGCTGCCGACCAGCACGTGCAAATCGACGCCGTCGACAGTTTTTTCGTGCATGCCCGGTGCCAGGCCACGCAAGGGCAGCGGGGTATCCTCCGCGTGATGAAAGCTCAAACCGGCCGGCATCTCGACAGACAAGCCGGCCGCATGCCGCGGCGACGCCCAGGCCGCCACTTCTTTCAGGCGCTCGTCGACCAGGCGCACTTCGATGCCCTCGACAGCGATGGCGGCAATAATGGCAAAAAAGATGCTCGCCACCACGGCAAACAGCAAGTAGGCGACGATGATACGCCGCTTCAGCGATTTAAACGGGCGCATCGCTACTCAGTAATTTATAACCGATGCCAGGAATGGTGCGCAGCATGGGAAAGGCATATGGTTTGTCGAGCACCTGCCGCAGCGCATGGATATGCGTGCGCAAGGCATCGCTGTCAGGCCGGTCATCGCCCCAGACTTCATGCTCGAGCATCTCGCGTGGCACCAGCTTGGGCGCTTCGCTCATCAGGCATTTCAGGATGGTGTAACCGGTCTTGGTCAAGGTCAATGCGTGGCCGGCGCGCCGGACTTCGAATTTTTCCGTATCGAAACGTAACTCGCCCACCGCCAGCACGGCGGCGGCCGTCGTTTGCCCTCGCGCGCGGCGCAACAAGGCTTTCAGGCGGATTTCCAGTTCCAGTAGCGAGAATGGCTTGACCAGATAATCATCGGCGCCACTGTCAAAACCGGCGACCTTGTCTTGCAGGGTATCGCGCGCCGTCAACATCAGCACCGGCCTACTGTTTTTCAATTCACCGCGCAGCTTCTGGCACAGTTCGAGGCCCGTCAGACCGGGCAGCATGACATCGAGCACGATCACATCGTAATCATGCTGGGCCAGCAAGGCCAGGCCGGCATAGCCGTTCATGGCCGAATCGAGCACATGCCCCTTCGGTTCCAGATAAGCGTAGAGATTGGCGAGAATATCGGAGTTGTCTTCAATGATCAGAATGCGCATACCGCCATTGTAGGGCGGATTCGGCCGCCCCAAACAAAAGCACCAGACGAAAAAAAACCCCGACCATTGCTGATCGGGGTTTCTCTCTACTACGAATAACAAGCCTGACGATAACCTACTTTCACACTGGTTGCAGCACTATCATCGGCGCAAAGTTGTTTCACGGTCCTGTTCGGGATGGGAAGGGGTGGGACCAACTT
>NZ_JBNYXM010000062.1:0-7083 GCF_051380665.1 Janthinobacterium lyxosi
TATCCCGCAGCGCGCCTTACACCACCAGACACCCATCCAGGCGCTCAAAGAGTGGCAGGCAAAGAAGCCGGATTTATTTGTTAAACGCGTTTATAACCAAGCGGGTCTTGACAATTACGTAATCATCAATACGAAATGAATCCGTTGACGGTGTTTACGTAATCATTCGGACGAATCGCAAAAATCGTGAAAAGACGATTCGTCCGCAGGTTTAGGTAATCAAAGTCCGTAGTTTTAGGTAAGAGCGCTACACCTGCCGGTTTTTTTACGCCTCGTTATTGGCGTCGTATCAATTTCAAAAAAGCGTCGCATCTATTTCAGAAAGTCACAGGTCAGTCGCTCAATAATTTCCTTCTTGCCTGATAATCCGTATTATCAATAAAGCGTTTATAATGAATTACGCGTGAAACAGCCTTCGCCCGATGTCAAAAAGTTACTTTCTTGCTGTTTTCTGTACAAATCTTTACCTTGATACACAGGCTTTCCCATTTCTCCGAATTGCTCCCTCCCTTGACGATGAACAACCAGCAACCATTGCCTGCGTTCCATGCACTCACCGCCGACGACCTACGCGCCAGTGGCTATGACGCGCTCCTGCGTGATGTGTCACCCACCAGCTATCTCGACCTGCACGCGGCGCTAACGGCAGCGCGCAAGGCCCACGAACAGACGGCGCACGCCAGCGCCATCGGCTTTCTCCACGACATCATGTCGATGATGTTCACGCCAGAGACCCCAGCTGAGCCCTTCAAGCCGATGATTGAATGGGGCGACCGGCGTACCGCCATTCCGGGCGACTTTCGCGACTATGTGGACCTTCTGGCTACCCTCAGCGACGGGGCTGAACATCGTCTGCTGCGTGCCAGATCGGCCGACCTGGTCTGGATGCTCGACAGAAAACGCGGTGTACGCTACGCCACCCTGGCCATCGACGCATACTGTCAGCTGCCGGCACAACCAGCCACCTGGATTGAAGGTGAACGATGCAACTGGATGCGCGCCTTACAGTTGGCCGCCGGCCTGGGTAAAGCGGGCGCCGCACACATCGCAGCGATGGAAGCGGCGCTGTTGCACGCTTTCGACGAGGCGCAGGACGATGGCGAGTATCGCAACGCGCCGCATTGGTTCTCGGATGCCCTATACCGCAACAATCTGGCCAAGCCCCAGGCACGCCAACTGGCAAACAAGCTGGCGATCATGGGGCGCAACAGGAGCGCCGCAGGGGACCTGCCGGGTGCCCGTGGCTCCTATGAACGCGCCGGGCGGTGGTACAACAAAGCAGCCGACAGCAACAACGCCGTGGAGATGACGGTGGCGATGGCACAATCTTGGGCAGACGAAGCGCAGCAGCGGCTGCAAGGCCCTACCCCATCGAGCGCCGTCGCTGCAAGTGGCTACGAGAAGGCCATTCAGTTGCTGCGCTCGGTGCCAGCAAAGGCGCGGACAGCACGCAATATCACTCACCGGATTGACGTTCTACGGCAAGCAATGAATGCAGCCGGCGAGCAAGCCATCGGCGAGATGCACATCATCACCACCAAAGGACCGGATGTGCGAGCGCAAATCGCCGAGGTGCGGCAAGCGGTTAAAGGAAAAACAGCGGTCGATGCCCTCTTCCACCTCACCTCCATTTATCACGGGCCCGCCATCGCGGAGCATCGCGCGAGCGCCGAACAGCGGGCGCAGGAATCACCCATTTCGGCGCTCTTCAGCACCACGCTCATGTCGCCCGATGGAAGAGTCATCGCGGCACGTCCCGGTGCCAGCGTGGACGATACCGCCGACATGCAAGAGGCCGCGCTGTTGGCCAGTATGGTCGATTACTTTGCACAGACGACCATGCCAAAGGTGGCGTTTCTCGTCCTGCATGCCCTAGATGAGGTACGCTTTGAACATGCCCTCACACTGGATGATTTTGTAGCCCTGGCCCGCAACTCGCCGCTGGTGCCACCCGACCGTGCCTATCTGTTCGGCAAAGGACTCTATGCCGGGTACAGCCTGGACTTCACTACAGCGCTGCATATACTGGTGCCGCAGATTGAACACTTGGTGCGCTTTCATCTGCAAAATGCAGGGGAGCATACGGCGACGTTCATCGATGGCATCAGCGATGAGATGGGCCTATCGTCTTTGATCGGACGCGAGAAGATGGTGCCCGTATTTGGGGAAGACCATACCTTCGAAGTGCGCGCGCTTTTTTGTGATCGGCACGGGCCCAATTTACGCAACCTGCTGGCGCATGGCCTGCTGTCCGACGGTGCTTGCCAATCGAACGCCTCGGTCTACGCCTGGTTTTTTGCCTTACGCACCGTCTTCGCAGGATTCTGGAACGCGCATCGCCCTGCGCAAGAGGAGAACCATCCAGAGCGAAACGGCCCCCCTCAAGATGATGTGGAGAAGACAGCACCATGACCCAGAACACGCATGTCGTCCTAACCCCCATCACCTACACCCGTGCCGATTACACGGCGTTGCGCGCGCACGTGCTCAAGATTCCTCTCGCCCGTATCGCCGACCTGTATTACAGCGAAGACAGTCCACAGCTGGCGCTGGGGCTTGAGCGCTATCTCATCGACATGCGTAACGACCTGATTGAACGCGCCATCGTCAACAACCCCGCATTTGCAGACATTTTAAAGGGTGCGCGTCAAGGTGGCGCTGTCACAACGAAGGCCCTCGACATTCTGGTGAAGGCGGCCGATGTTCCCGTGGCACAACCGCAACTGGACCAGCCGGTCGCACAGTGGTTTCGGCCGAAAACAGCCGCCGTGCTGCGCGATGAAGGCATTGTTCAGTTAGCCGACCTGCTCGCGTTCATCAAACGCCGGGGGCCGGGCTGGTGGCGCTCTGTTCCGCGAATCGGGGCAAAACGCGCCGAGGTTATCGCCAGCTGGCTACGCCAGCACAACAAGTCCTTGGGGGAGCTGTCACTCCAGCAATTCTCCGTAGAGGTTCCTGCGATCGCCGTGGTGCTCGATCCCCAGTACGCAGACCAGCTGGCGCCACTCGGCCGCTTCGCCGTGCCCAGTAAGTACGATGGCTCTGCCGGCATCAACAGGAACAGCAAATTTTGCTTCATTACGGCAGACAACGACCTACGTGCCGTCGAGTGTTACCTCGCGCGCTTCGAGGACAAAGCCCATACGTTCAGGGCCTATCGCAAAGAGCTCGAGCGCTTTCTGTTATGGGCCATCATGGTGCAACAAAAGCCCATGTCCTCGTTGCTGGCCGACGGCTGCGAAGCCTACAAACTGTTTTTGCAAGCCCCCTCCCCTGCTTTTGTCGGCGACAAAGCGGCGCGGTTCACCGACCGCTGGCGCCCGTTCACCAAGACGCCGATGACTGCCAAGTCGCAAAAGCAAGCGATCATCATCTTGAGAGCCGCATTCGACTATTTTGTTCGCGTCCGCTATTTGGGGGGAAATCCCTGGTCCGCAGTCACCGACCCGAAAGTGACAGAGGAAGTGCACGAGATGCAAATCGAAAAAGCCTTGAGTGAAGAATTTTGGCAACTCGTTGTCACCCAGCTCGAGCAGCGTGCCAGCGTCCCGGAACATAGCCAGGACCGCGCAGCGCTCGCTGCGATTCTCCTCCTCGGTGATTCCGGATTGCGGCGCGAGGAAGCTGCCGGCAGCCGCCGCTCGGCGCTCAAACCGAGCCCCTGGTCGGTCAACGTCTCCACCCTGCGCGTGGTAGGAAAGCGGAGCAAAAAAAGGGACGTCCCCGTCAGTGACAGGACCCTTGACGCGCTGCGCGCGCACTGGACGGATCGCCACCTAGATTTTGACCATCCGCCGCTCGCGGCCGGAAACGTCCTGCCAAGCGACGACATAGCGCTCGTTGGGCCCTTAGTCGTACCGCGACACATGGCAGCCATCGAACGCCATGAAGAACAAAGCGGCAATGGCTACACGGCCGATGGCCTGTATAAGCTCATCAAGTCAGCCCTCAAGCGGCTCAAACCGACGCTGCTGGAAAACGGCATCAGCCCACGCGATTTTGCGCAGTTGGAAACGACGACGCCCCATGCTTTTCGCCACACGTTCGGCACTCTATCGGTGGCGGCAGGCATGCCGCTGGACGTAGCGCAAGGCATACTGGGCCACGTCAGCGCCGCCACGACGTCGATCTATGTGCGGGCCAAAGATAAGCGGATTGCAGAGGAGGCCGCAAAATATTTCATGCAACAAAAGGAAAAGAATCACGGCTCGTAAACTGGGTGATGGCGATATCCAATTTGCGTGTTCCGCGCATGAGCATGCAAGAAGCTGCGAGCCGGGCCGGACTTTCGCGAGCGAAAGTCCGGCACAGGGGATCCCTGCGCCGCAGCGAAACGCTACACAGTTGGATACAGCGCTGTCAGCGTGGCCATCAAGGATATTCCAGACCGGGATTTCCACGAAGACACAGGACGATCGAACAGTTTCAGCATGAATTCTGGACCGTTCAGCGTCACATCAACGGACTCGTGAAAGGTGTGGATATGTTCCGCGTCGTCGTTGGCAACGCCATTCAGATTCGCCTGGCTCACTTTGGCGTGGTCAAGGCCAAAGATCCGGCTCCCAGCCAGGATCGTCACCGCGGGGGCTGGAGAACCATTAAGAATCTTCAGTTGGGATGTCACTTTTTTTGGAAAAGAATAGCTGAAAGTACCATCCATGTTGGGTTCAAACATGTCAATACCAGCCAGGCGCAGGACCGGCTGGACCCCATCAAGAAAGGTCTGAAGGCGTGCTAGGTCTTCCTTGCCCAAGTGCTCCTCCCGGCCAGGGATCTGGTTGTCGAGATCGTAGCGGTTCGCCCGCTTCGCCCACTTGATGAACTGCCGTTCGATGTTCACGGTGTACGCAACATTCATCCAGTCGCCAGCCGAGCTGAACACAATGACGGCTGTCCAGAATTCCTTCTTGCCATCATGCTGTCCGAGTCGCTGTCCAATATTGCCAGATTGCCCTACGTAGAGCTGATTTCCATGGGTAATCCGGTCGAAATGATCCGCGTAGAGCATATAGACACCCGCTTGCTGCAGCTGTGCGGAGGTCGAGATCCACTTGCAACACGTTGCGTAGGACATCCGTAAAACCTGACCGTCCCAGCCGTCGGCGGTGATCTTAGTGACTCCGGGATAGTTAGTTTCTGCAATAGAGATAGCTTTTATCATGTATTTCCAGATGAAAATGAGGCGTTTACACTATCATAAGCCGTTACACAACGAATACGATCATGAATGCTTGAGTGAAAAAAGGGATGGTCACGGCAGGACTAGTTCATCGGATGCCTTATTCTGTTCAATTCAAGGTATTGAGTTGATGTTGATGTTGGCCTCTCCCATGCGGGCTTGGTCGCTGCTTCGCCTACCTAGCGCCTGAATCCATGTCCGAATATGTCCCATTTGAGGACGTGACTGGACAGCCGTGTGGCCTTATCGTTCCTCCGGTAATAATCAATTTATGGAGGAAACCATGACGAAGCATACAAAGGCAGTCCAGCGCAAAGCCACGACCGGCAAGATCCCGATGTCGCAGGACCGAGCCTCGGCTATCCAGAGCCGGACGATGAAGGACAAGGGTACGGTGTCAAAGAACGATTTCGCGGCCCGCGCAGCACGCGCCTCGGCCAGCAATGGCAAGGCCGGCGGACGACAATGAGCGCCAGGCACGAAACGAAGCGGAAAGACACTATCCAACTGGATCCCGCCAAGGTCTGCCTGCGCATCGCCGTGGCCGGCGGGCCGATCAAGGCTCACGCCGTGGGCATGAGCGAAAAGACCATCCACCGCATCAAGAAGGGAGCACCCACGAGCCTGGCCACGGCGCACCGGCTGGCGGCTAACCTTGGCACGACCGTCGAGGACTTGCTACTTCCGCCCGGACGCGACGAAGTGGAACGGCAGTTGCCGCGTAACTGGCTGTACGAGAGCGTTGCACCGTCCGGCGAGGTGCGCCGGCATTTCCCGGCACAGCTCGCCATCGGCGGCGGCCACGAGGGCTACGTCGTCGACGGGCCGCCATCTGGCTGGCAAGACCCGCTCGACGCGCTGCTGAAGTGGCACACACAAGGCGGCAGGAAGATCGTCCTGCGCCGTTCAGCACATGCTTACCTGGTGGAGCTGCACTATTTTGAATACAAGCCGGACCATGCGCAGGAACTCGATTACTTCGGGGCGAGCGCCTGCCGGTTCTTCGCGCTAGCGCGCACCGGCGACGATTTCAGGAAAGCGGCGTTGAACGAGTTCCATGCCGACTGGATATGGGGCGACTTGCGGCGCCTGGCAATGGAGAGAGCTGATATCGTCGACGTGGAAGGGGGCGTCGCCCCCGCGCACCCGCGCGACTACGTGCCGGTCGCACGCTTCTACCGCGGCATGATCGCACGGCGCAAAATGGAAGGCATGCGCGTGTTCGACCAGTTGCATCGTGACTTCCGGCGGGCGCTGATCGAGTATCTGGACGGACTGGATCCGCGCCGGGTACACGTGTCGACGCACGACTTGGGCATCCAGATCCGGATCGCCGCCGTTCGGCCGGCTGTGTACGACCCGTATTGGCAGGAAGACGAACTGTGCATCGAGGTCGACCTGGCGTGGTGGATGCCAGACGGCCGCCTGGCGCCCGCACCGTGGCGCCATGAACACCGTGAACGCATCGTCGCCGCACTCGCCGAGCGCAACTGGGCGGCCGTCTATTCCCCCGGCCTGCCGCTAGCCCACCCAATGAACAGCCCAGACGGCGAGGAAGATCCGCCACTGGCGCCTGACTTGCACGTCCCAGACCGCGTGGCTGAGGCCGTCAAGGCCCTATACTACCCAGTGCCCGAACAATGGGATGTATCGGTCGATATTTGCGCCTAATTCGTTCCTGCCACCCAAGCGCCGCCACAATCCGATCCGCGGCGATGCGCAATTGAGCGATGTCGGCTAGCTGAGAGGCGTGCGCCTTAAGCGGCTCGGCTGAACGCTGCTACATAATGTGTCTGGAGTCGTGTGATTATGTACCCTTTCGTAGCTGGCCGCTATTCAAAGCCAGACACGTTTTGCGTACACTGTTGCACAACCTTAATCAGCCGCCATCTCATGACTCAAGC
>NZ_JBNYXM010000063.1:0-6139 GCF_051380665.1 Janthinobacterium lyxosi
GTTGGAAAAAAACAGGCGACTGTGGAAAAACTGCGAACGATGGCTTAACACCAGCTTGCAGTTCATCCACTTAGCTTTCTTGGCAATGCTGCTCAGGAGATTGTGAACAGGTTCTTAGACAAAAGATGCGCTACTGCGTCCGCTGCAAAATTCCCGGCGCCCTGGGCGCCCCGCACCGGCCGGCGCCGGCAAGGAAAAATCATGTTAGAAAAAACTGTAGACGTAGTTTTCTCATACGGCTTCGGCGTGCTGGACGTATTTTGTGCGTTCTTCGAGCGCACGCACGCTGTTGTTGGGTTAGGCATTCCAATGCTGTTCGTAATCCTGGTGCATGCGTACCTGCCGGCTTGGGTAGCGGCAGCGATTGCGGTGTTTGTACTCGCGCCAGCGGCGGCCGCTATGGGCATCATGTTGGTTGAAGGTTTGCTTCTCACCCGTCGCCGCTAAATGTCATCGGAAATCGCCGTGGCGAACATTCAAGGCAAATGCAATCCCTGCGGTGCGACTGCCGGACACGTTTTTAAGTGCCCGCAGCGGCCAAAAGGAGCAGCACCTGTTGAACAGGTGGACTGGCGGCTCATCGAAGCGTTGATCGCCGTCTACTCCCGAAACACCAAACCTTAGGAAGAGATCCCATGACGTTGACGCGAGACCAATTCGACAGCCCCGGCTATTTGCCAGCAATGGATGAAATTGCGATGCTTCTTTTCATCACACAGGAACTACGGAAGATGTCCGTGACCTTCGCAAATTCCCCAGAAATCGAGAAGCGAGACGCAGACGCGCCGGCATCGGTAGCACTGAAAGCTATTGGCTCGGTTGCGCAGAGTCTGGTGGTGCCCCTCTTCCTGAAAAGTTCGAAGCGTGAGCCAATGCTTGCCGCAGCGCGGAAGGAGGGCGTGAAGAAGCTCGACATCGCAGTTAAGAATGCTGGCATCCTGGCAAATATGGAACGTCAAGCGTTCGCCGGCACCGCTGCTCGCGGCGACAACATACAGGTTCAGGTGATCGGCCGCCTGGAAGTAATCTTGGAATCCTGGCGCCAGCTCGCAGGTTGAAGGAAAAGGGTAGCGTGACTCCGACCAATACCATGCACAGCATTCGTGATTTCCCTCGACAGTTCTATCACGGCAGCAGCGAACTGTTTACGCAATTTCAATACCGGCGCTGCGCGTCCAATCCTATCTTTGGGCGGGGCATTTATTTGACGCAGGAATACGAAGTTGCTCGCTGTTACTACAGGCCAGGCGGTGCAATCTATAGGGTTGAAGTCGATGCGGACCCACGCTACACCATCAACCTTGAAACGACGATTGCCGATCAGAGTTATGAGGCCAGGTTACGGATTCAATTTCTGTTACGGGAAGCCGGGAAGCAAATGCCACAGCAGACTACCAACGCGTGGGATGCGCTCGACTCTGTTCGCGACGTCATGACGTTGAATCAACGCAACTACCGGTTAGGTGCTTTTGGCATCTGGATGATCTATGGTCATATGCCTGCAAATTGCCACTCAGGGATGTGCGATAACGGCGTTCATTACGTTTTGCTACGCGAATCTACAGTGTCATCGCTCGCACCTATATTGCTTGCAGAAGAGTGATCGCAAAACGCCCAGCGGCACCCTGTGGCCGGCATTGACGGGCGCACTGAGAAGGTCAGCACGGTGCTTGGCCACCGAGGATATTCGCGGTGTCCTGGGCGCCACGCACCGGCCGGCGCCGGCAAGGAAAAGTTGGTCGAGGGTTAGAATCTACGAATAACTAATAATGTATATCAGTGTATAAGCGTAATGCATTATACTTAGATATAAGTTCATATAGATGGAGGAACCCATGGATCCTGTAAGAAACCCTTTCGCGCCGGGAGCAGGTAGTCGCCCCCCTGAGCTCGCAGGGCGGGAAGCGATAATCAACGACGCCCGAGTAGCCATCGATCGCGCCTTGCTCGGCAAACCTAGCCGTTCTCAGATGTTTTTGGGTCTACGTGGCGTAGGTAAAACGGTACTCCTGAATGCTGTCGAGGTCATGGCAAACGAGCGTGGACACCTAACCTCCAGCATTGAAGCGCCAGAAAGTAAATCTTTGGGAGAGTTGCTTTTGCCGCGCGTGCACCAAGTGCTGCGCAAACTCTCGCTCACGGACGCTGCTAAAGGCAAAGCATATGACGCAATGCGGGCGCTACGGTCCTTTGCCTCTGTGTTCAAGTTTGAATACGGGGATATGACAATAGCCGTCGACGCGGAAGTGGGAGTGGCAGACAGTGGGGACCTACAGAACGATCTTCCCGAGCTGTTCGTCCGGATCGGCGAGGCCGCCAAGGCCGCTGGAAAGGCCTGGACGCTTCTTATTGATGAGGTCCAGTACCTAAGCCAGAAGGACTTAGCTGCTCTCATCGTTTCGATGCACAAGATAAATCAAAGCGGATTGCCCGTACTGTTTTTCGGTGCCGGACTACCCCAAGTAGCAGCACTGTCGGGAGAAGCCAAGTCATATGCGGAGAGACTTTTCCACTATCCAGAGGTAGGTGCCCTGCCTGAAGCAGATGCCAAGGCAGCAATCCGTCAACCTGTAAATGAAGAAGGCGCCGTTATCGATGAGATAGCCTTGGATGAGATCTTTCTAAAGACGCGGGGTTATCCTTACTTTTTGCAGGAATGGGGCCATCAGTCCTGGAATCTTGCCTTAGGAGATACGATTACCCTCAATGACGCAAAGGAGGCAGAGACGACCACACTAAAGCGCCTGGACGAAGGTTTCTTTAAGGTGCGTTTTGATCGCCTAACACCGAAAGAGCGTGAATACGTCATCGCTATGGCAAGATTAGGAAGCGGACCCTACCGTTCCTCGGATGTCGCAGATGCACTCGGTGAATCGTCACAGAGCCTTGGGCCACGCCGGGCGCAGATTATCAGTAAAGGAATGATTTACAGCCCGTCACATGGGGACGTCGCCTTTACGGTTCCTATGTTCAACGACTATCTCACACGCAATTTGGCCAATCTTGGCTGAGCGGATTCCCGCGCCGCCTGGCGCACCGTGCCGGCCGGCAGCCGGCGAACCTGAAAGGTTGAAATGAACATGGATGTCGAACGTCGTCTGGCAAATCTTGAAGAAAACATGTCGATCGCATTGGGCCGTCTCAATGCAGTTCATTCGCTAGTTGTTGTCGTTGCGCGCCAATTACCAACTGACGTAGCAGTGCGTTGTGCGTCTGCAGCACGTGAGGCGGCATCACGGATTGAAGCTGATCTCGTAGCCTCGCCGTTGCCTGAGTCGATGATTCTCGAAATGCAGCGCGTGATCAATGAGGGAATCATGGTCTTAGACGCTGCTGCTAAAGCAAAGCAGTAAACCAAGACTATGGGAAAGTCCAAAGTAGCATCTGTGGCCGCGTTTGCGCGGCCTTGGCATTGAGAGGGTCGGGCGCGGTGGCAAGTTAGACCCCGAAGATGTCGAGCGTTTGAAGTTCAGTTCGGCGGCAATGAGCACTCGACCGTGGAGTGCGTTGGCTTCGATATTGTCGATACCAGCGACTCGAAAAAGATCGAAGGCGAGCGGGTTTGGGTCGGTTGCGGTGAGGCCGGCCGTTGGTTGAAAGCTTCGCAGGTTCGCGAGCTGGCTCAGGCGCTTCTTGATATGGCTCGGAACATGAAGCCCGTTTGGCGCGCGACACGACCGAGCCGGAATACCTGGCTGCGTTGGATCAGGCAAAAGCTTAACTATGCATCGGAAATCCCGGCGCCCAGGGCGCCCCGCACCGGCCGACGCCGGCAAGGAAAAGTATGAAAAATTTTTACGATTTTGTTGTACTTGTCGTCGTCTTTGGCGGGACGTTCATTCTTTGTGGTTTGACTTTCTTGGCTCCTCTACTCTTGCTTTATAAAGCAGGTCAAGCAGTGTGCCGGGTAGCCCATAAGCGCAATATTAGTTAAGCGGAATGAGGGTGACGGCTTCATCAATCAGTGGCAGCTGACTTTATGGAACAATTATTGATGTACCGTAAATAGTAAAAAAATGATTAAAAAATACTTTTCTGGCTTTGTTGTTGGTTTAAGTATAGCTATATGGATTCTTAGCCCATACGACTATATACAGGAAGCCAATAATTCTGCATATTATCATGCCCAGTATGCTGTTCTTCATGGCAGCAATGCCGATAAGGAAGCTATAAAGCGTATTTTTTTGATAAAAAACTAACTGTTCACGATTATAATGCGATTGTATTTCCTATCTATTTGACTACGGTTGATGGTGCTCAACCTATTTTCCCTGAAATTCAAAAAAGTAAATCTAAAAATATGTTGAGATCCGAGTTGGAAGATTTGCTTAAATAGTTTAGTTGTATAAAATATGAAATTTCTTATTTAATTTAAAGGATTGCCAAATGGATTTGGTTTCATATTGTATGCTATTGTTATGCGGCTTTGCCTTCCTGTGTATGGTGTTGAGTGGTAGTAAGCATTCTCACGAATACTATATCGGTATTGCTAGAAAAATTGCTGGAACTAACCCTATCCTTCAAAGGAGCCTTGAGAATTTTCCCGCGGCCCTTGCCCCATGTGCCGACAAGGAGGAATTCCTGTCTACACTGCGCTGCGCTGCGCTGCGCAAACGATTGCACAAGAAGAAAAGATTATTGCTGTATGTCAGAGGGCTGGTATTGAAAATCCAACTGGGTTGGAACGGCTAATGGCTCTGCAGATTGCAGAAAATCAGGATAGAACATTATCGTAGACTGCTTGAATAATATGCGATAAGGTGAGCGCCGAAGCCCACAAGAGCGGCGCCGATATGCTTCAGCCGAGTTAGTGAAATTTACCTATTCCCGTTCGAGATGGACTATTTCTCGTTTCACAACGATGATAGGTTGTTGGTATTGATTAAACGGCACTGGGAGAGCACTGCTTAAGGTTCGAGGTATCTAGCACGCGATACTGGGGCCGCCGCGGTACAACGCGCGCCAGCGGGCCTTTCTTGCCGAGCATCGGCAGCCGCTGACGCTCAGGGAGGGCGGTTAAAAGTAATCCTGAGCGGCGAGCCGTACGAACCTAGGGAGGAGCGGCCCTGATGACGCCTTCACGTGGACACCATTCTAGCCACTGAAAAACTATGTCACATTTCAGTTTTCGATAGCAATAATTCCAACCGGACGGTCTTTGCTAAATTCTCTTTTCTTTCCACTGACGCTTTGTTTTAGCCGTGCATTGCGCGTCTGTGATAGTGTCCATGCATTAAAACGACCTAACTTGGTTGTTAGCGCTAAGGGTGTGATTTTGCACCACGGTAATTCCAACGCGAGTTGCTGTGCTAATTTATTACGCGTACGCTCATTACCAAGTAAATGGCTTTGCAGTATCACTGACCCTGTTAAGCCATGGGACTTTCCAGCCTTTAGGATAGCTAATGTCCCATCCAGGATAAACCCACTTGATTGCCGTGCATAGAAGCATGGGATAAAAGATACGAGTGGAGCCATGTGTATGCTCCACCGACCATCACCATTGGGAGTGAGCATCATGTTTGTTTGTTGATACGACCACATGGTGCGGAGGTAAGCGTAGATTATCAGCGTAACAACTGGAAAAAAAACGAGCTCGGGAGGGCTATCGCATCGGATTGCAACGATCGCTAGCAGCCCCATTATGATCAACATCGTAACTGCGACTACCCATAGGTGGTATTTACCCCCGATATTACGCAATTTGCAAAAATATAATTTTTTGAGCCAATTATTCATGTTCTCTTCAGCTAGATTTCTAAACAAAAAGCCTCACGAATTTATCCTGATGGCCGTCGACGTGATCGCTATTATTGGGTATGTAGGAGGGCAACAAGTTGCCAAAGAACAATAGATTTTGACACAATCACTTGCCTAGGGTGCCGAATTTCATAGCTTGCGCCTATAAAATTTGAAACTATGCGCGCAATTTTTATACCTGGTCGACGCGCCGCTTTCGCCCCGCAGCGCTCTTTGATCAAGAACCTCGTTAGACAGTGACGCACGTGCGCATCTACATTATGTGTCAAGACCCGCTTGGTTATAAACGCGTTTAACAAATAAATCCGGCTTCTTTGCCTGCCACTCTTTGAGCGCCTGGATGGGTGTCTGGTGGTGTAAGGCGCGCTGCGGGATATTG
>NZ_JBNYXM010000064.1:0-5851 GCF_051380665.1 Janthinobacterium lyxosi
GTTAGTCTTCTGAATGACGAACGGCCCGATCGAAAATTCGACCGGGCCGTCAAGGCAAAACCAAAGCGCTATGCCACTCGAGTTCTACGAAAAACTGCTTAAGTGAACGGCATTAGCACTGAGTGCCGGTTTTTTTCGTTCCGCCGCAGGGCGGGGACAGTGTGGCCTAACCGCGCGCCGCCATCGACAGTGCCACCGCTTCTGCTACCTTGATGCCGTCGACGGCCGCCGACAGGATGCCGCCCGCATAGCCGGCGCCTTCGCCTGCGGGGAACAGGCCGCGCGTGTTCAGGCTTTGCAGGTCGTCGTCGCGGCGCTTGATGCGGATCGGTGAAGAGGTGCGCGTTTCCACGCCCGTCATCACGGCGTCGGCCTTGTAATAGCCCTTGATCTGTTTGTTGAACGCCGGGAAGGCTTCACGCAGGGCCGTGATCGCGTACTCGGGCAGCGCTGATGCCAGATCCGTCAGATGCACGGCCGGCTTGTACGAGGGCACCACGCTGCCAAATTCCGTCGAGGCGCGACCAGCGACGAAGTCGCCAACTAATTGCCCTGGCGCATCGTAGTTGCTGCCGCCCAGGGCAAACGCGCGCTCTTCCAGTTCGCGCTGCAGGGCAATGCCGGCCAGCGGGTCGCCCGGATAGTCGGCTGGCGTGATGCCGACCACGATGGCGCTGTTGGCGTTGCGCTCGTTGCGCGAGTACTGGCTCATGCCGTTCGTCACCAGGCGGCCCGGTTCCGAGGCGGCGGCCACCACCGTGCCGCCCGGGCACATGCAGAAGCTGTAGACGGAACGGCCATTGCTGGCGTGGTGCACCAGCTTGTAGTCGGCCGCGCCCAGAATCGGGTGGCCGGCGCTGGGGCCGAAGCGGCAGCTGTCGATCAAGGATTGCGGGTGTTCCACGCGGAAACCGATCGAGAACGGCTTCGCTTCGATGTATACGCCGCGGCGGTGCAGCATCTCGAAGGTGTCGCGCGCGCTGTGGCCGATGGCCAGCACCACATGGTTGCTGGTGATGGTTTCGCCATTCTCCAGCACCACGCCGCGCACCTGGCCGCCATCGCTGCCTGGCACGATGTCGAGATCGACCACTTTGCTGCTGAAGCGGTATTCGCCACCCAGCTGTTCGATATTCGCGCGCATTTCTTCCACCATCTTGACCAGGCGGAAGGTGCCGATGTGCGGCTTGCTCACATACATGATTTCCTCGGGCGCGCCGGCCTTGACGAATTCCGTCAATACCTTGCGGCCGTAGTGCTTGGGATCCTTGATCTGGCTGTACAGCTTGCCATCCGAGAAGGTGCCGGCGCCGCCTTCGCCAAACTGCACGTTCGATTCCGGATTGAGTTCGCGCTTGCGCCAGAAACCGAAGGTGTCGACCGTGCGTTCGCGCACTTGCTTGCCCCGTTCCAGGATGATGGGGCGCAAACCCATCTGTGCCAGGATCAGCGCCACGAACAGGCCGCAGGGGCCCGTGCCGATGACGATAGGGCGCGGTTCCGTGCTGTGGCCGGCCAGCTGTTCGCCGCCGGCGACGAATTTGTAGTCGGTGTCGGGCGCGGGCATCAGGTGCACATCGTGCTGCAGGCGCGCCAGCACGGCCGCTTCATTCTTGACGTCAACATGCAGCGAGTAAATCAACACCACGGCGCTGCGCTTGCGCGCGTCATAGCTGCGCTTGAAGACGGTAAAGCCCAGCAGGTCGCCGGCATCGATGCCGAGGCGGGCCAGGATGGCGGCGGGCAGGGCGGCTTCGTCGTGTTCGAGGGGGAGTTTTACTTCGTTGAGTCGCAGCATGATATATATCCGAAATATCCGAAAAGTGCAGGGCTCCGTATCTAGCGGAGAGTGGGCAGCCGCGTGGCGCGGCGCAAGGCGGCATTTTACTCCTTCCAGCGGGCAATGCATTGCCTGTGGTCCCCGCCGAGAAGCCGCTGTGGGCTGGATTTATTAAAATCACAATGTTAAATTTGCATCGCTAAAAGTGTAACTGCCAGCGCTGTTCCGGGCCAGTGGGCACGGGGGAAGGCGGCGGTGGGGAACGGATGGGTGCGGGAAATGTTGTCCTGGCGCAGGCAGCAGGGGCGCTGCCGTAGTACGCAACATGTTGTTGCTGCGAAAAAACAACATTTCATCGCGAGCGCAGCCGGTGCCATGATGGCGCCTCGCATCGGCTTTGCTAATCTTTCATTTGCTGCATTTGCACAATCGTCAGTGAGCAGGGAAAACAGCCTTCCTTCTCCGGTGTTAAAAGAGGTAAGAAAAGTAATTTCGGGTAAAGTCATAACAGTGTTTTGTAAATATTTCATCATATTTTTTGCTGCATTGCAATATAAATATCATTGCATAAAAAATGGGCGAAGCACATTAGTTTCGACAGTTTGCACATTATTTCCGAATAAGATATGGCATAAAACAGGATTGTGGAAATTAAGATGTTGTTTTAAAGTTATGCGGACTGCCCAATAAATTGACATCGCTCTGTGCCATATGGTTCCATGTAATGGCTGCGTCACATTTGTAACGTTTTGACACATTTTCCGGGAAAACCTTTACCCAGGGGCTTCCTTACAAAAATTCAGGCACATGCCAGAAGGAGTTTTTTACATGAAGTTACGTATCAAACCTATGCCAGTTGCGATCCTGCAAGTCTTTGCAAGTGGCGCACTTTCCGTTGCAGCTATTTCTCCGGTAATGGCTCAACAAGCCGCTGCCAGCGAACCTGTTCAGCGCGTCATGGTGACCGGTTCGCTGATCAGCCGTACCGATACCGAAACTGCGGCACCAGTTCAGGTAATCACTGCAGCTGAAATCCAGCGCAGTGGTAAAACCTCGGTTGCCGAGCTGCTGCAGGATCTGGCCTCCAACGGTGCCGGCACGCTCGGTACAGGCTTCTCTGGTGCATTCGCGAACGGCGCATCGGGCGTCTCGCTGCGCGGCCTGACCGTAGGTTCGACCCTGGTACTGATCGACGGCCACCGCATGTCGCCATACGCGATCGGTGACGATTCGCAACGCTCCTTCGTTGACGTCTCCAATATTCCATTTGATGCCATCGACAGCATCGAAGTGCTGAAAAGCGGTGCTTCCTCGCTGTACGGTTCGGACGCGGTCGCTGGCGTGGTCAACATCAAACTGAAGAAAAACTTCTCGGGCACCCGCTTCTCGGCTGACAGCGGTACCACGGAACATGGCGGCGGCACGACCAACCGCGCTTCGTTGAGCACCGGCTTCGGTGATCTCGACACCGATGGCTACAACGTTTTCGCTACCGCCGAATGGCGTCGCCAAGGCGCGATCAAGGTCGACGACCGCAAGCAGTACGCCTGGGACCAGCTGGACTGGCGCCCACGTGGCGGCCAGAACCTGACTTTCGGTGTGCCAACCGCCCGTAACGGCTTCCTGACCGCCGCCAATTCGCCATTCCTGTACAACTCCACAGGTGCTGGTGGTGCGCAAAATGCGGCCAACTTCGTCTTCCTGGATCCGAAATGTAATTACACTGCATACCGCGCCGGCGGCTGCGCGGTGGAAGACAAATATGCATTCATCCAGCCGGAAACCGAAAACAAGAACTTGCTGGTCGGCTTTACCAAAAAGCTGCCGCAAGATTGGGAAATGTCGGTCAAGGCTTCGATTTTCCAGCGTGATAACCTGAACAATCGCGGCTTGCCAGCAGCCTACTCGCCGACCTCGTTCGCAGGTACCAACGTCAATAACAATGGTGTGTTGACCCCGGGTTTCGGCGCCATGCCTAGCACCACGTTTGCTCCGGGTACAGCTGTCGGCGCCAACGTGACCAACCCGTTTGCCAACAATGCACGCCTGTATGGCTACATTCCTGGCCTGGACGGCAACTCGCAACAGAGCAACACCGCGACCACCACCCGTCTGGCGATCGACCTGACTGGTGCTGCGATGGGCTGGGACCTGCAACTAGCAGGCGGCTTGACCAAGTCCAAGGCAGAAGTCGATTACAGTGGTTTTGTTGACCGTGCCGCCTTGTACAGCCTGCTGCGCTCCGGTACGTGGAATGCACTGGGCGGTAACTCGCAACAGCTGATCGACCAGGTGTCGCCACGTTTCTCGAACACGCTGGTATCGAAGCTGAACTACATCGATGCGGTCGGTTCGCGCGAACTGATGCCGCAGCTGGGCGCCGGCCCGCTGAAACTGGCAGTCGGTGTCCACTGGCACAAACGTACCTGGGATGCGCCACCGTCGCCACTGACCCTGAACGGTCAGGTTGGTTCGACGTCGGCCTTCGTGTTTGGTGAAGAGACCAACAAGGCAATCTTCGCCGAGCTGGCAGCAATTCCGGTGAAAAATGTCGAGTTCAATCTGTCGAGCCGTTATGATAGTTTTGATAATAATAACTCGTTCACCCCGGCAGCAACGCTGAAATGGACGCCGATCAAGGAAGTCGCCTTGCGCGGTACCTTCGCTCGTGGTTTCCGCTCGCCTAACCCTGCAGAGACAGGCAATTCGGGTTCGTTCTTCCTGTACCACGGTATCAACGATCCTATCCTGTGCGCTAACGGCCAGCAGTACACCGCTGGCAACGTACCAAGCTCTTGCAACATTCAGCCTACATACGTACAACGTCCGAACAAGGATCTGTCGCCAGAGAAATCGAAATCGTTCACTCTGGGTGCCGTGCTCCAGCCATTCAAGGGCTTGAACGCGACCATCGACTACTACAACATCGAAGTGCGTAACCAGATCGTGACCGCCGCCGGCAACGATCCTAGTTACCGCGAGACGTTTGTGCGTGGTGCAGCCGTGCCGATCGACATCGCCACTGGGGTAGGCACGGGCGTTGCTCAGGGGACCCCATCGGTTGGTCCTATCCTGTTCGCAGAATCGGCCTACATCAACGGTGGCTCGACCAAGACCTCCGGCGTGGAAACGGATATTGGCTACCGTTGGAACCTGTCTGAAAACGGCATCATCCGTGCCAACCTGAGCTATGCCCACACCATCAGCTACGAGCAAACCGTTGCTGGCGTGACCTATCAGCTGGCCGGTACCCAAGGCCCGACGGTGGTTTCCGGTGCAACCGGTTCGCCGAAAGACCGTGCGCAGCTGAGCCTGGGCTGGACTCGTGGTCCGCTGGACGTGAATGCCACGTTGAACTACACCAGCAGCTTCTCGGCACTGGACCCATCGGTGGGTGCTACCGATTGCTCCAAGGCGTCGACTGTCATCACCAGCCGTCCTTACTACCAGAACCTTACGCAGCCTGATCAGTATTGCCACGTACCATCGTTCACGACGACCAATCTGAACATCCAGTACAAGGTCAGCCCGAACCTGACATTGAAAGGTTCGATCCTGAATCTGTTCGACCGTCAGCCACCGTTTGACCTGAGCACCTACGGCAATGCCACCGTGCAGACTTCGTACAATGCGTCGCTGCACCAGGCAGGCGCTGTTGGCCGCTTCCTGAGCCTGGGTCTGGCATATACCTTCTAACATAGCAAGGTGAATAAGGCGGCAGCGATGCCGCCCTGTTCTTCGAAAGGGCGGGATGATTGAAGAATCATCCCGCCCTTTTTTTATGACATCGTCAGGTGTGGCAACGCGCCCAAGGTTGCCTTCAATAATGCCTTGCGCACGGAATCCGAGGCCAGCAGGGAATGTGCGTAGTCGAGCCAAAAGGTCTTGTGGCGCAAGCGGGCCAGCGGCGTGCCGGTGAGCGCATGGAAGGTGGGCCCGCAGGGCACGCAACGGTAGTGAGGTACCCTGACTTTTTCGGACACTCTTGTTTGGTAAACTTCACCAACTGGAGAACTTATGAAACGCTCAACAACATACACGCCAGAGCTTCGAGAAGAAGCAGTAAAGCTG
>NZ_JBNYXM010000065.1:0-5390 GCF_051380665.1 Janthinobacterium lyxosi
AGGGCTTGAGTCATGAGATGGCGGCTGATTAAGGTTGTGCAACAGTGTACGCAAAACGTGTCTGGCTTTGAATAGCGGCCAGCTACGAAAGGGTACATAATCACACGACTCCAGACAAGTAGAGACATTGAATTTTCACATTGCGTTTGCAGAAATTTGTTTCCTATTGGAAATATATTGATGTTAGCAAGTGAATGGTTTTTTGGCAAGTGAAAACGTCGCGCGTGCTTTTTTTCACATTTCTTTAGTCTATTTATGACTAATCGGCATCGATAAATGAGTCCTTCATCCATTGCAATGGGCAGTGAATTCTCTGCCATATGATGAAATGATAACTTCAGAGCGCAGCGCTTCCAACTCTACGTAGAAGTATCAAAGGCGTGTTAACATTGCCTCGGGAAATCGGAGAAAACATATGGGCTTTACAGACCGCTACATCGCAGCAATCGGATCGAGCAACCTGATGGACGATGCGCAGCACCATCAGACGGACCCGCTTGCCGCCGCGGCAATTGCCGGCGACATCGGCGCACTGCTGTGCCGCGTGAAGTATGCCGACGGCACGCTCAACCGCATGTTCGAGGGCAACCAGCAGAACCTGGCGCAGCTGCTGCGCATCTGGACGGCCGAGGTAATCAAGCGCGGTCGCGCGCGCAAGTGGCTGCCTGAAAACACAGCCTGGGATGCGCAAGCGGCGCAAGCGCTCTACCGTCGCGTGGCCGAGAAATCGCTTGCGCACTGGCTTGATGGAAAGTGCAGGGGATGCAGTGGGACCGGCGTCAAGGTGCTACTGGGGAATGGCCAGTGCACGTCGTGCAAGGGTACTGGCGTGGCGCCCGTCTATGGGGTAGCCGGCCTTGAACTTGAGCACGTCAAGGATATGGTGAGCGAGCTGAGTTCCATTGCTGACAGTCATTCCGGGCGCGCAGGCAGCTTGTTGCGTGACCGCGACCTGTAGGGTAAATTTTCTTTGAACTGTGTTTACAAACAGTATTTCTATGTATAATGAAAGCTGCAGTTCAGTAAAATTCTTCCGGAAATCGTAATGTGCGCTTCGGCGCCACCGATAGCTGGAACTCGCGACAGTACCCGGACCCAGCGCCGTACCTGCACGCCTTGAATTTACCGAACGCCGCTTACCACGCACAATAGCCGTGGGAGCAAAACCACCAAGCCCGGCGCGTAAGCGATGCGGGCTTTTCTGTTTTCTGGCGCCACGGTACAAGGCGATCATGACCGCAAGCACTTTCCTCTGCCGCTTTCGCTGGCGCCATACGCAACTTGAGATGGCCGCCATCGTCGCTGACGCGGCGCCGGGCGATGCGCCAACGCAGCAAGAGTTGATTGACCAGCTCGACGCTGACGTGGTGCGCCAGTTCCAGCGGATGCTGGATGTGGACGCCGATTAGCATTGCCTGAAATGTGAACTGGTCAGATGCGCGCGCGAGCATGCCGCCGCAGGCCTGAAAAGGAGGTGCGCCATGAAGTAGCGAAGACAACACCCAGCCGCCTGGCGCCAATCCCGGCGCCGGCGGCGTTGAAGCGCGACGTGACTGCGCACGGGACAAAAATCGGCTGATGAGTTTCGGAGCGCCCGCCCGGAGATACTCAGGGGACGCCACACATTGCGAGCAGGATAAGCATCACCCAGCCGACGCGCGTTGTAACCGCGGCCATTCGGCGCCAGACGCTGTAACTGGCAACCAGTTTCGCGGGCGTAGCTCAATGGTAGAGCGGAAGCCTTCCAAGCTTTTCACGCGGGTTCGATTCCCGCCGCCCGCTCCAGATTCTCCTTGCCCGGCACGCTGGGTTTCGCCGCCGGCCGCATCACTGCGCTGGCGGCTTTTTTATTAGATTATCGAGAACACCGATATGGCGTTCCGAAGCGACGAAGCCCCGACAGACGCGAATCTGGCCGGGGCTTCTTTCATTTACGCATCAAGAGTCGCTGCTCTTGTAGTGATTTTCAGGTCACATCGTCGCTGACGGCTGGCTTGCCTCATGGATAGCCTTTGCTACGCCAGCGAAAAGCTTTGACTCATACGAATGAGGATTGCGCTCCGATCGATTGACAAGGATCGCAATCACTTCGTTTTGGCGCCGCTGATATTCGGCGTCACCCGCATAGGCCGTCTGAAAGAATTCCAGGGTGGTAAATGCTTCATGGATTGTTTCAAAAACTGATTTCGTCATTCCAAACTCCAAAGGTAAATCATGAACGTCATTACCCCAGCAACCTCAGTGAATCCAGGCGCGTTCGAGTACCAGGCTAATGGCAAGATCGTGCGCGTTTTCGACACCAACGGCACCGGGGAGCTTCTGCCTATCGAATGCAAGCAGCACGCAGATGATAACAAGTTTACATTGCAATTCCAGCCATTCGGCAAGGTCTATGCGGAAGTGGTGCGCTAAATGTTCGATTTCGACTTCCGCCGGATGATCATCACCATAGCACTGGCGGGCGCCGTGGTCGGTGGCGCCATCGTCGCGCTCATGCTGCTGGCCTGGCCATGGCTGTTGGCGATGGTCAAGCCGACGCTGCATGCGTTGACGGCCTGATATGAGTCCCTTCGCCATCCTTTTGATTCTGTTCAGCCTTGAGCGGCCCGGCCCAGTGCCAGCCGCTCCCCGCCCACCAGTTGCACGCACCTGGCCGTACAAATGAGAGCCGCCCCATGAATAACCTGATGACCGTGCACACGCTGGGCCCGAAGTTAATCGAGGCCCTGGGCGCACCCAAACATTGCACATGGATCGAACTGCGGCTCGCGTTTGGCGAAATTCCCACGGTGACGTGTGAATACTATCCGGTGGGCGATGACGGCACTATCGACCTCGCTGCCAAGGTGCTGGCCGAATACGAACTGGTGCCGCGCGCGACGCCGGCTGCTGTCGAGCTGCACCCGGCCGAGGGAGTCGGATTCGATGTCTGGATGCGCGAGCGCACCGAGGCTGTGCACCAGGCCATGATGAAGCACGCCCGGCGTGGCGGCATCCCATACACCTGACACTTGCGACTGCCAGCGCGCTCCAGTGGCAGGCTCACAAAACGGGCGCAGCTCACCGACGTAGCAATGATCCAGAGGACTCCAGCCGCGATGCACCGCGGCGCCTGCTGGGGGCGGGCGGTGACATCAGGAAGCAATACTCTATCGCGGCTTTCGACGCATCCGAGGGTTGTGGCTCAGCACCCGCAAGGCCGTTTTTCTGCTCACGCCTCGGCTGATCAGGTATTCCTCTGCGGTGGTCAGGCCCACTTCCATCACCATGCGTACGGCGATATTAATTATCTGCTCAGTTTCTGTGTCGGGGCGAGAGAGTAAGGGCAGTGCACGGGCACCGTTTGGGCGAGTGTCTAGGTCCATATATTTCTTTGCGGAAAATTAATATCATGCCGCGCAGAAATAACTTTATGTTGATTTTTATCAAACTGTGCTCATTCTATTGCCATGAATAAAATCCAACACCCATCAAATAACGGCGTGCTCGGCGCGCCTGCCGGCTGGGACCAGGGCGAACTCCCATGCAACGCGCTGCCGATCACGCGCACGCACGTGGGCGATCTGCATGCCGTGGTGTCGTACTGGCGCCCGAGCGTCGAGGAACTGGCCGCGCTGAATGCCGGCGGCGCCGTCCGGCTGTGGGTGGTGGGCGCAACGATGCCGCCCGTGATGCTCGACGTCGACGGCGCCCAGTAGCATGGCGCGCAGACAACCAGCTGCGCCAGGCTTCGGCCGCCCGGTACCGCCACCCGAATTCACCGACCTGCTGAACAATCGTTATGCGCCCGCGCCCGAGGTACTCAAGTGGGCGCGTGCATCCATCCTCACCGAAGGCGGCGCGCTGTACAACGAAGACCATGCCCACCTGGAATATGCCGACGTGCAGTTCCTGTGGGCGCCGATGGGCTTCGTGAAGGCAGGCCGCACCGTGCTGGGCCAGTGCGAGGAAGTGACGTTTCGCTGTGGACCATGGCAGAAGGGCCGCCAGCAACAGCAGATGGCCGACTGGTTCGGCGCGGTGCCTGACTTCCTCATTACCCTGGACGCATCGTATTGCCTGACCTGTAGCGACGCCGAATTCTGTGCGCTGCTCGAGCACGAGCTGTATCACATCGCCCAGGAGCAGGACGAATTCGGCGCGCCAGCTTTCAACAAGTACGGGCTGCCGAAACTGAGCATGCGCGCACATGACGTCGAAGAGTTTGTCGGCGTGGTCCGGCGCTACGGCGCAAGCAAGGACGTACAGCGCATGATTGACGCAGCAAAGACCCCGCCCGAAGTGGCGAAAATCAACATAGCGAGGGCGTGCGGAACGTGTCTGCTAAAGGCTGCGTAGCCTTTACGTTGCTTTACAGGAAACTAAAACATGGCCGCACTCAAGGACGAGGTGAAGCTGTACGTCGTCACCGCGCTGGCCTGTTTCGACTCGCCGACGCAGGTATCGATAGCGGTAAAAGAGGAATTCGGCCTCGATGTGAGCCGCCAGCAGGTGTCCTGCTACGACCCGAACACCTACGTCGGCCGAAACCTGAGCCAGAAATGGCGCACGATCTTCGAAGAGACGCGCGCCAAGTTCCGTGCCACTGCCGAGGAAATCCCGATCGCCAGCAAGGCTTTTCGCTTGCGTGGCCTGGGACGCCTTGCGCAGAAGGCTGAGAACATGCGCAACCTGCCGCTGGTGGCCAGCCTCTACGAGCAGGCAGCCAAGGAAGTGGGCGATATCTACGTGAACAAGGGCAAAGCCGAGCAGGCCGACCAGGCGCCCACTCCTGTCGCCATCACCTTCGGCGTGAAAGACGCCAAGCGCCATGACGACAATCCAGTTTGACCTGAACGTCCCGCAATCGAGCTTCCTGCAGTTGCCGCACAAGTTCAAGGCCTACGTGGCCGGGTTCGGCTCGGGCAAGACGTTTGTGGGCTGCGCGGGCATCTGCGCCCACTTCTGGGAGTGGCCGGGCATCAACCAGGGTTACTTCGCGCCGACCTATCCGCAAATCCGCGACATCTTCTATCCCACGATGGAGGAGGTGGCCTACGCGATGGGCCTGCGCATTAAGGTGAAGCAGGGCGATCACGAGGTCGAGGTGTACGAGGGCCGACGCTATCGCGGCACTGTCATCTGCCGCTCGATGGAGAAGCCTGAAACCATCGTCGGCTTCAAGATCGGCCACGCGCTGATCGATGAGCTGGACGTGATGCCACTGAAAAAGGCGCAGATGGCCTGGCGCAAGATCATCGCCCGTATGCGCTACAACGTGCCGGGCCTGATGAACTGTCAAGACCCGCTTGGTTATAAACGCGTTTAACAAATAAATCCGGCTTCTTTGCCTGCCACTCTTTGAGCGCCTGGATGGGTGTCTGGTGGTGTAAGGCGCGCTGCGGGATATT
>NZ_JBNYXM010000066.1:0-5166 GCF_051380665.1 Janthinobacterium lyxosi
ACGCACGAAACCAAGCTCGCTGGGGCAACCCAGTAGTCAGGAAACGCCGGATACGTGATCCGTACGTCCGGTGTTGTGGGAGGACGGCGGGGGCAACCCCGCCTCCTACCCGATCCTGTTGTTTTTATGTAACACGATGTTGTGCCAAAAAGCAACATCTTGTCGATGTCATATTGTTGAAGTATTTCGTGGGCATGATTCGGTTCAGCAGCTAAGCAGCTCAGCAGCAGCTCAACTTGTCCAACCTAATGTAGAGAATCTCAAGTGAAAAAAATTACTCTGGCAGCATTGATCATCGGCACCTTCGCAGCAGCTACGGCGCAAGCACAATCGAACGTCACCGTGTATGGTCTGGTTGACCTCGGTATTGCCAAGACCACTGGCCAGCCGACGGTACAACGCGAAAACAATGCGTCGCGCCTCGGTTTCAAGGGTACGGAAGATCTGGGTGGCGGCCTGTCCGCAATTTTCAACCTGGAAAGTGAATTCCTGGCCGACACTGGCGCGCAAAAGGGCGTGTTGTTCGACCGTCAAGCGTATGTGGGCTTGAAAGGCGCGTTCGGTACCGCCATCCTGGGCCGCACCAAGAATCTGGTCGATGGCACCATCGCCCGCGTCGATCCATTCAACACCTACGGCGTGGTTGGCAAGAACAATGAAACCCTGCTGCGTTCGGGTGTCGGCACGTCGCGCGTGAACAATGCCGTGACCTACAACAGTCCAAGCTTTGAAGGTTTCGTGGGCAGCTTGCAATACGTGCTGAGCGAAGTCAACAGCGCTGACGCAGGCGTGATCGGCCTGGCAACCTACGACAATGGCCCGATCAGCCTGCACGCCGGCTACGAAAAAGCCGTGCAAGCAACGGCAACGGCAGCCAAGGCTGACCTGTGGTCCATCGGCGGCGGCTATAAATTCGGCCCGGCCAAGATCACGGCTGCTTACTCGAAAGGCGACACCAAGGTGGCTACCACCGGCGAATACAAGTCCTACTTGATCGGTCTGAACTACACGGTTGGCGGCGGCGATGCCAAAGTGTCGTATGGCAAGCAAGAGCAAAGCAACAACAAGTTCAAGGATCAGGACACCATCAAGGAATTCGGCGTCGGCTACGACTACCACCTGTCGAAGCGTACCGACGTGTACGCTTACGCTGGCCGCGAGCGCGTCAAGTCGCTGACCTCGTACCAAGTTGGTATCGCACACAAATTCTAAGCATCAGTTGATGTGATGGATGACAAAGGCGCCTGCGGGCGCCTTTTTTCGTTATGACGTGGCTGTTTCCATCACTTCCGCCTGCATGGGCAGCGAGATTTCAATGCGTGTGCCGCCCAGTTTGTTATCGGCGCCGATATGGATGCTGCCGTTCAAGCCCCACACCCGTTCGCGCATGCCCAGCAGTCCCAGGGCCGTGGCTTTTTCCAGGTCGTGTTCGGCAATGCCGCGGCCGTCATCCTGGATGGTGATCGCCAGCGAGGAATCGATGCGGTGCAGGGCGATGGTGATGTGGTTCGCCTCGGCATGGCGCGCGATATTTGTCAGCGCTTCTTGCACAATGCGGTAGATGGCCGTGCTGCGCGCATCGTCGAGCACCAGGTCGGCCTCGTCGGCCAGCAAAGCAAAATGCACGGCGCGGCGCTGCAGGAAATCGTGGCGCAGCTTCTGTAGTGCAAAATACAATCCCCCTTCATCGAGCGCGCGTGGGCGCAGGTTGCTGGCGATGCGCCGCAGCGAGGTGATGGCCGTCACCAGCAAGCCGTCCATGCTGTGCAGCAACGCTTGCAGGGGCGGGGTCGTGTCCGTGTGCTGGCGCACCAGGGTCAGGTCGACACGCAGGGTGGCCAGCAACTGCCCCAGGTCGTCATGCAGTTCGCGCGCGATATGCTTGCGCTCTTCTTCGCGGATGGATTGTAGCGCGCTCGACAATTCACGCAATTGTGAAAAGGAGCGGGCCAGCTGTTCATGCATTTGCTGGCGCGCGCTGATGTCGCGCACGATGACGGTAAATACGCTCTGGCCGTCCTCCTGCATGGCCGAGAGCGAACCTTCGAGGGGGAACATGGCGCCATCGCTGCGCCGCCCCGTCAAGGTGTAATCGGTGGCGCGCCGGCCTGTCAGGCGCAGCTCCTGGCTGATGTCGCCAAACGGCGGATCGCCCTCGTGGTTGCCCAGGCTGCCCAGGGTGCGCAAGTCGCGCAGGATGTAGTGGCCCAGGCGCATGCCACGCATGCCGGCTGGCGTGTCGTCGAACAATCTGGCTGCCGCCGCGTTCGCATGCAGGATGATTTGCCCGCTATCGATGCTGATGATGGCGTCGCTGGCGCTGTCGATGATGGCCTGGCCACGTGCCTGCCGTTGCCGGCGGGCTTTCAGCGGAGGAAACAAGCACAGCAATAGCGCCGCCGCCATGCCCAACGGCAGGATACGCAGCAGTGTGGGACTGCCTCGGTCAGGCATGGGGTTCTCCTTGCGAACGTGAACGAATGCAGGGCGGGAATGGCGGACGGGACTTTAGGGACTTTATATAGCCTATGCCTGTTGGCGCGGCACAGCTTGATGTGGCGCAGGAATGGGAAAGAACAGAGTCATGCGCCGCGCCGGCCTGGCCGGGCGGCGGCGAGAGACTTACATTTGCTTGAACAGGTGCAAGAAGCTGCGGCTCACTTCGAGCTTGTCGGATTTGCCTTTGATGAGCACCAGGTGGCGGCCGCGGATGTCGCGCGTCACGCCTTCGATGGCATTCACGTTGACCAGGGTAGCGCGGTGGATTTGCCAAAATAGTGATGGATCGAGCTCTTCGGCCAGGTCGCGCACGGGCTTGCGGATCAGCGCTTCATACTTGGCTGTCTGCACGCAGGTGTATTTCTCGTCAGAACGGAAAAATAAAATCTCTTCTACGGGGATCATGCGCAAGTCCTGGCCGATGCTGGCCTGTATCCATTGCAGGTAGGTGGGCTTGGCCGTGATTTTTTCCGCCAGCTGTGACAGCATGGCCGTGACGCTGCTGTTGACATCCAGCGCCGGCTTGTTCAAGTGCGTTTTCAGGCGCTCCACCGTCACCAGCAAGCGTTCATGCTCGGGCGGCTTGAGCACATAATCGACGGCGCCCCGCTCGAAGGCTTCGACGGCGTGGGTATCATAGGCCGTCACGAAGACGATATGGGTCTTGCTGCCAATCACTTGCGCCGCCTCCATGCCCGTCTTGCCCGGCATGCGGATATCGAGGAAAGCAAAGTCGGGCTTGAGCTGCTCCACCAGTTCAATCGCTTCGTCGCCATTCTTGGCTTCGCCGATGATTTCCAGTTCAGGCCAGGCCTGGCCCAGGCGCAGGCGCAGTTGGTCGCGCATCAGTCTTTCGTCGTCGGCAATAATAGCGGTAGGCATAGGTCTCAAGTGTGAACAGGCGAAGATTGATTATTCAATGATTTAGCGTTTTTATCAACTGTCTTATTGAGACAGCTTATTTAGACAGCTGATACGGCACTTCGATCACGGCGCACACGCCAGACGGTTGATTTGGCGTAATGGTCAGGCTGCCCTGGTCGCCATGCAGCAGTTTCAGGCGTTCGCGGATGGTGGGCAAGCCCAGGCCCGTGCCATCGCTGGGCACCACGCCAAAGCCCAGGCCGTCATCGGTGACGATGACGCGCAGCTTGCTGTGCGCCACTTCGGCCACGATGCGCAGGGTGCCGCCTTCCGGTTTGACTTCCAGGCCATGCTTGATGGCATTTTCCACCATCGATTGCAGCATCATGGGAGGGAAGGCGGCGCTGCGCAGGCCATCGGGAATCTGGAAATCGACGGTCAGGCGTTCTTCCATGCGCATTTTCAGCAGGTTCAAGTACGCTTGCACCATATCCGCTTCGCGGCCCAGGTTGGTAATCAGGGCGTTGTCGCGCATTTGCGGCAGCACGGCGCGCAGATACTGGATCAGGCTGCGCTGCATCTTGGCCGCGCGCGGCGGATCGACCTGGATCAGGTGCTCGACGGAGGCCAGCGTGTTGAACAGGAAGTGCGGCTCGACTTGCGCCTGCATCATCTGCATCTTCGCTTCGCTGAGCTGGCGCTGCATGGATTCCCGTTCGGCCGCTTCATTCGCCGTGACGGTTTCCGCTTCGGCGCGTTTCTTGCCGCCGACCAGGGCTTTCATGGCGAACAGGGCCAATACCAGCAAGGACACAAAGCTCTTGAACCAGGTCGAGGCTTGCTGGTGATAGCGTGACACTTTTTGTTCTGCCGCATCATCGACCGCTTCTTCTATGGCATTCGACAACTCTTCGCCGATTTGTGGCGGCAATTCAATATGGACTTCTTCGCCCGAAGCATTGGTGGTCACCGGATAGCTGGGCTTGGCGGGGGTGGCCGGCGGTTCGGGGGGCGCCGGGGGCACGGCGTTTGCGTGCTCGTCCGCCTCGATTGCATCGGTCGGGTCGCTGGCGGCGTCGGCCGTGCTGCTGCGCCGGTTCTTGCTGTTACGGGGATTGAAATGGATGCCGGTATCGTCGATCAGGATATTGGTCTCACCCGTGCCCTTGCTGCTGCGTTTATGCGACTTGATGACAATTTCCTCGTCCGGGGTGGACGAGAACAGCTCATCTTGCAAAATGGAGCCGGCGATCAGGGCCAGCGCCGCGAACAGGAAAAATTTCCACCAGGATAGTTGGGTAACCCAGGTCGTCGTCGCGTCGAATGCCCGTTGCAACCAAGCGAGGATGGTTTTCAACAATTGGGGCAGGCTGGAAATCGGAAGCATGGGGGCACTTTCAAGTACAAGAGTTAATCGACGCAGCGGGCAAGTTTAACCCTTTGTTGAGTAGCGTCAGAGTCTGATGTTGCCACTGTGCCTAAAGACCACGAACTACGCCAGCCGATTGCGACAGGCTGCACAAAAAGGCGCTTGAAGTGAAGACAAGGCTTGCTGGGCGGTGAGGGCGGGAAAATAGCCCTTGCAGGGTGTGCGGAGCAGGGCTATAATTCGCCCCCTCGCTGAACAACGCATGCAAATGCCGAGTAAAGCAGGGGGAAAAAGAAGGTTGACGAAATGCTGCAAACGCTTCATACTCTTCCTTCTTCGCAGCTGACAAACACAACGCTTTGTCGATAGCGCGAAAGCAGTACCGAATACAGTTCTTTAACAATTAACAGTCGATAAGTGTGGGCATTTGATGT
>NZ_JBNYXM010000067.1:0-4946 GCF_051380665.1 Janthinobacterium lyxosi
CGACAACGCTCAATTTAAAAGCCAGACTGTAATCGCGCTGGCTGCGCCTAAACCCTTGTTCCATTTGACACTCCTTCTTTGCGTCGAAAAAGTGTCAACTTATTCCAGGACGGGTCAAGACAAACAAAAAAGCCTCCCGCAGGGGAGGCTTTTTTGTTTGATTCTGGCGGAGACGGTGTCCGCCAAAGTGATGTTCGCAAAACGTCGCTTGATGCCTCTACGCCCTTGAATTTATGCGTTATTTTTGCCAATTCGTCCGCTTGGTGTCGCTTGAGTACGGTAAAATCCGCACTCTATGTGTGGGTAGGAATGGGGGTAGGAGATGGCGCGGACGGTTGAAAAATTGACGGCATTGACAGTGAGTCGGGCAAAAACACCTGGGTATTTTGGCGATGGTGCAGGCCTGTACTTGCAGGTATCGAAGACAGGCACCAAGAGCTGGATCTTCCGCTATACGCGCGAGCGCAAGCAGCGCGAGATGGGCCTTGGCGCCGTGCACACTGTAACCCTGGCCGAGGCGCGTGGCAAGGCGCGGGATTGCCGGGCGCTGCTGCTGGAAGGGAAAGACCCACTGGAAACGCGTGCTGCCGACAAGCTGACCGATGCGCTGGATCGCGCTCGGGCAATCACGTTCAACCAATGCGCCAGCGCCTACATCGCCGCGCACCGTGGCAGCTGGAAAAACGTCAAGCACGCGGAGCAGTGGGAAAACACACTGGCTACTTACGCCGCGCCCTTTATCGGAGACCTACCGGTGGCCGCCGTCGACACCGGCCTGGTCGTCAAGGTGCTGAGCCCCATCTGGCAGGAAAAAACGGAAACAGCCACCAGGCTACGGGGCCGCATCGAGAGCATCCTGGACTGGGCAACCGTTAGTAAGTACCGCGTGGGCGAGAATCCGGCCAGGTGGCGCGGTCACCTGGATAACCTGCTGGCCGATCCCAACAAGCTGGGGAGGGTGAAGCACCACCCTGCCCTGCCGTGGCAGGATGTGGGCGAGTTCATGAAAGAACTGCGCCAGCGCGAGGGCATGTCGGCACGCGCCGTGGAATTTGCGATCTTGACTGCTGCCAGATCGGGCGAGGTTCGTGGAGCGGTATGGGGGGAAATCGACCTGGACAGCGCGCTGTGGACCATACCGGCGGTTCGGATGAAGGCCGGCCGGGAGCACCGCATCCCACTATCGGCCGAAGCGATCGCTCTGCTCAAGCAGATGCCGCGCGTGGAAAAGCACGTTTTCCCTGGGAGCAAAAAGGCAACGCCCCTGTCGGATATGAGTCTGACGGCCGTGCTGCGAAGGATGGATCGGCACGATATCACCGTGCACGGCTTCCGGTCGACGTTTCGGGACTGGTGCTCGGAATCGGTCGCAAACTCATTCCCGCGCGAGGTTTGCGAACACGCGCTTGCCCACAGCCTGCCGGACAAGGTCGAGGCAGCGTATCGCAGGGGCGACCTGCTGGAAAAGCGCATTTTGCTCATGCAGGTCTGGGCAAACTACTGCAGCACCGTTCAAGTTGCGGCGAGCGTTACAGCCATACATGGGGCCGCAATGTAAATCTGACGCATCGTCATAGCTATGCGCAGGCGCAAAAATACCTTGCTTGCGAAGGACTATTATCTCCTCGATCATCTTGAGGAAGTGAAAATGAAACGTTATTGGTGGATCGCGTTAGCTAACATTGTCGGATGCGCTGGAAGCGGAGATCGTGGGCGAGACAATTTGATTGGCCAAGACAGCTTCGCCCTCGCCGCCCACTACGGCACGCCCGCCAGCTATCAACACCTCGGCGAATATCTGCAGCTGAACTACGGCAGCGCGGCCGTCGGCTGCCAGGTCATCGTGCTGGTCGATCAGCAGCAGCGCGTGGCCGGCTGGGCAACGTCAGGTGCCCGCTGCAACGGCGCTGGGCAAAATGGGAATGCAAAGCCAGACCTGGACGTACTGGACTAGTGCCCCGTCTACTGTTTCGTTTTCATGCCCTTTGAGTATCAGGCCATCAGCATCCAAACGCTCCATCGTGGAATCAAAAAGCGGCCTACAAATGTTGATCGAGCCAGCCGAGTTTGGCCGGCGCAACGAGGCAGAGCTATGGTAGCGAACGCATGCGCCCGTCCCTATGTGCTCGAAAACAAGCAGGCCGTCCAATGGCTCGGAGTCGAGCATTTCCTGGCGCATAATTCGGCGCCCCTTCTTGCGCAGCATAATCACGCGGACAGGCATGCCCTGCCGACCCTCCACTTTCGCCGGCCACTGATGCTTGTTTGTTGTGCCGTCCATAACGCAATCAATATACTGTATAAAAACACAGTATATTGCCAAGCTTGGGAAACCAGAAGACGAAATTTGTAACTAGAAGAGCCCGCCCTGATCCGCTGACATGCAGGCGCCGGCAAGGGCCGCCAGCCCACCGTCAGCGCAGGGGCTTGCTGGTTTCATAGTTGGAATCAAAGAAATTGGCGGCCGGGATGATGCAGAACTGCTTGCGCTTCCAGGCGCTCCGGAAGACTGCACCGTCTTTACGCAGGCGTAAAGACGGCAGTTACGGCAGTTGCGGCGCCGGAGACTTAATGATGCCGGCTAAAATAGCCCATCATGAGTCCATAAACGCCTCGAATAATTAAATATTTCAAAGTGTTTATAGTTAAATGTTACTTAAATTACTCCGGCAACAGAATTGGAGTCACATGTGGATTTTTGGGCGTAGACGGATTTGGTCCGGCGCTACCACCGCCACCACTACTGCCACTACCGCCACTGCCTCCAGCCGAGCCAGCGGTACCAGCCCAACCCATTTTCGGAGCCGTGGTGCTACCGTCGTACTTTGCACCTTTTATGATATTCCCGAAAATATCGCGAATAACCCATTCGCCATTCTCGGTGTGCTGCGTTGGATTTTCCACCGTAACATACTCCAACGCATCATTATAAGTAGCACGAATCGGCTCACCCAATTCAAGTGCCACTTTCGTTTCAAAAGCTGTTGCCTGCGGCTCATTATAGCCAAAAAGGGCATGGGCAAGCTCATGAATCAAGCCCATTGCTGGAGACTGAACACCCATAACGCCCTGAGCGTCGCGAACCTGCATCGCAGTCGTTGGATCCCAGAGCAGGGTTCCACCTACAGTGGTCACCAAATTGGAGCCGGAGTAATTGATCTCCACTTGATAATTAAGACCAAGCGCCAAAGCCGCCGAGGGACTTTTACTTAAATGCAAAAGAGCGACATTCATCACGGTTGTTTCGGCGGTATTCTTGCCGGATGGGGTAATTGGCATATTCAACTCCATTTCATAAATTTAAGTTATTAAATATATTTAACGGCAAAAAAATGCCGTTAAAAATTAAATTAATTATCAAAAAATACCAAATGAAAACTGGAAACTATTTATCGATGAATTAACATGGGTCAATATTACCGACTATTTTCACTACCTTTCGCATATTGGCAAATTCGATAGACGAAATTTCTTATTTTTTAATTCGACAACAAAGTCGATACCGTTACTAGACTAAAATTCTGACGATGTACTTTATACAGATCTGCATTTCTTATTTACTGGCCCGAACAAAGGCTTGGCATGCACGCCCCGTCGCGGCAACTTCCTCCGTCTGCAGGATCAAGGCTTGAATATCTCGCGCCACCGCGTCAGGAAGTAGCCCGCCGGCGGGATCGGCTGCAGCGCCTCTTTCGGCGCCTGCGCCGCCGGCCGGGGCGGCAGGTCCAGCACTTGCACAGAAGGCGTGCTTACGACGCTAAGACAGCCCTCGATAATCGCCTCCAGCTCACCCTCGTATTCCCGCCCGCGCGGCCAGTCCCGCGCTAGTGCCAGGACGATCTCGCCATCCGTTGCTGCTGGCGCCAGCTGGTCGAACTCATACGCCGGCCGCTCCGGCACCTTCTTTACACATGGTGTAAAGACGGGCACTTCAACCCGCTGAAGTGCCGGCGGCGCGCTGCCGCAGCCGGCCAGCAGCAACACAAGGGCGAACTGTTCAGAAATCCTAAATAGTTCAATTTTCATCGCACGCCCTCCAGCAGCAGCCTGACGGCCGGCATGGCCTCGTCACAGGTGGCGGCGCGTGCGCCAGTGATCTGCGTCAGAGCGGCGTCGTACTTCTTGCCCTTGGCAGCGGCAGCTGCCTGCGCCGCCACGCCGCGCTCCTGCGCTGCCATCGTGGCCTTGGCCATGCCATCAATGGCTCGGTTTTGCTCGGTGATCGAGCTGCGCAGCTGCGTGCTGACGCCCTGCTCCTGCACCAGCGAAGCGCGCGCGGCATTACGATCACCAGCGGCCAGCCACCAGCCCGTGCCGGTGGCGCTGGCCACCACCAGCAGCATGGCGGCCAGCGCGATAGTCGCCACCTTCCAAATGCCGCTGACGGCGCCGGCCGCCAACGTGCCCAGTGCGCTCATACGATGCCCGCCACGTAGCTAACAGCGCCGCCGGCAAACTTGGCCGTCAGCACCTGGCGCCGCAGCGCGCCGCCCGACAGCGCGATGTGCACCCATGTGCCCTCGTAGATCAGCTGGTCGAAGGCGAGGCCGCTTTGCCGGATCAGCATGGCCAGCGCCTTGGGCGCCAGCTTGGCCGTGCTGATATCTGCAGCCAGACCCAGCACGTGCGCGCTATTGGCCGCGCCGCCCACGGCCTTGTTGAGCGCGGGCGAGCGGTAGCCGCTGGAAATGGCGATGGGTGCACCGACCAGCGCGCGCACCTGCTCCAGCAGCGTGGCCAGGCGCGTGAGGTTGGCGACGATGGCGGGCGCCGGCGCGTTGTCGATGCCCTTGCGGGTGGCCACCTGCGAGGCGACCAACTCGGCCAGTGAGAAATTTTTACTCAGTTGCATGACGATCCCTTCCAGAACGATGAGCGCCGGTCGACGCAGACTAGCGCAGCGATGCCACAATGGAGCAGCACCTCGGGCCAGGCCGGTGTCACGC
>NZ_JBNYXM010000068.1:0-4832 GCF_051380665.1 Janthinobacterium lyxosi
ATGCGAGGCGGGCAGGGCGGGGCGGATGACGGCGACACGGCTTACGAGGCGCCTGATCTACTTGACCAGGCAGATGCACTTTTTCAGGAATTTACCGATATGAATTCAAGCGTTTCACCAGAACAGCAGGGCCGCAACCTGGCCGCGTTCATGCAAATGATCCGCGTCAGCGAGGGCACGGCAGGTTCAGACGGATACCGCACCATCGTGGGCGGTTCGCTGTTTGACGACTATTCCGACCATCCGCGCCAGAAAATCTGGATTCAAAGTATCAACGACTATTCCAGCGCGGCGGGCGCCTTCCAGATCATCCGCCGCACGTGGGACGGCGTGCAGGGCAAGCTGGGCCTGCCAGATTTCAGCCCGGCAAGTCAAGACCTCGCATGCGTCGAACTGATGCGCCAGCGCGGCGGCCTGCGCTTGGCCATGAACGGCGAGTTTGCCGCCGCCGTCGAAAAGTGCAAGAAAGAATGGGCCAGTCTGCCAGGCGCAGGCTATGGCCAGCGCGAAAACAGCCTGGCCAAGCTGCAAACCGCATATCTCAACGCAGGGGGCCAACTGGCATGAACAAGAACGACATTCAAGATTTGGTCATGGGCGTGGCGGTCGTCGCGCTCGGCTATGTGCTGTACACGCAATTTAAGCCCGGCAAGGTCGCAGGCGGCGCCGCTGGCGCACTGTCGCCAATCCTCAATGGCCAGATCGGCACGAGCTATAACCCGATGCAGGGCGCGCCGTATGACCAGAATACGGCCCTTGGCTCGTTCGGCCTGGCAGGACTGCTGAGCGGTACAACAAACGACTGGACGTATGGCGGCAAGGACTACTTGTCTACGATCACAAGCCCGCGCCTGGGCGGCACGCAGCCGGACAGCATTGTGGTGAAAGGTTGGTGGAACTGATGTTGGCAGATAACAAATACATGCTGATCGGCGTTGCGCTGGCTGCGCTGGCCCTGGTGGTGTTGGTAAAAAAAAAGGGTGCGGCTGCGGCTGTGGGGGAGGACGTGGGCCACGCCGTGGTTGATCTGGCTGGCGGTGTTGCAACTGGCGTCATTGATGGCATCAGTGTCGCCGTGGGAATTCCTACGATAAAAGAGCTGATCCGTGACCCTGTTCAATGCCGCGCCTATATGGATGAAAACGGGACGTTCAGCGGGTCAAAGCACTGCACGGAGTTGGCCTATCTCAATGCGCTGGAGCCATGGGAGTCAGTAAAAGAAACGGCAGGCAGCATTTGGGACTGGTTCACCGAACCCAGTGCGTCCGACTATCAGACAGTAACAAATACTGGCGCGTACGGAAGGCAGTAATGAACCTGAAAAGCATTATCCCTACGGGGCCGCAAGTGGCGCGTGAGGCGCTGATCGTCCTGGGCGGGCTGCTGGTGGCGGCCTTCATCCTGTCCCGGTTTCCAAAGCTGCAAAAGTTCGTCACACAAAACAGCCTGACCATCAAAGATGGCAAGGGCAACACCATTTACTAAGGGAAGAAAAGCATGAAAAGTCTGTTGAATCGTTTCAAGGAAGCGTCCACCTGGGCGGGCGTGGCGGCCCTGGCATTGTCGGTATCGCCGTTCTTGCCGCCGCCGTTCCATATCTGCGCGCAGGGTGTGGCCGCGATGGCTGGTGCGCTGGCCGGCGCGATCAGCGAAGGCGCCAAGGCGTGAGCGGCCTGAGCCAGAAACACATGTTGATCCTGGCCGCCGCCGTGGCCGCGTACTTCATGTATAAGCAGCACAAGGCGGCCAATGTGCTGAATGATCGCTATCCGATGGCGTACAAGAGCTAGACCAGAGAAGGCCCGCAAATCGCGGGCCTTTTACATGATGGCGTGCATGGCCAAGCGGGCATGCCATGGGCGGGACGGGCGATCCTTGATGGCGTCGAACAGGTCGTGCAGCTTAGCATGGCGCACCTTGGCGGCCACGTCGTAGCAGCGCACGTAATTGGAGAAGGCCCGAGGGCTGAGGTGTAGCGGCGCGACGGATGCCACCCAATCGTATAAATCGTCCTCAATGACGGCAATCTCTCCGAAGAGGTCGATTGCTGGCTGGCGTAGCTGGTAGGAAAAATAAGCTGCTGGCGGCTTCGGCTTGCGGCGGGTTGTTGTCTTTTTCATTCGGATATAATGCCCGGCGAACTGGGGCGGCAATGCGGGGAATAGAGGGGGGTTTGGCGTTTTACATAATTTCGTAAAAAGCTAGACTTTTTCGAGGATTATGATGTATGTCTTTGATTCTGCACTACTTTAGCAATTTTACATAATATAAATTATGCGAAGTGTAGTGCCAGTGCGAAAAAATCCCCGTTCTCGTCAATATGAAAATCGCAATAGCGATTTACCATCCTTTTTCCTTCACTTTCAACATCACGCATGAGATTCCCCAACCTGCGATACGGCAACCCTACCGAGTTTGCCCACTATGCCATGGGCATCCCCCTGGCCGACTTGGCGCGCACCCTGCGCCGCGACGAGCGCACCGTGCGCGACTGGCTCAGCGCAAAACAGCGCGTTCCCTGGTGGGTTCCCGAGTACATGCGCCTGCGCCAGATGGAGCAAGCAGATATCCGTCGCCAGATGAACATGACTGCCCTTGGCGCACGCCTGGGCGTCGTGCGCGGCAACGTCATCGAACTGGCCACACGAAGGCCAAAAAAAGAGCCGCAAGTTACAGACTTGCGGCTTGATGATTTCGACCAGGTGCAGATCGCACTTTGAACATCCTTCTAACCTCGACGCACAATCGCTTGATTTATTGCTTCGACCACCTCGCTGACGAACGGTTTGACCTTGCTTTTCAAGGCCCGATGCTCTCCGGACGCGCTTGCAAGCGTGACCGTATAGTGAGTTCGTTGAAAACACATCCAGATTAGCCCTGGCAGCAAGATAATGGCCCAGTGCCAGATAGACAGCGTTGCCAGGTTCTTGCCACTTGTGAGCGCCAACAATTCGAAAATTATGAGCGCGGCTGGCAAGATCCTGTTCGGCTTTTTCACCCCAAGCTTGACCGATGTAATGCCACTTATTGCATGCGTTTCGCCATCGACCATAAACCGGGCATTTGTAACGGTTACCCTGTCATTCGTGTAATACGTGGTTTCTGCTGCGCCGCTCATTGTTTCTCCCAAGAAATGAGATTCAATGTTATCAAGAATTCTCGATTCGGCCTAGCTCTTGTACGCCATCGGATAGCGATCATTCAGCACGTTGGCCGCCTTGTGCTGCTTGTACATGAAGTACGCGGCCACGGCGGCGGCCAGGATCAGCATGTGTTTCTGGCTCAGGCCGCTCATGCCTTGGCGCCTTCACGGATGGCACCGGCCAGCGCGCCAGCCACGCCCGCCAGGCCCTGCGCGCAGATATGGAACGGTGGCGGCAAGAACGGCGACACGGAAAGCGCCACGGCCGCCACGCCCGCCCAGGTGGACGCCTCTTTAAAACTATCGAAAAATCGTTTCATTTCATCCCTTAGTAAATGGTGTTGCCCTTGTCATCTTTGATGGTCAGGCTGTTTTGTGTGACGAACTTTTGCAGCTTTGGAAACCGGGACAGGACGAAGGCCGCCACCAGCAGCCCGCCCAGGACGATCAGCGCCTCGCGCGCCACTTGCGGCCCCGTAGGGATAATGCTTTTCAGGTTCAAAAGAAGCTCCCGATAAACTTGCTGGCCGGGCATGCAAAGCTGGCATCCCAGGTGCGGCCCTCGGCGAGCGCCTTTTCGCACTCCGTCATATTGGTGCGCGGGATGCCAATTTGATCGCCAATGCCGAGTGCAACACCACCGACAACACCACCAGCCAGATCAGCAGCCGCCTCACCGACAGCGATTCCCACATCCGCAGCCGCACCCTTTTTTTTTACCATCACCAGAAGCGCCAGGGCCGCCACCGCCACGCCGATCAACATGTATTTGCTTTCGCCCAACATCAGTTCCACCAGCCTTTCACGTAGACGCTGTCCTTGCCGCCGTTGCCCGTTATCGCTGGGCTGGTAATGCTCGACAGGTAATCCTTGCCGCCATACGTCCAGTCGTTTGTTGTGCCGCTCAGCAGCCCCGCCAGGCCGAACGATCCCAGGGCCGTATTCTGGTCATACGGCGCGCCCTGCATCGGGTTATAGCTCGTGCCGATCTGGCCGTTGAGGATGGGTGACAGCGCGCCAGCGGCGCCGCCTGCTGTCTTGCCTGGCTTGAATTGCGTGTACAGCACATAGCCCAGGCCGACGAGCGCCACGCCCATGACTAAATCTTGAATATCGTTCTTGTTCATGCCAATTGGCCCCCTGCGTTGAGATATGCGGTTTGCAGCTTCGCCAGGCTGTTCTCGCGCTGGCCGTAGCCTGCGCCTGGCAGACTGGCCCATTCTTTCCGGCACTTTTCGACGGCGGCGGCAAACTCGCCGTTCATGGCCATGCGCAGGCCGCCGCGCTGGCGGATCAGTTCGACGCATGCTTGATCCTGGCTTGCCGGGCTGAAATCGGGCAGGCCGAGTTTTCCTTGCACACCTTCCCACGTGCGGCGGATGATCTGGAAGGCGCCCGCCGCGCTGGAATAGTCGTTGATACTGGGTATCCAGATTTTCTGACGGGGATGGTCGGAATAGTCGTCAAACAGAGAACCGCCCACGATGGTGCGGTATCCGTCTGGCCCTGCCGTGCCTTCGCTGACGCGGATCATTTGCATGAACGCGGCCAGGTTGCGGCCCTGCTGTTCTGGTGAAACGCTTGAATTCATATCGGTAAATTCCTGAAAAATTGCATCGGCCTGGTCAAGTAGTCCTGGCTCCTCATATGCCGTGTCGCCGTCATCTGCCCCGCCCTGCCCGCCTCGCAC
>NZ_JBNYXM010000069.1:0-4826 GCF_051380665.1 Janthinobacterium lyxosi
CCAGCTTTACTGCTTCTTCTCGAAGCTCTGGCGTGTATGTTGTTGAGCGTTTCATAAGTTCTCCAGTTGGTGAAGTTTACCAAACAAGAGTGTCCGAAAAAGTCAGGGTACCTCAGTTCGCAGAGAATGATAGAGAATTATGTCGGCTTACTTACTGATATAGGTGATTGTTCGAGGCATTGTGCGACAACAAGTTGATCTTTTTCATCCTTAGATTGCCACGACAGCAAGTTGATCTTTTTCAGATGGAAGTCCCAGAGTACCTACAATGCTGTCGCTGGAGTACTCAAAATGCTGTCGGCGTACTGAGGGTTATATGTATGTAAGAAGTAGACTACAAGTAGATCCCGCCTCCGTCTTTCATTTGACATAATATAAATTCTAATTGTAAAAATGCTAAATAAATAAACTGTTGCTACCGGGGGAGGGCAATGCTCCCGACCGATTTAGCGAGTGGCAACAGTGTGAGAAAACCCTGGTAAATCTCCTGCCAGATGGTCTGTTCTGCCGGTGTTTTGGCTCGTTCGCGGTGCATATCGAGAATGACTAATCCGGGGTGAATTTTCAGCAAATCGGCAACCTTCACGGCTACCGCGTCATCAAAATATCCCTTGCCCTGCACGTACCGGCTCACTGTTTGGCGCGTCACATTCAGCGCTTTCGATAGGGCGTAGTCGGACTCAATCCTGAGGGCCAATTTCACGGCGCCCATGTATTCCATAGTGTTCATATGTTTCTCCCAAGGCATTAAACCACCTGTGCCCAGGTGGCGATGTATAGAGCATAGTCACAAGTCTTGCGACACGCAACTGTCAATGGGCCATTGACGTGTCATATGTCAAAGGCTATATTACGTCCTGTTGGGCGGTTTCATCCATCGCTCCCAAGGCAAAGCCCGCAGGCATGCGGGGCCGCTCACATTCCTTTGCCGGGGAGAATGCCTTGGGAGGCGATCATGCCAGTTACACAAAATTACAAATCAGTCACGTTTTCAGCTGATGCGCTGATGTACGTCAGGGGCGCAGTAGTCGGGCAATTGAATGCCGACAGGGCGAGAATTGAGGCCGCGAAAGATTCCGCCTTGATCGACTTCCTGCGCCGTGAAATTGCCGACGGCACCGAAGTGCTGAATGCCTTGAATTTGGCAGTGATGGCATGAGAGCCACCGGCGACACTCAAGCGCTGGAACTGCCTGGCATAAAACCGCCAGCGGTGACGAAAAAGCGGGGGCGTCCGGCCCTCCATGCCGACCCTGCCGCCCGCCAGCGCGCCTACATGGCGCGTAATGGCATTGTGCCAATGACTGTCCAGTTACCGGAAGCGCTTCACGCTGAGTTCATGACCTGGCTCACATCGAAGGGCAAAAAACAAAGCACCGTCATCGCGCACCTGATCCGCACCCAACTGCTGAGGAAACGTTAATGCGCCACCTTGCCCATGAACTGGTGGCCGTGGCCGCCGTCGCTGGCCCTCAGATGACTCCGCTGGAACTGGAAACAAAAGCCTTCCTTGCCGAAATGGACGTCGTGTGCGCGCAGATCAACGCCACGCCACGCGAACAGCGCATGGAACGCTCTGCCGCCGTGCTGGCGACGATTGCCACGCCTGCTGACGTCGAGGCCGTGCGCGCCGCGTACTGGATGCGCTTGCCGATGGCCGCCCGCATGGTGGCCGTCATGTCGGCGCGCATGCCGAAGGAGCGCGCCAGCGATGCGCTGTGCAAGTTCGATGCGCTGGAGCGTGGCCGCATCTGGTGCGAGGTCGCCAAACTGCGCGCCAATCTGGAAGTGGTGCAAAAGTGCATGAACGGCGGGCGCATGCCTGAGCCAAGTGGCAAGGTGCATTGATGGACGGCAAGATAACCGCACGCAGTATCACCGCTAAACAAATGGGTGAACTCGCTATGGCGATGCTGGCCAGTGGCGCGCACTGGAATCCTTTTAAAGTGGAAAACCCGGAAGTATTTTGGGACGTGCGTGTGGCAGCGCACCGCACAAGGGTAGACGTGTCGGGAAATTACATGCTCGTCCTTAGCTTGTCGCGCCGTGATTTGCTGGCGAAGGCCGCGATGCTGGGGCTAATCTGATGCATCTGAATATGGGCATCCCGTCGCGCATGGCCAGCGCCGTGCAGCGCATGTTCGGTGGCTTGAACGTGCCGCGTCAGCGCGTGGTCGATGCCGTATTGGCCGACGATCAGCGTCTGCCGCTGGCCGACAGCAATGGCGCCATGACTGGCCCAGGAGCTATCTCGGTGGCCGCCTTGCAGGCTGCACGCGAATGCTACTCGGTTTGCTCGAGCCTGCACGATGAGCACGCCATCAAGGCGCGGATTGACGCGATATGCAGCCGTCGCGGCGTCAAACCGCCAGTGGCGGCGACGGTAGGCGGCTACATCGCCCGCGCAGCAGATCATGCATGGTGGCGCCGCGCACTGCGCAAGGAACTGATGCGCCGCTTCGAACATACGTCGATTCAGCTGGGCTTGACCTACGTGCGCGCCGATCCATATGTCAGCCGCGAAACGTGCCTGGCGCAAGCGGCGCAAAACGAGGCCAATAAAAAGGCGCTGGCCGCCGTCACGGCCACCAATGAAAACGGCGACGTATACAGCCTGGCCGAACTGGCCGAATTGGGCATGGGCAATAAAACGCTTCGCCGCGGCGAATTGATGCTGCGCATTCGCGGCTTTGAAGAGGTGGCCGACAAAATGCGCCACGTGGGCATGTTCTGGACGATCACGTGCCCAAGCAAATATCACTCGGTGGGCGGCACGAACGCGAAGTACGCGGAATTCGGCAGTCCGACGCCGCGCGCGGCGCAGGCGTATCTGGTCAAGGTGTGGTCTGCCATCCGTTCCGCGCTGCACCGTCGCGGCATCCAGCCCTACGGCTTCCGCATCGCTGAGCCACACACGGACGGGTGCCCGCACTGGCACATGCTGCTGTTCGTGGCGCCTGAACATCAGGAAACCATGGAAGCGGTCATCAATGCTTACGCCATGCGCGAGGATCGCGACGAGCCAGGCGCCATCAAAAACCGCGTCAAGCTGGTGCGGATCGAGGCGGGGAAGGGCACGGCGGCGGGCTACATCATCAAGTACGTCTGCAAGAGCATCGACGGCGCAGGCGTGGGCGATCACAAGGCATTTGAGGATGGCCGCACCTACGTCATCGTGCCCGATATGTTCGACAAGAAGGAATTCACGGCATCCCAGCGCGTCACTTATTGGGCGCAGGTACACGGCATTCGCCAGTTCCAGCAGATCGGCGGCGTGCCGGTGGGCGTGTGGCGCGAGTTCCGCCGCCTGTCGGAGGAGTCGGTGCGCAATGCGCCTGAACCTATCCGCGAAGCCTACCAGGCCGCGCAGAAAGTCGAGTCCGAAAACCCAGCCATCGCACAGCGCGCCGACTTCGCCCGTTTCATATGGGCCATGGGCGGGCCTACGGTGGGGCGCGGCGCCACGATCAGGCTGGCGACAAGGGAAGAGGGCGTAGAGGGCCGCTACGAGCAGGTAGAGGCGCACAGGCCCGTAGGCGTGTATCTGGCGGCGCAGCCGCATGCGGTCTACGAGTCCACCCGCTACCGCTGGACGATAGACCGGGCAGGGGTGGCCCTTGCCGTTCCTCGGACTGGTGTAAATAAGTGTACGCGCCCAGCCAAAGCACCGGCGCCGTACCAGCCCCAAAATAAAAATTTCGTTCCGGCCTTCTATGTTGGCCGGAATTTTGACCCTGCCACGGGCGCGCAGTGCGCCAAGGTCGATCAGGTGGCGCTCTACCAGCGTCACAAGAAACGCCCAGCGGGCGCCCCGAGTGCCCATCTGCTGCACTTGCAGCGCAAATATAAAAAGGATCACCAGTGACGAATATCGAACAGGGCCAGGCGCTAGAGCGCGAGGCCGTCGCGTTGTACCGGCAGTACGGGTTTTTCTTGCCAGGCCCGGCGAAAGCATTCTTTCGCAAACTGGCAATTCACCTGCAATGGCAGGACCTGATGAAAGTGACGCAATGAACCGCAATCCCTACGTGCCGCCAGAGCAGCAGGCGGACTACCTGAAAAGTTCCATCGTGAACGAGGAAAAAGCCCCGGCGCCTGCGCCGGCCACCAGCAAGCCCCAGGCGAAAAAGCCAGCGGCGAAGCCCAAGCGCAAATAACCGGGCGCGGCCTAGCGGGCCGCGTACATCATGAAAAAAACACCCCTCGGGCATGTGACGTGCCCTGTCTGTGACTTTGCCGATGCCCAGGTGAAGGAAGACAAGAACGGCCACGCTTATATCCATTGCAGCGACTGCAACGCGCAGACCTTCACCCGGAACGACTTCCGCAACGGCAAGTTGCGGGGGCGCATGCGGGCTGTAACGGTAACGGTAACGGACGATACCGTTACCGTTACAGCGCCTGCGCCAGCGACGGCGCCGCCGCCTGCCGCCGACAAGGTGCCGCCCGTCAAAAAACCGGGCGGCTGGCTTCAACCACTTTTAGCGCAAGGATAGGCCATGGCCGACTTAAACGAGAGCCAGGCCGAACCGGCCAAGCTCGACCCGAATGACCCGCTTGACCGCATCGCCATGGAAGCCATGGGCGAGGAGCGTGCGCAGGCCCAGGCCGACGCCGACTTTATCGACCCTCCGCAACCGCCAGGCATCGACCCGGCGCAGACGTGGGGGCAAATCCCCTTCATGTTCGGCAAGGTGCTGAGCATGGCGCTGCCGGAACTGGCGGGCGTATACACGGAAGAGAAGTGCTATCAATGGGGCGTGGGCATGGCTGCGGTGTCAGAGAAATACGGCTGGGATGCCGGTGAGGTAATCGGGCGCTTTGGGC
>NZ_JBNYXM010000006.1:0-276279 GCF_051380665.1 Janthinobacterium lyxosi
TGTACAGCCTGGCCAGCTCGGCCTGGGACAAGGTGGAATTCTTGATTTCTTCCCGGATCAGGTGCGTGGTCCTGGCGCGGCTATGCAGGGCTTGAGTCATGAGATGGCGGCTGATTAAGGTTGTGCAACAGTGTACGCAAAACGTGTCTGGCTTTGAATAGCGGCCAGCTACGAAAGGGTACATAATCACACGACTCCAGACACTTACGTGTCCTCTGAAGATATTGACAAAGGCGCAAGATGGAGCACTGACATCGCTCAAGAACTAGAGGATTCTAGCTTCGGAATATTATGTGTAACCAAAGAGAATGTACATGCTCCTTGGTTAACGTTTGAAGCTGGTGCGCTATCAAAAACAATGGAAAAGGCTTCTGTCAGCCCTTTTTTATTCGACATAAAGCGGTCAGAAGTCAGCGGCCCGATTTTGCAATTCCAATCAACAATTTTCGAAAAAGAAGATATTAGAAAACTAATATCTTCTTTAAATAGAGCATGCGCTGCAGAAAATCTAAGCGAAGAAAGGTTAGAAAAAGCATTCTCCGTTTGGTATCCAACACTTGAGGAACAACTTAATTCCCTACACAAAAGCAACATAGAATCGTCATTCAATGAAGAGAAAGAAGAAATCATTGATACGACAGGGAAAATACTAGAAGAAATATTGGATTTAACAAGAAGCAATCAAAAACTCTTAAGAAATCCCGATGGAGAATTCACTAAGGAAGTGGAATCCATAAGAATGGCTGTAGAAAAAGTGGCGAAACGAATAGATTTTGATGGAGAACCTCGTAGAATAAGGAAAAATCGAAGATTTCATCCCATGCTCTTTGAGGAACTACTGAACAACAACCATTCATTCCTTGATAAATTTACTGGTTTTCAAATTGCAATAAGCTTATTGAAAGAGGATTTTCCTTGGCTTTATGATTCAGGAATGGAAACCGTAAAAAACCTTCGCATGCCAACCTTATCAAGAGACAAAAGAGAAAGAGCAATAGAAAAATTCTCACAGCTAGTCAGCTTCACCTTTGAAAATTCAATGATGAGAGATGTGTACTTTCCGGACAAGGATGTATGGATGATGGGCCGAGAACTCCCATACTTTTTACGTACATTAATTGAAAAAGATATTTACTAAAGAAGCAATACAAAAAATATACTTTTCTCAATAAATTCAATTAACTCATCGAATTGATCGATACTAAAAAGCCGCTGTCTCTCGACAGCGGCTTTCTCATCCCCCCCAGCAGCCGCGCCTTGAACTCCAGCGCTGCCCTGCAAGCGAACTAATTACCCCACAAACTTCCGAGCATTCCTGAACATGCGCATCCACGGCGAATCCTCGCCCCATGCTTCAGGATGGTAAGACTGCTGCACCGAACGGAAGACGCGTTCTGCATGCGGCATCAGCACCGTGAAGCGGCCGTCTGGCGTGGTCACGGAGGTGATGCCTTCCGGCGAGCCGTTCGGGTTGTATGGGTACGCTTCCGTTGCCGCGCCCTTGTTGTCGACGAAGCGCATGGCTTTGGTGACTTGGGTGATGTCGCCCGTTTGCGAGAAGTCGGCGTAGCCTTCGCCGTGGGCGATGGCGATGCCGGCCTGGGTGCCGGCCATGCCGTTGAAGAAGATCGACGGGGATGCCATCACTTCGACCATGGCAAAGCGGCCTTCGAATTTCTCCGACTTGTTGCGCGTGAACTTGGGCCAGGCGTGGGCGCCGGGGATGATGGATTTCAAATTGCTCATCATCTGGCAGCCGTTGCAGATACCCAGGCCGAAGCTGTCCGTGCGGTTGAAGAAGCGCGCGAACTGTTCCGCCAGGCTGGCGTTGAACAGGATGGTTTTCGCCCAGCCTTCGCCCGCGCCCAGCACGTCGCCGTACGAGAAGCCGCCCACAGCGATGACGCCCTGCAAGTCGTCCAGCTTGACTCTGCCCGCAATCAGGTCGCTCATGTGCACGTCGACAGCGGTGAAGCCTGCCTGGTGCATCACGTAAGCCGTCTCGATGTGCGAGTTGACGCCCTGCTCGCGCAGGATGGCGACGCGTGGACGCACGCCGGTGGCGATGAATGGCGCGGCGATGTTCTCGTTCTGGTCAAAGGTGACGATCGGCGACATGCCCGGGTCTTGCACATCCAGCAGGCGGTCGTATTCGGCGTCCGCGCAGGCCGGATTATCGCGCAAGCGGGCGATGCGCCAGCTCGTTTCGCTCCACAGGCGGTGCAGGGCTGCACGCGGCTGGGTGTAAATCAGCTTGGCGTCGCGCGTGAATTCGATCACGTCGCGGTCGTTCAATTTGCCGATGATATGGCTGCAGGCGCCCAGGTTGAAGGTGCGCAGCACGTCCATGACGAGCGACTTTTCTTCCGCGCGCACCTGGATGACGGCGCCCAGCTCTTCGCTGAACAAGGCGCGCAGGGTCAGTTCGTTGCGGCGTTCCGCCACCTGGCCCGTCCAGTTCTTGGCGTCGCCCCAGTCGCTCGAGTGCTCGCCTTCCATGGTCAGCATGTCCAGGTTGACGGACATGCCTGTGTGGCCGGCGAAGGCCATTTCCGTCAGGGTGGCGTACAGGCCGCCGTCCGAACGGTCATGGTAGGCCAGCAGCTTGTCGTCGCTGTTCAATTTCTGGATGGCGGCGAAGAAGCCTTTCAGGTCTTCCGCGCTGTCCACGTCCGGTGTTTCATTGCCCAGCTGGCCCATGACTTGCGCCAGGGCGGAAGCGCCCAGGCGGTTCTTGCCGCGGCCCAGGTCGATCAAGATGAGCGACGTGTCGCCCTTGTCCGTTTTCATTTGCGGCGTGAGCGACTTGCGCACGTCGGTGACTGGCGCGAACGAGGATACGATCAGCGAGACCGGCGACGTGACGGATTTCGCCGCGCCCGTGCTCTCGTCTTTCCACGTCGTGCGCATCGACAGCGAATCCTTGCCGACGGGGATGCTGATACCCAGAGCGGGGCACAGGTCCATGCCGATGGCTTTCACCGTGTCGTACAGGGCCGCGTCCTGGCCAGGCTGGCCGCAGGCGGCCATCCAGTTGGCGGACAGTTTGATGTCGGAAATGTCGGAAATCGCTGCGGCGGCGATGTTGGTGACGGCTTCGCCCACGGCCATGCGGCCCGAGGCGGCGGCATCGATGACGGCCAGCGGCGTGCGTTCGCCCATGGCCATCGCTTCGCCCAGATAACCTTCAAAGCTCATGGTGGTGACGGCGCAATCGGCCACCGGCACTTGCCATGGTCCCACCATCTGGTCGCGCACGGTCATGCCGCCCACGCTGCGGTCGCCGATGGTGATCAGGAAGGATTTGTCGGCCACGGTAGGCAGCAGCAGCACTTTTTGCGCCACGTCCACCAGGTCCATGCCCGTCAGGTCAATCGCCGGGAAATCGTTGGCCACGTGGACCACGTCGCGCTGCATCTTAGGCGGCTTGCCCAGCAAGACGTCCATCGGCATGTCGACCGGTTCGTTGCCCAGTTCCGGGTCGATCAGTTTCAGTTGACGCTCTTCAGTGGCCACGCCCACGGCGGCGAACAGGCAGCGTTCGCGTTCGCACATGGCTTTGAACAGGGGCAGGCTTTCCGGCGCGATGGCGAGAACGTAGCGTTCCTGCGACTCATTGCTCCAGATTTCCTTCGGCGCCATGCCCGATTCTTCCAGCGGGATCTTGCGCAGGTCGAAAATCGCACCGCGCTTGGCGTCGTTGGTGATTTCCGGGAAAGCGTTCGACAGGCCGCCCGCACCCACGTCGTGGATGGAGATGATCGGATTGTCCGCGCCCATTTGCCAGCAGGCGTTGATGACTTCCTGGGCGCGGCGTTCCATTTCCGGATTGCCGCGCTGGACGGAATCGAAGTCCAGGTCGGCCGTATTGCTGCCGGTGGTCATCGACGAGGCAGCGCTGCCGCCCATGCCGATGCGCATGCCCGGACCACCCAGCTGCACCAGCAGGCTGCCGACGGGGATGTCGTTCTTGTGCGTGTGCTGCGCCGAGATATTGCCGATGCCGCCAGCGATCATGATCGGCTTGTGGTAGCCAAACACGGCGTCAGGGGCGCCCGCTTCTTTCGCGCCGACGTTCTGCTCATACGTGCGGAAATAGCCGCCCAATACAGGACGGCCGAATTCGTTCGAGAACGCGGCGCCGCCCAATGGGCCTTCCATCATGATTTGCAATGGCGAAGCGATGCGTTCCGGCTTGCCGTATTGATCTGCATCAGTGCGCGATGCCAATGGCGCCGTCACGGAAGCGGCCGTTTCCCAGCTGCGCACGGCGTCTGGCAGGGACAGGTTCGATACCGTAAAACCCGTCAGGCCAGCTTTTGGCTTGGCGCCGCGACCGGTTGCGCCTTCGTCGCGGATCTCGCCGCCCGCGCCCGTGGAGGCGCCTGGGAATGGAGAAATCGCCGTCGGGTGGTTATGCGTTTCCACCTTCATCAGGGTGTGCGTCAGTTCCGTCGACGCCGCATATTCGTGGCTGGCACCGCGCGGGTAGAAGCGCGACACGGTGGCGCCTTCCATGATCGAGGAATTGTCGCTGTAGGCGACAACGGTGCCCTTCGGCTGCAGTTCGTGCGTGTTCTTGATCATGCCGAACAAGGACTTGGGCTGCGCCACGCCGTCGATGGTCCAGTCGGCGTTGAAGATCTTGTGGCGGCAATGCTCGCTGTTCGCCTGAGCGAACATCATCAGTTCCACGTCCGTCGGGTTGCGACCGGCCTTGGTGAAGGCGGCGTCCAGGTAGTCGATTTCGTCTTCCGACATCGCCAGGCCCAGTTCCGTGTTCGCCGTTTCCAGCGCGCGCTTGCCCTGCCCCAGCAAGTCGATCGATTCGAGCGGACGCGCTTCCAGGGTGCGGAACAAGTCCTTGGCGTCGTCTGCGCTGCGCAGCACGGATTCCGTCATGCGGTCGTGCAGCAGGTCGGCCACAGAGTTCAACTGCGACTCAGTCAATTTGCCGGCGCCGATGGCGCTGCCCAGGATGCCCGATTTCAGGTTGATGCGGAAAGCGATGCCGCGTTCGACGCGCTTGATGTGCGCCATGCCGCAGTTGTGCGCGATGTCGGTGGCTTTCGAGGCCCACGGCGAAATCGTGCCGAAACGGGGGATGACGAAGAATTCTTCGGCAACGCCTTCCGTATTGTCAGCGTGGGCCGGCTCGCCGTACGTCAGCAAGGCGCCAAGGCGCGTGCTGTCGTCGTTGGTGAGAGGCGCGCTGGCATCGATGAAATGGACATAACGTGCTTGTACGGCAACAATCGCAGGCGAGACGGCTTGCATTTGGCTTAACAGACGGTGGCTACGGAAATGGGACAGGGCATTGGAACCCGGCAGTATCAACATGATTGGAAGGTGGTTGATGCAGCGTGGCTGCGGGTTAAAGGTAGGTATGACAATATCTTTCGTACGGCAAATTTCCTTTGCGCGCATTATACCCGTTTTACCCCTGCCTTATGACCGGAACTTGGGGCTTTGCCACCCTTTTGCCCCGCAAAGCGGCAGTTTTTGACACGGCAACAACACCCTCAGGCAAGCATCAAGCGATCACATAGCGGTTCTTGCCTTGCCGCTTGGCCAGGTACAGCGCCTCGTCGGCCAGCCGGTAGCTGTGGCCCAGCTCCTTGCCCCGGTCAAGCTCTGCCACGCCCACGCTGATCGAAACAAACTGTGCGGCATGGAAAGCCTGGCTGACAGCCTCGACCAGGGCGCCGGCAAAGGCGCGCGCGTCCTCGTGGTCACCCGCATAGACGACGCCGAATTCCTCGCCGCCCAGGCGTCCGCACAAATGGCCTTGCGCCTTGTCCGCAATGATGGCGGCCGTGCGCATCAGTACCTCGTCGCCCGCATCGTGGCCCTGCTGGTCGTTGATGATCTTGAAATCGTCGATATCGATCATCAGGAAATGCAGCATGCCGCCGTGGGCCGCGCCATGCATCTGCTGCGCGCGCTGCGTGAACATGCGGCGGTTATTCAGACCCGTCAGGCTGTCCTGGAAGGCCAGCCGCGTCAATTCCACCTTGGAGTGATAGTTTCGCAAACGCAATAAGCTGAAGCTGACATTCAGCGCCAGCCCGAACAGTACGCTGACGGCAATCATCAATGGCGCCCAGGACTGGTCGGGCAAACCCGCGTTCACGGGATACAGGCCGTGACCCACGTTCCACCACACGCCCGCCACCACAGCAAGGTAGCTGAGACCGCCATTGAAGATGGAGGCAATCGCCAGGGTCATGAAGACGCCCACGGGCAAGACCCAGAAGCTGGCGTGCTGGACGGCGTCGGCCATGGTGCGCAGGCCGAAGGTCAGGGCCAGCACGGCGCAGGCACCGGTAATGGTCAGCACCGGCAAGGTGGTGCAGCGGTAGCGCACCACCAGGCTCGTCAACATGCCCAGCAGCGCCAGCACGGCGTGCGCCAGGTTCGGATGATAGGGATCTGGCATCAGCAGCCAGGTCATGCTGTAGGCAATGATGCCCAGCAGCTGCGTGACCATGCCGACCCGGTGCAGCTCCGCAAAATAGGTATGCTGCTGTTCGCTGTTGCCGCCAAATGCAAGGGGAACGGCAACGCGCCGCAAGGTAGACAGATCAGGTACGCGCATGACGGGTATCGACACCAGAGAGGGATAAAGCGCCCGGTAAAGCCTTGCGCATGCCTTGCCGCGACATGGCGCGGCATGCAACAAGTGTTGCATTTTTAAAATACTATCACGCTAGTCAAGAAATGGTCAAAAAAACAGGTGCCGGCACCGCCGCAAGGGGCCGGCGTGGCATGAAATACAACGTTGGACGGCGCCGGGCGTCCTTGCCCTCGCGCAGCGCGCCCGATTGCATGCATTTTGCTGGCAGTGTCGGGCGGCTTTGCAGTATGCTGATAAAAAACAATACTGCCAGGCAGATACCTATAAGAAGAGTTCCCGCAAATGACCGAACAGATGAACGAGAGCTGAACCATGCCAGAAACTAGCGACTTATCTGTCCTGATCGTCGACCCGAACCCCAGCATGCGGGGCAATCTGCACAATATGCTGAACCAGGCGGCCATCACCAAGGTGGAATATGCCGTCAATTCCGGCACGGCCATCCGCTTGCTGACGAAGAAACCGTTCGACATCATCCTGTGCGAATACGATCTTGGTAGTGGCACGGACGGCCAGGATGGCCAGCAATTGCTGGAAGACTTGCGCCATCACAAGCTGATCGGCCTGTGGACGATCTTCATCATGCTGACCTCCGAAGCCATCCACAGCAAGGTGATCAGCGCGGCCGAACTGACGCCGTCCGACTACATATTAAAACCGTTCACAGTCGACGTGCTGAGCGGACGCATCGCGCGCGCCATCGAGCGGCGCGCCATTTTCCTGCCCACCTATCAGCTGATCGACAAGTGCGACTTGCGCGAAGCCGTGAAAAGCTGCCGCGCGGCCGAACTGCAGCACCCGCGCCTGGCGGCCGATTTCAGCCGCCTGCGCGCCGAGCTGCACATCGCCCTCGATGAATGGAAGGAAGCGGAACAGCTGTACGCCGACATGCTGGCCTTGCGGCCCATGGCCTGGGCCCATCTGGGCCTGGCGCGCACGCTGTTCGAACAGCAGCGCCATGAAGATGCGCAGGAGGCGCTGCTGGAACTGGTGGAGACCTATCCCCGCTTCATGGCCGCCTACGACCTGCTGGCGCAAAACCATGAAGCCATGGGCCAGCAGATGCAGGCGAAGAAAATCCTCGAAGACGCGGTGGCCATCTCGCCGCACATGGTGCGCCGCTTGCGCCACCTGGGCGGCATCGCGTTTGACACGGGCGATATCGGCGCGGCCGAACGGGCCTACAAGCAGGTAGTCACGAAAGCGAAGTACTCCGAATTCCGCGACCCGGAAGACCACGTCAACCTGGTGAAAACGCTGGTCAAGAAGGGCGATGGGCCGCAAGCCAGCGGCGTGCTGCGCGACATGGAGCGCTCGCTGCGGGGCGGCGCCAATGTGGAAGCGTGCCGCGCCATCTCGGCCGCCATGCTGCATGAACTGTCGGGCAATGACATCGCCGCCGCCAGCGAACTGCAGCTGGCCGCCGCCGCCCTGGACACGGCGCGCGGTCTGTCGACGCAACTGAAGGTGGGCCTCGTGCAAAGCTGCCTGAAAAACAATCTGGAACAGGCCGCCTCCGACGTCATGATGAAACTCGTCAACGAAGCCGACAGCGACGTGACGATGGAAGCAGCCGTGGACGTGTTTGAAAAAGCTGGCCGCCATGATCTGGCGCAAGGCATGGGCCAGCAGATCAGCAACCAGGTGCAGGAACTGATGCAGGATGCGGCCAGCAAGTCGGAAAGCGGAGAGCTCAAGGGTGCCGTCTTCGTGCTGCGCCAAGCCCTGCGCAAGACCCCGGGCAACCTGCCCGTGCTGTTCGCCTCCGTCGATGCCATTTTGCGCCAGCTCAATATGCTGGGCTGGGAAGCCCCGCTGGCCGAACAGGCGCAGCACCAGATGCAAGTGATCCGCAAGATCGACCCCAAGCATCCGAAGCTGGAGTCGCTCAAGCAGCAATACGCTGCCACGCAGCACAAATACGGTATTGCTACCTGACTCCTGCCTGCCCCCTCGGCTGGCGGGGCGGACTTCGGCGTTTTCCCTTGTGACATTCGGAGAGTATTGTTGTCGAAAATTGTTGTATTGTGGGCAATAACAACAATCCTTCATTTCCTGCCAAGTGACCAAACGAACAATTGTTCCATTAGCGATCTTGATTGCTACCTTTATCGTTATTTATACCCAATTGACGATTTTTGTCGTTCCACCTATTGGGAAACTGCCTACCGGGATGACGATTGTTTTTCCTCGTCTCAGCGAGACCAACTTCCTCGACAGTCCCGATGCAATGTGTGAACGTAATACGGGTCAGATCAGCTTGCGATGCCGTGGAACCACTCTCGGCGCCGTCGCGACGAAAGCCAGGATAGTCGCGCGAATGCCTTACAGCGTGACGCTTTATCGCATTGCTACCCGTGGGAATAACTCCGCCAAGTAAGCTAGTCATTGCAGGCGGTGCGGGCTGACTTCGGCCAGGAGCAGACGTTCACTACTACGATCGCTGATCCATAAATTAAGAAAAAAGCAAGGCCCTATTCATGGTTATGTTGCTTCCAGAACGATTGCAAACACTCAGATTGACGTTACGGAAACCCCGTAAAGCCGATGCAATGCACATTTTTGATGCCTACGCCCAAGACATCGAGGTGGCTCAATATATGGTCTGGCGTCCCCATCAGTTCGTCGGTGAAACAAACGATTTCATTTTGTACTGTATTCAGGAATGGGCTAGCGGCCGTAGCCGGCCTTATGTTTTGGTCCATACCGAAAACGACGATATTCCCATTGGCATGTTGGAAGCACGCATCTTTTCAAACACTATCGACCTTGGGTATGTACTGCAGAGATCAAGTTGGGGGGCTGGCCTCATGTCGGAGGCTATCGACGCCGTTAGCAACGCAGCCTTGGCACTACCTGAATGCTTTCGGGTGCAGGCCACTTGTGATACAGAGAATCATGCGTCTGCACGTACATTGCAAAAATGTGGATTCGCCAGGGAGGGCCAGCTTGAGCGACATACTATACTGCCCAACCTTGGTGCCGAGCCGCGACCATCCCTGATGTATGCACGCTGTCGATAGCACCATATGGTGCGTGCGATACACATGCTGGCGCATTTCCCCGAAACCGTTTTTCCGAGACATCTGCTTCGGCGCGAAAACTACCGGCGACGGCAGCCGGCCAAAAGCCGTCAGTCGCCGATGACCATTACGACAGTCGATGAGTAGAGTCAGCCAAATGAAACAAGTTCATGAGATAGATATGGAAGCTTTATACGGACTGATTGTGAGTGCCTTTGCCAAGTTCTTAGCTGCGGATTTATCAGTCGGTCGTGCTCGGTATGGCCTGTTCGGAACTTGGGTCGTCACTGAAGGCGACGTACCCGTACCAAACTCCGAGTCACAGCTAGATCGAGCGCTTGCGTCTCGCGACGCCTGGTCAAGAAGGGTTGCGAATTTTTCGAACCCGTACTCTGACCTTGTGAATCTTTATGAATCCGGCGCGAGCTTGGGGCGTTGGGAAAATAATATTCTCGACATTTATGGACCTACCGGCGAAAAGGTGTGGGGCGTTCCACTAAGCTCGCTGATCGAGTCCGCACACAATTTGCGCTAGAGGTGGGTAAACGCATTGCCGAACCAATACGACCCCGCAAAAACGAGTCCATCCAACCCGGCAATGACCGCTTGGGCGCGCAAGCGGACGGACACAACGGTCAGCGACAGGATGGTGAGCTGAACTGATGCCATGGCTAAAGCAATGCTGCCTGGTGGGCTCCGCTTCCTTTTCGCTGTTCACCTTCAGCACATCGTCGCCGAAAGGCGCTCGGCCACGTTTCAGTGACGTACGTTGAAAGCTTGCCAGCCGCTCCTGGGGCTTAATCCGCCCTGCGCGCCACCCTCGCCACCACCAGTTCAATCAACTCCGCAATCAATGGCCGGAAGGTGGCGGCGCTGCCGCCCTGCCCCAGCATGACGGTGCGCGTGGTCAGGTGCGAGAACACGGCGTCGAACAGGATCTGCGGCAGGTTGGAAAACGAGCTATCGGGCGCGATGCGGCCCTGGGTGCGCTGCTGCTCCAGCAGGCGCAGGATCAGCGCATGCCACACTTGCGGGCCATGTTCGTACCACGTGAGACCCACGGCCGGCACGGCGGCCGCGCCCGTGACGACGAGACGGTAGAAATCCACGTGGCGGGGGCTGGTGACGACGGCCACCAGTTCATCGAGAATCAGCTGCAAGCCCTGTTCCAGGCCCGCTTGCGAAGTATCGAGCTGGCGCAGCGCGATGATGAAGTCGGCGCACAGGTATTCGACCACCGCTACCAGCAGCTCCTGCTTGCTGCCGAAGTAGCGGTAGGCAGTGGCTTTCGAGCCGCCTGCCTCGGCTACGATGGCGTCCATGCTGACGCCATCGTAGCCGGAGGCAAGGAATAGATCCGCTGCCGCCACCAGCAGCTTGCGGCGCCGCTCCTCGCTTCGGGTACTCGGAGAAGCTGGAACGGTGCGCAACTGGGGCATGAAGCAAACTCTTACTGTGTCTTGGGAAGCGCGTATGCTATCACGTAATCCCCCCGGTCCGGACTCTGGCGGGCGCCGCCCGCCACCACCACGACGTACTGGCGGCCCGACTTGGGCGACACATACGTCATGGGCGTGCCTTGCGAACCGACGGGCATGCGCGCCTTCCACACTTCACGGCCGGTGGCGATATCCATGGCGCGCAGATAGTAATCCTGCGTACCCGCATAAAATACCAGGCCCGACGCCGTGCTCATGCCGCCGCCCAGGGTCGGCATGCCCAGCGGAATGGGCAACCGCGCGCGCACGCCGTTGATGACGGCGTCCTGCACCGTGCCGGCAGGACGCTCCCACACTTTCGTTCGCGTTTTCAGGTCGATGGCGGCAAACACGCCCCACGGCGGGCTTTGGCAGGGAATGCCCAGCGGTGAATTGAAGGCCTTGTGGTTGATGACGAACGGCGTGCCATCCATCGGATAGGTGCTGCCCACGCCGTGGCCCGACGTCAGCTTGGCAACGTCCACCGTCTCACGCGGCACCAGCTTGACCACTTGCGGCATGCGGATGTCGTTGACGAACATATAGCCATTGCTTTCATCGACGGCCGCGCCGCCCCAGTTGAAGCCGCCGTAGTAGCCCGGATAGATCAGCGTCTCTTTTGTGCTTGGCGCCGTGAACTCGCCCTGGTAATTGAGCTTGCGGAAGCTGATGCGGCAAGCCAGCTGGTCGAAGAAGGTGGCGCCCCACATGTCGCGTTCCGTCAGGGTCTCCGCACCCAAGGCCGGCATGCCGGTGGAATATGGCTGCGTCTTCGACACCCAGTCGCCGGCCGCGTGCTCTTGCGGCACGGGTTTTTCCACCACGTCGGCAATGGGTTTTCCCGTGCGGCGGTCCAGCATGAAGATCTGGCCACGCTTGGTCAGCTGCACCAGCGCAGGGATCTTGCCGCCCTTGCCGTCCGGGACGTCATACAGGACCGGCTGCGCGGCCACGTCGTAATCCCAGATATCGTGGTGGACGGTTTGATACGTCCAGCGCTCGCGGCCCGTGGCCATGTCGAGGGCGACGATGGCCGACGCATATTTTTCTGTCAGCGGCGGACGCTTGCCGCCCCAGAAGTCGGGTTGCTCGTTCCCCGTCGGCAGGTACACCAGACCCAGCTCATCGTCGAACGCGGGCGTAGACCACATGTTCGGTGTACTGCGCGTGTAGGTCTGCCCTTCCGGCGGCAGCCTGGTGATGGCCGGATTGCCCAGGTCCCAGGCCCACACCAGTTCCCCCGTGTCGGCGCTGTAGGCGCGCACGACGCCAGATGGTTCATCGGTGGAGCGGCCGTCAAACACCCAGCCACCGAGGATGATCAGGTTGCGCGCCACCGTGGGCGCCGACGTGTAGGCGTAGTACGGTACGTTCATCTTGACCTTGCCCAGGCCGACGGTCAGGTCGACGGAGCCCTTGTCGCCAAAACCCTCGCACTGCTTGCCCGTCTGCGCGTCGATCTCGATCAGGCGCGCATCCATGGTCACTTGCACGATGCGTTTGGCGCACACGCCCGCCACCGGTGCGCTGGCCGCCTGCATGCCCTCAAAACGGAACGGCTTTGTCACCTTGGCCGGTTCGTAGTAGCCTACGCCGCGGCAGCGGTTCCATGTCTTCGTGCTGGCCGGCTTGGGATCGAAGCTCCAGCGCTCTTTGCCCGTGTCCGCGTCCAGCGCGATGACCTTGCTGGTCGGCGTGCACGTATAGATGGTGTCGCCGATCTGCAGCGGCGTGTTCTGCGATTCGGACGCGCCTTCGGCCACCTCGCCCGTGCGGTAGCTCCACGCCATTTGCAACTGGTCGACATTGGCCTTGTCGATTTGCGTGTACGGCGCAAAGCGCGTGCCTTTCGGCCCATAGCCATAATGCGCCCAGTTGGCGCTGCCGTCATTAATGGCCGTCACCGCATCCTGCTGCGGCTGCACCATGGCGTCCGTCACGCCATGCGGCTTGAACATGGCAGCGAAACCGGCTACCAGCACGACGGCAAACAGGGCGGCGAAACCGCGCGACTGGCCACTGTGACCACGGCCTGCCAGCAACGGATGCAGCAAGGCGGCCACCAGGCCGATAACGAGGAACGGCGCCAGGCGCGGCACCATGGGCCAGAAGGCGAAGCCGATTTCCCACACGGCCCAGATCACGGTAGCGAGAACCAGCACGGCGATAATGGCGCTGGCCAGTGGTTTGCGGCGCAGATACAGCACGCCGGACAATATCAGGCCGAGACCGGCCAGCAGGTAGTACCAGGAACCGCCAAGGGTAACCAGTTCGATGCCGCCCGCCGCCAGGGCGAGGCCGGAAAATCCGAGGAAAATGCCAAAAACCGTCAGGGCAAGCCGCTGGCCCCTGAAGACCGCCGGGATCGCCGCCGCTCCATTCTTAGTTGAAGTGTCCATTTTTTATCCATGACGCCTCCCCTGCCCAGGCCAACACGCCGGGGATGGCTGATTTTTTAAATCTACGTATTGAAACTGTACTGTACGGTTTCATTTTATGCCGATTTTTGACGTAAGGAAAGAAAAATTGATAAAAGAGCTTGATTTTTGGTGGGGATGGAGAAAGTTCGGCGAACCGAATCCGGTCCTGGCTCTTCTGGTAGCGTTCCTGGAACGCCCGAAAACGCCCAGGGCTAGGCGCCCCGCCGAAGACAGTACGAATAGTACGGCGAGGCGGAGCAACAACGCCCTGGGCGTTTTCTCGGGTGTTACAAAGAGGCCATATCGATGACGAAGCGATAGCGTACATCGCTTTTGACGACGCGTTCAAACGCCTCATTGATGTCCTGGATGCGGATGATTTCGATGTCGGACACGATATTGTGCTTGCCGCAGAAATCCAGCATTTCCTGGGTTTCCTTGATCGAGCCGATCATGGAGCCGGACAGGCTGCGGCGCGCGCCCACCAGGCCGAAGGCGCTGATCGGCGGCACGGCGCCGTCGGGGATGCCGACGATGACCATGCTGCCATCAACCTTCAGCAGGTTGATGTACTGGTTCCAGTCGATGGACGCGCCCACGGTGCAGATGATCAGGTCAAAGGTGCCGGCCAGTTTGCTGAAGGTTTCCGCGTCGTTGGTGGCATGGTAATGGTCGGCGCCCAGGCGCAGCCCGTCCTCGCGCTTCGACAGGGTCTGGCTCAGCACCGTCACTTCGGCGCCCATGGCGTGGGCAATCTTGACGCCCATGTGGCCCAGGCCACCCATGCCCAGGATGGCGACTTGCTTGCCAGGGCCGGCCTTCCAGTGGTTCAGCGGCGAATACAGGGTGATGCCGGCGCACAGCAGCGGCGCGGCGGCGTCCAGCGGCAGGTTGTCGGGAATCGACAGCACATAGCCTTCCTTGACGACGATGCTGTCCGAGTAGCCGCCCTGCGTGGCCGTCTTGCCATCCGCTTCGACGCCGTTGTAGGTCTGGATCAGACCTGGCATGTACTGTTCCAGGTCCACGTTGCGCGTCTTGCAGGTGGTGCAGGAATCGACGAAGCAGCCCACGCCCACATGGTCGCCCACCTTGAACTTGGTAACTCCAGCGCCGACGGCCGTGACGACGCCGGCGATTTCATGGCCGGGCACCATGGGGAAGGCGGCGCCGCCCCATTCGTCGCGCGCCTGGTGGATGTCGGAATGGCACACGCCACAGTATTTGATCGAGATGGCCACGTCGTCTTCGCGCGGGGCGCGGCGCTCGAACGTAAACGGTTGCAGTGCGGAGGTAGGGCCCAGTGCGGCGTAGCCTTTGGCGATGGTGGTCATGAAAACTCCTGTATCTATAGGTGTGTGACGAGGGGGACGCGTGCCGTGCATGCGATTGCACAAGTGTGCCTGAGAAGCCCGCCCGCTGTTACCGCGATCCTGCAAGACCTTTGCACGATCCTCCAAATCTGCGTAAGATCAAGCCCTGCCCTTCCTCGCCTGACACATACTCGCCCCATGTCCACACAGATCCTCCCGCAAGATGAAATCGCCACCCTGATCAGCCGCCACGCGCCGCGCAATGGCGACTACACGACTGCCATCGGCAACCTCACCTTCCACCGCCAGTCTTCAGTCACCGAATCGCTGTTTCATGCGGCGCGCCCCAGCGTGGCCATCATCGCGCAAGGAGCGAAGGACGTCACTCTGGGCAGCGAAACCTTCCATTACAGCCGCATGCAGTATCTACTGACCTCCGTCGACCTGCCGGTGCAGGTGTGCGTGGCCGAAGCGAGCGTGGACAAGCCGCACCTGTGCGTGGTGCTGGGCATCGACATCGCCGATGTGGCGGCGCTGCTCGATAGCGAAAGTGTCGGCGAAAGCGCGGCGCAGCAGAAAATCCTCCCCGCCACGCGCGGCATTTCCGTCAGCGACGTGTCGGACGAGCTGCTCGACGCCATGCTGCGCCTCGTGCGCCTGCTCGACAAACCGGGGGAAATCGCCACGCTGGCGCCCTTGATCCGCCGCGAGCTGACCTACCGCCTGCTGAACGGCCCCGTCGGCGCGCGCCTGCGCCACATGGCGCTGGCCAGCAGCCAGTCGCACCAGGTGGGGCAAGCGATCGACTGGATCAAGCACAATTATTGCGAGCCGCTGCGTATCGAGCAGCTGGCCGGCATGGCGAACATGAGCATGTCGTCGCTGCACCACCACTTCAAGGCGATTACCGCCATGACGCCGTTGCAGTACCAGAAGCTGCTGCGCCTGCAGGAAGCGCGGCGATTGATGCTGGTCGAGCAAATCGACGCGGGCACGGCCGGCTACCGCGTGGGCTACGCCAGCGAATCGCAGTTCAGCCGCGAATACAGCCGCCAGTTCGGCCGCGCGCCCATGCGCGACGTGGGCCAGGTGCGCGCGCAGCTCAGCGGCGCCAGTGCCAGTGCTGACATGGTCTATTCCATCTTGCCGTAACCGCCACCGCCCGGCGTCTCGATTACGAACACGTCGCCCGCCTGCATGCCTGTCTTGCCGATATGCGCCAGGTGCTCCACCGTGCCGTCAGCCCGCTCCACGTAATTGCGCCCCAGCGCGCCCGCCTCGCCGCCGTCCATGCCGAACGGCGCAACAATCCGGTTGTTCGACAGGATCGCCGCCGTCATCGCTTCCAAAAAGCGCACCCGGCGCACGCCGCCATTGCCGCCGTGCCAGCGCCCTGCCCCACCCGAACCGGCGCGGATGCTGTAGCTGTCGAGGCGCACGGGGAAACGCCACTCGAGGATTTCCGGGTCCGTCAGGCGCGAATTGGTCATGTTCGTCTGCACCACGTCCGTGCCGTTAAAACCGGGGCCGGCGCCAGAGCCGCCTGATATCGTCTCGTAATACTGGTATTTGGCGCTGCCGAACGTGAAATTGTTCATCGTCCCCTGCGAGGCAGCCATCGCCCCCAGCGCGCCATACAAGGCGTTGGTGATGCAGGTCGAGGTTTCTACATTGCCCGAGACGACGGAGGCAGGGTATTGCGGGTTGAGCATGGAGCCGCACGGGATGATCACGGTCAAAGGCTTCAGGCAGCCCGCGTTGAGCGGAATATCGTCGTCGACCAGGGTGCGGAACACGTACAGCACGGCCGCCATGCAGACGGCGGACGGCGCATTGAAATTGTTCGGCAGTTGGCTTGAGGTCCCCGTAAAGTCGATGGTGGCGCTGCGTGCAACCACGTCGACCTTGATCGCCACCTTGATTTGCGCGCCGTTGTCCAGGTCCAGCACGTAGCTGCCATCCTTCAGGGTGGTGATGACCCTGCGCACGGCTTCTTCGGCGTTGTCCTGCACGTGGCCCATGTAAGCTTGCACGGCGGGCAAGCCGAAATGCGCGACCATGTTATGCAATTCTTCGCCCCCCTTCTGGTTGGCCGCTACCTGGGCGCGCAGGTCGGCCAGGTTTTGCCGCGGATTGCGGGCCGGGTAGCTGGCGCCCGCCAGCAGGGCCAGGGTCTCGTCTTCCGCCAGCCTTCCCGTGGCGCCGTCGACCAGCTTGAAATTGTCGATCAACACACCCTCTTCCTCGATGCGGGTGGAGTCGGGTGGCATGGAACCGGGCGTGGTGCCGCCGATGTCCGCATGGTGGCCACGCGAGCCGACATAGAACAGGATGGCGTCGCCCGCTTCGTCAAACACAGGCGAGATCACCGTCACGTCGGGCAAGTGCGTGCCGCCGTGATAGGGGTCGTTCAGCATGTAGACGTCGCCCGGCCGCATGGCGCCCGCATTGCGCGTCATGACGGTGCGGATGCTCTCGCCCATGGAGCCCAGGTGCACGGGCATGTGCGGCGCATTCGCGATCAACTGGCCTTGCGCATCGAAGATGGCGCAGCTGAAGTCGAGCCGCTCCTTGATGTTGACGGAATGGGCCGTATTTTGCAGCCGCAGTCCCATTTGTTCGGCTATCGACATGAACAGGTTATTGAAAATTTCCAGCATCACGGGGTCGGCTTGAGTCGCTGTTGGCAAACCCTTGGCGCGCCGCTCGGGCAAGGCGGCGACCCTGCGCAAGATCAAATGGCCATGCGCCGTGACGTCGGCGCGCCAGCCCGGTTCGATCACGGTGGTGGCATTGGCGTCGCTGACGATGGCCGGGCCGTCTATCGTATCGCCGGGGCGCAGGCTGTCCGCCCCATACAGGCCGCTGTCGCACCACGCACCGGCGCAATACATGGCCACCGTCTGCAGGGGCGCCAGCGCGCCTGCGCGCGCCGCATAGGCCGGCGCAGCCACTTGCGGCGCATCGGACGCGCCGATGGCTTCCACGGAAATGGCTTCGACGATCAAGGCGCGCGCCGGCATCAAAAAGGAAAAGCGTTTTTTATATGCTGCCTCAAACTGCGCCTGCATGCTCGTTACCGTATCGAACAGCACGACGAGGGCCGAATCCGTGCCCTCATAGCGCAGGTGCACGCGCGACACCAGCGCGATGCGTTCCCCTTCCACTCCCTGGCGCAGCAAGTCGCCCCGCGCCAGCTCGCCCAGCGCCGCGAAATCACGCGCCAGATTTACGCCCAGTGCCGCCTCGATGGCCTGTTCGCGCATGGCGCTCTGGTCGGCCAGGCCCATGCCGTAGGCCGACATCACGCCCGCCAGGCTGTGGATGAACACCGTGCGCATGCCCAGCGCATCGGCCACCAGGCAGGCGTGCTGGCCGCCCGCACCGCCAAAGCTGGTCAGGGTGTATTCCGTGACGTCGTGGCCGCGCTGCACGGAAATCTGCTTGATGGCGTTGGCCATATTGCCCACGGCGATGGCGATATAGCCTTCGGCCACCTCTTCCGGAGTGGAGTTCACGGTGCGCGCCAGCGCCGCGAACTGGGCGCGCACGGTGGCCACGTCCAGCGCTTCGTTGGCGTCGGGGCCAAAGACGCGGGGGAAGAAGGCCGGCTGCAGCTTGCCCAGCATGACGTTGCAGTCGGTGACGGCCAGCGGGCCGCCGCGCCGGTAGCTGGCGGGGCCGGGATTGGCGCCCGCGCTGTCCGGCCCCACCTTGTAGCGGGCGCCGTCGAAGTGCAGAATGGAGCCGCCGCCGGCCGCCACCGTGTGGATGCTCATCATGGGCGCGCGCACGCGCACGCCGGCGATCTGCGTCTCGAACACGCGCTCGAATTGGCCCGCGTAATGCGACACGTCCGTCGAGGTGCCGCCCATGTCGAAGCCGATGACTTTATCGAAACCGGCCAGCGCGCTGGCGCGCACCATGCCGACGATGCCGCCGGCGGGACCGGATAAAATGCTGTCCTTGCCCTGGAAGGCGCGCGCATCCGTCAAGCCGCCGTTCGACTGCATGAATTGCAGGTGCACGCCGGACAGCTCGGCCGCCAACTGGTCGACGTAGCGGCGCAAAATCGGTGACAGATAGGCATCGACCACCGTGGTGTCGCCACGCGCCACCAGTTTCATCATGGGGCTGACCTCGTGCGAGACGGACACTTGGGTAAATCCCGCCTCGCGCGCCAGCTGCGCCACCCGCGCCTCGTGCGCGCGGTAGCGGTAGCCGTGCATCAGCACGATGGCGATAGCGCGCACGCCGCGCGCATAGACCTGTTCCAGCGCGGCGCGCGCGGCGGCTTCATCGAGCGGGCTCACGACGTCACCATGGGCGCCCACTCTTTCATCGATCTCGATCACATCGCCGTACAGCAGTTCCGGCAAGATGATCTGGCGCGCGAACAGCTGCGGGCGGTTCTGGTAGGCGATGCGCAAGGCGTCGCGAAAACCACGCGTGATGGCCAGCACGGTGGGCTCGCCCTTGCGTTCGAGCAGCGCATTGGTCGCGACCGTCGTACCCATCTTGATGGCACCCACCAGTTCGACGGGCAGCAGCGCGCCAGGCGCAAGGCCCATCAGCTGGCGCATGCCCGCCAGCGCCGCATCGCGGTACTGGCCCGGGTTTTCCGACAGCAGCTTGTGCGTGGCCAGGCTGCCGTCTGGACGGCGCGCCACGATATCCGTAAAGGTGCCGCCCCGGTCGATCCAGAATTGCCAGTCCATCGTCCTGCCCCCGTACTTATGTGAGATGGCTATTGTAGCCGCCAAACAGGGGCGCGTTTCAGGCGTGCGCACCTTGCCTTTCACCCGGTTCGGCCTTATGTTAAAGGCATGCTGACTAACGGAACACGCTCCATGCCCCTGATCGACTCTGCAACACCGCTGTACGCCATCGCCGAACTGCGCGCCATCGAACAAGCCGCCATGCGCGACCTGCCGCAAGGGCTGCTGATGCAGCGCGCGGGCCAGGCCGCCGCCAGTGCCGCCCTGAAGCTGCTGCACCCCACGGAAGACGGCGACGCGGGCCACCGGCGCGTACTGGTGCTGGCCGGCCCTGGCGACAACGGCGGCGATGCGCTGGAAGCAGCCGCGCACCTGGCCGGCAGCGGCACCGAGGTGCTCGTATGGCTGGCGCCCGAGGCGCAAGCCACGTCGCCCGAACGCGAACAGGCCCTGAGCCGCGCCCGCAACAGCGCCGCCCGTTTCATGGACGCGACGACCTCCATGGCCTCGGCCGCAGTGGGCGCGGCACCATGGCACCTCGTCATCGATGGCCTGTTCGGCATCGGCGCGTCGCGCCCGCTGGACGGTGAATGCCGTGAAATGGCGCAGCTGGTCAACAACCTCGATTGCACAGTGCTGGCGCTCGACGTGCCCAGCGGCCTGCATGCGGACACGGGCGCCATCGACGGCGTCGCCATCCGCGCCACGCATACGCTCACCTTCATCGGCGACAAGCCGGGCCTGCACACGGCAAATGGCCGCGACCATGCGGGTGCAGTGGAAGTGGCGGCGCTGGCCATCGCCCCTTCCCTGCTACCGCCAGCCAGGGCCCAGCTGGGCGGCCTGCACCTGTTCGCCCGCCAGCTGCAAGCACGACGCCAGAACACACACAAGGGCAGCTACGGCAGCGTCGCCATCATCGGCGGTGCGCAAGGCATGGCGGGCGCGCCCATCCTGGCGGCGCGCACGGCCCTGCATGCGGGCGCGGGACGAGTGTATATCGCGTTTCCCGATGCGCCGCCCGCGTTTGACAGCGGCCAGCCGGAACTGATGTGCCGCCGCGCGCAGGACGTGGATTTCTCTGGCCTGAACCTGGCCGCGCTGGTGGCCGGTCCCGGCCTCGGCAACGACGTCGATACGGTGGAGCTGCTGCAGCGGACGTTTGAGAGCGACAGCCCGCTGCTGCTGGACGCCGATGCCCTGAACCTGATGGCGGCCGAGCCGGAACTGCAGTCGGCGCTGGCCACGCGTGCGGGCGCGGGGGCGACGATCTTGACGCCCCATCCTCTGGAAGCGGCACGCCTGCTCGACCTGACGGTGACCGAAGTACAGGCCGACCGCCTGGGCGCGGCGCGCCAGCTGGCCACGCAGCTGGGCGTCATCGTGGTATTAAAAGGTTCCGGCACGGTGATCGCCGCGCCAGATGGCCAGGTCGTCATCAACAACACGGGCGGCCCCGCGCTGGCGACGGCCGGCACGGGCGACGTGCTGTCCGGCCTGTGCGGCAGCCTGCTGGCGCAGGGCTGGCCGGAATGGGAAGCGGCCATCGGCGCCGTCTGGCTGCACGGCGCGGCGGCCGATGCGCTGGTGGCCTCGGGCGAAGGTCCCATTGGCTTGACGGCGGGGGAATTAATCCCGGCCATCCGCAAGCTGATCAATGCCTTGTCGGCGTAATCACTGCGCTAGATCAAACGTCCAGCGGAGATCGTGATGGTGCGCCCGCAACGGGCCGCGATCGAACTGTCGTGCGTGACCAGCACCAGGGTCGACCCGCGTTCGCGGTTCAGCTCGAACATCAGCTGGATCACGGCCTCCCCGGTGGCGGCGTCCAGGCTGCCCGTCGGCTCGTCGGCGAACAGCAGCGGCGGCTCCGTCACGAACGCGCGCGCCAGGGCCACGCGCTGCTGCTCGCCGCCGGATAGGTATTTCGGATAGTGTTTCAGACGGCTGCCCAGCTTGACTCTGCCCAGCATGGCTTGCGCCTTCTCTTTCGCGTCCGGGTCGCCACGCAATTCCAGTGGCAGCATGACGTTTTCCAGTGCCGTCAGATGCGTCAGCAGCTGGAACGACTGGAACACGAAACCCAGCTTTTCCTTGCGGAAACCGGCGCGGCCGTCTTCGTCGAGGGCGAAGATATCGGTGCCGTCGAGGATGACCTTGCCCTCGCTGGGCGTGTCCAGGCCGGCCAGCAAGCCCAGCAAAGTCGACTTGCCGGAACCGGAGGCGCCGACGATGGCCAACGTCTCGGCCGTTTGCACGGTAAAATCGACTTGATGCAGGATGGTCAGCTCACCATCGGCATCGGGTACGCGCTTGGCCAGCTGGACCACTTCGATGGCCGGCTGGGCATTTTGGCTGTTGGGTGCGGCGGGCCGCTGGGCCGCTAATTCTGACGGAAGAAAACTGGTGGAAGTCGCTTTAGGGAATTCGGGCATGCTGATCTATCTTAAAAAATTTCGTGAACAAATAAGTGTCAAGGGCAGCAGCCGCATGCGGCGGCGCACGCTATCCTTGCTTCCTGCGGCAGCCCTGCTGCTGGTATCCGGCATGGCGAACGCCTATTCTGCACCAAAAACGCTGCTGGTGCTCGGCGACAGTCTCTCGGCCGAGTATGGGCTGGCACGGGGCACGGGCTGGGTGGCGCTGCTGGAACAGCGTCTGGCAGCGCAAAAGAACGAGACGCGCATCGTCAACGCCAGCATCAGCGGCGAGACCACCAGCGGCGGCCGCGCGCGCCTGCCCGCCCTGCTGGCGAAGCACCAGCCCGACGTCGTGCTGATCGAACTGGGCGCCAACGACGGTTTGCGCGGCTTGCCCGTGGCGGCCGCCGAAGCGAATCTGCGCGCCATGGGCGACGCGGCCAGGAAATCGGGTGCACAAGTGGTGCTGGTGGGCATGCGCATGCCGCCCAACTATGGCCGCGCCTACGGCGAGCAGTTTTATGGCGTATACGGCAAGCTGGCCAAGGAATGGAAGGCGCCGCTGGTGCCCTTCATGTTCGAAGGCATCGCCGACCAGCCGCAGCTGTTCCAGGCCGACCGCATGCATCCGAATGCGTTAGCCCATCCCACCATCCTGAAAAACATCTGGCCGCAACTGGCGCCGTTGCTGAAAGCCAAGTAAGCCTGCACATGCTGCAGACAAAAAAATAGCCGCTCTGGGAGCGGCTATTTTTATGAGCTAAAACTGATTATGGTGCTTCCGGCGCTGCGGCGACTGGGGCGGTGACCGGTTTGACGATCTTCACCTTGGCCTTGGATTTCAGGTACTCGACGTAATCGAACATTTCCTGCTGTGCCAGGATGCCGCTGATCTGGTCTTTCTCTTGCTGGCGGCGCGCTGCGTCCACCTCCGCCGGCTGCTGCACCTTGGCGATACGGTAGATGCCGTAGCCCAGGGCTGGCAGGTCCACACCTACATAGGCCGGCAGCTTGCTCGTGTCGGCTTTCATGACTTGCGCGATGGCGGCACGGTTGATGCCGTCGAGCTTGCTGCGCGAGACCCATTGTGCTGCGCCGAAACCGCTCGCATCACCCGAGGCCTTCAAGGCGGCCAGCTTGGTTTCGCCCGCTTTCTTGGCCAGCTTTTCCGCTTCTTCCAGGGTCACGCGCTGACGGATCATCGCTTCGACTTCGGCCAGCGGACGCTTCGAGGCTGGCTTGAATTCCACCACGCGGCCGGCGATCAGCACGTTCGGCGCAACGGTCACGGCTTCCGTGTTGCGCTTGTCCTTCAAGGAATCGTTCGAGAAGATGGCGGTCAGGAACTTGGCATTGTTGAACGGTGCCTTGCCCAATGCTGGCGACGGCGTGCGCGACAGGTTGGCGACGCTTTCCACTTTCAGCTTCAGCTTGTCAGCCACCGGTTTCAGGCTGTCCGATTGCTCGTAGACTGTGTTGGTGAACGTTTCAGCCATTTCCGAGTATTTCTTGGCAGCAAATTGCTTGCGCAGGTCGGCCGTGATTTCGCCGCGCACTTCATCAAGCGCCTTGACGTGCTGCGGCTTGAGCGAGGTGACGGTCAGAATGTGATAGCCAAAATCGGAAGCGACGACATCGCTGATTTCGCCTTGCTTGAGCTTGCTTACCGCGCTCAGCAATGGCGTAGGCAAGCCATCCTTGCCGATCACGCCCAGGTCGCCGCCCTGTTCCGCGGAGGCCGGGTCTTCCGACTTGGCCTTGGCCACGGCGGCAAAGCTGGCAGGCGTCTTGCGCACGTCAGCCAGGATGGCTTCAGCCTTGGCCTTGGCGGCTGCCTTGTCGGCGGCCGAGGCGTCTTTCTTGACGGCCACCAGGATGTGGCTGGCCTGGCGCGCTTCTTCCGTCGTGTAGGCTTTCTGGTTCTTCGCGTAGTAGCCGGTCACGTCGGCGTCGCTGACGTCGACTTGCTCGCCGGCAGCGCTGTCGTCCAGCACGACGTATTCGATCTTGGCTTGTTCCGGGATCTCGAAGAACTTGCCGTTCTTGTCATAGAAAGCCTTGATCATGGCGTCCGTCACTTTAACTTCCGGCACGTACTGGGCGATCGGCAACAGCAGTTCCTGTACTTCACGCTCTTCCGAGGTGATGTCGGACAGGCGCTTGGAGACGCTGCTCGGTGCGAAGGCGGTGCCTTGCACGGCGCCGGCCAGTTGCTGCAGGGCCATATCGCTGCGGCGGCGCGCATCGTACATCTGCGGCGTCATGCCTTGCGCGGCCAGCATGGACTTGTAGCGTTCCAGGTCGAATTTACCGTCTGGCAAGGTCAAGCCCGGGATTTCCAGCACTTCCTTTTGCAGCACGGCATCGCTGATGACCAGGTGGCTACGGCCCACTTCGGCGGCCACGGCGCGCTCGGCGATCAGGTTGTCGAGGATGCTCTGGCGCGCTTCCGGCGTATCAAACATTTTCTGGTCGAACTGCTCGCCCATCATCTGGCGGTAGCGGTCGATCTGCTGGCGTTGCGCTTCTTCATATTGCTGCTGCGTGACCACCTGGTCGCCGACCTTGGCGATGGTGTTCGCGCCGTCGCCGAAGCTTTGGTAGCCGCTGATACCGACCAGTGCAAAAGACGGGACGATGACCAGCATCAAGAGAAACTGCATCAAGCGTCGATGGGTACGAATAAATTCAAACATGGTCAGCCAATTCGGGATGAGTGGATCACTATAAAAAAAGGCGAACATGCGTTCGCCTTGATTTCTGCGGCGGAATGGACGGGACATATGTCCACTTCCCCTTTAGATTCAACAACTTGGCGCTGGAACTAAAGCAGGATTCTGACGCCCAAGCCATTATCTCCTGATTCTACAATGCCCATAGCGCTATAGCAAGAGTAAATCAGGGCACGCGCCCTGCCCCGGTGCCGCGCGCCGCGCCGCCATGCCGGCAGAGCGCCAGCCTCGACATTAAACCCGGTGAAGCTTAAAGCGGATTTAAATGGCCCTGCGTTTGATTCAAAACGGCAGGCGGGAATTTCAAAATGGAAGCGCGTAGAGATAATCGGGCGCATAAAAGAAAAACCCGCGCTACTTATTCAGCAGCGCGGGTTTCTATATTCTGGCGGAGCGGACGGGACTCGAACCCGCGACCCCCGACGTGACAGGCCGGTATTCTAACCAACTGAACTACCACTCCTTAAGAGCGTATTTTTTTGGCGGAGCGGACGGGACTCGAACCCGCGACCTCCGACGTGACAGGCCGGCATTCTAACCAACTGAACTACCACTCCGAAAAATACACAGTACCACTTGCATTTGCATCCAGGGTTGCGATTCGAAGAACTTCAACCCTGAAATCGCGGCACCCGGGGGCGCCGCCAAATGTTTCCGGTGATTGTCACCTCACCGAAGTCCGTTAGTTTACAGCATCCTTCAAAGCTTTACCAGCTTTAAATTTTGGAACTTTTGCAGCTTCGATCGTGATCGCTTCTTTGGTACGCGGATTGCGGCCGGTACGCTCAGCGCGTTCGCTGACCGAGAAAGTGCCAAAACCGACCAGCGTCACGCTGTCGTTGTTTTTCAAAGTTTCCGTCACGCCGCCGATAACAGCGTCGAGTGCGCGCGCAGCGGCGGCTTTGGAAATGTCAGCTTTTTCAGCAATGTGGTCGATCAATTCAGTCTTGTTCACTAGCATCCCCAATTACAAAGGTATAAAACGTTTACCGTATCGTTGCGGTACTTTTGGCACCACAGCTGTCCGGCGAAAAAAATGTGCAGGCGTATTAAACAAGCCACACTGTATATGTGTCAAGCGCTTTGGGGGCGCAATTCACGTTTCAATATAAAACAAGCGCTCTAAAAGCGCTTGTTTGGGGAAAACAGGGGTAAAACGTTAGTGTTTTACTACCTCGCCAGCCGCGTCAGGCTTGGCCGCGGCGGCCGTGACAGCCTCCACAGCAGCGACTTCCGCCAACGGTTCAGGCATGCGCTCGAGGGCGATTTCCAGCACTTTGTCGATCCAGCGCACGGGCACGATCTCCAGCTTGTTCTTGACGTTGTCCGGAATTTCGGCCAAGTCCTTCACATTTTGCTCTGGAATCAGAACCGTCTTGATGCCGCCGCGATGGGCCGCCAGCAGCTTTTCTTTCAGGCCGCCAATCGGCAACACTTCGCCGCGCAAGGTGATCTCGCCCGTCATCGCCACGTCGGCACGCACGGGGATGCCCGTGAAGACCGACACCATCGCCACCGTCATGGCCGCGCCAGCCGAAGGACCGTCCTTCGGTGTCGCGCCTTCCGGCACGTGGATGTGGATATCGCTCTTCTCGAACACGTCCGCCTTGATGCCCAGGCGCTGGGCCCGGCTGCGCACCACCGTGCGGGCTGCCTCGATCGACTCCTTCATGACGTCGCCCAGGGTACCCGTGCGGATGATGCCGCCCTTGCCCGGCATCGACACGGCTTCGATGGTCAGCAGATCGCCGCCCACTTCCGTCCATGCCAGACCGACCACCTGGCCCACCTGGTTTTCTTTCTCTGCGACACCGAAATCATAGCGGCGCACGCCGAGGAACTTATCCAGGTTCTTCGAGTTGACGATGACTTTCTTGTCGGATTTCTTCAGCAGCAGCATCTTGACCACCTTGCGGCAGATCTTCGACACTTCACGCTCGAGCGAACGCACACCGGCTTCCCGCGTGTAGTAGCGGATGATGTCGCGCAAGGCCGATTCGGCAACCGAGATTTCCTCTTCCTTCAAGCCATTGTTCTTGATCTGCTTCGGCAGCAGGTAACGCTGCGCGATGCTGGTCTTTTCATCTTCCGTGTAGCCGGACAGACGGATCACTTCCATGCGGTCAAGCAAGGCTGGGGGAATGTTGTACGAGTTCGACGTGGCCACGAACATCACGTCGGACAAGTCGAAATCGACTTCGATGTAATGGTCGGAGAACGTGTGGTTCTGTTCCGGGTCCAGCACTTCCAGCAGGGCCGACGAAGGATCGCCACGGAAATCGGCGCCCATCTTGTCGACTTCGTCGAGCAGGAACAGCGGATTGCGCACGCCGACTTTCGCCAGCGATTGCAGAATCTTGCCCGGCATCGAGCCGATGTAGGTACGGCGGTGGCCGCGGATCTCGGCTTCGTCGCGCACGCCGCCCAGGGCCATGCGCACGAACTTGCGGTTCGTCGCGCGGGCGATGGACTGGCCCAGCGAGGTCTTGCCCACGCCCGGAGGACCGACGAAGCACAAGATAGGCGCTTTCAGCTTGTCTACGCGCTGTTGCACTGCGAGGTATTCCAGGATGCGTTCCTTGACCTTGTCGAGGCCGTAGTGGTCGCCCTCGAGCACTTTTTCCGCGTTCGCCAGGTCGTTATTGACCTTGGATTTCTTTTTCCAAGGCAAGTTGACCAGGGTGTCGATGTAATTGCGCACGACGGTGGCTTCGGCCGACATCGGCGACATCAGCTTGAGCTTCTTCAACTCGTTGGTGGCCTTGTCGAGCGCTTCCTTCGGCATCTTGGCCGAAGCGACTTTCTTCTCCAGCTCGTCGAGGTCGGCACCATCTTCGCCCTCGCCCAGTTCTTTCTGGATCGCCTTGACTTGCTCGTTCAGGTAGTACTCGCGCTGCGACTTTTCCATCTGGCGCTTGACGCGGCCACGGATGCGCTTTTCCACTTGCAGGATGTCGAGCTCGCCTTCGAGCTGGCCCAGCAGGTGTTCGAGGCGCTTGGCCACGCTGAAAATTTCCAGGATGACTTGTTTTTGCTCAAGCTTCAGGGGCAGATGCGCAGCCACCGTGTCGGCCAGGCGGCCGGCATCGTCGATGCCCGACAGCGATGCCAGAATTTCCGGTGGAATCTTTTTATTCAGTTTGACGTACTGGTCGAACTGCTGCACGATCGCGCGGCGCATGGCTTCGACTTCCGACTCGTCGCCCGGCTCGGACTCGAGCGGCGTCAGGTCGGCGATGAAGTGCGTCGGCGAATCGCTGATGTGGTTGATACGGGCACGCTGCGCGCCTTCGACCAGCACCTTGACGGTGCCATCGGGCAGCTTCAGCATTTGCAAAATATTGGCGACACAGCCAATTTCATAGATATCCGAAGGAGACGGCTCGTCCTTCGCGGCTGCTTTTTGAGCGGCAAGCATGATGCTCTTGCCCTGCTCCATCGCAGCTTCCAGCGCCTTGATCGACTTTGGACGGCCAACGAACAGCGGTATCACCATATGCGGGAAAACGACGACATCCCGCAACGGCAATAACGGCAGTTGAGTTTGCTCAGTTAATTTGGAAGTTGTCATGGCGTACCTTATAGAAAGCGTGTTTACGATGTTGGCGCTCGCTGCCAAAACACAAGACCGGCGAGAATAAATAATTCTGTGAAACAAACATGAAGTCTATTTCGCAAAACACACCCGCATGACTGTAACAAATGCAGTTTTAACAGTAAAAAAGCCACGCGCAGCTAAGCGCCGCGAGTGGCTTTACGATTGAAGCCTGCACTCATTGATTTAAATTGTACTGCCATGCATTAAGGAATCAAAACCCTTTTTATGCATTTGTCTCGGCAGTTTTCAATTTTCTCCGGAGGCCTTGGCAGTCTCTTGATAAATCAACAAAGGTTTGGCACCACTGGTGATGGTATTTTCGTCGATGACGACTTTCACCACATTTTGTTCGCTCGGCAGTTCGTACATGACGTCCAGCAAAGCATGTTCCAGGATGGAACGCAGGCCACGGGCACCGGTCTTGCGCGCCAGCGCCTTCTTGGCGATCGCATGCAGGGCGGCCGGACGAATCTCCAGTTCCGCGCCTTCCATCTCGAGCAGCTTCGAATACTGCTTGATCAGCGCATTCTTCGGCTCGACCAGGATCTGGATCAGCGCCTCTTCCGTCAATTCCGCCAGGGTGGCGATGACGGGCAGACGGCCCACCAGTTCCGGGATCAGGCCAAACTTGACCAGATCTTCCGGTTCCGCTTGCAGCATCAGTTCGCTGGCCGAGCTTTGCGACTTGCTGCGCACCGTGGCCGAGAAGCCGATGCCGCTCTTTTCGGAACGGTTGGCGATCACTTTCGACAGGCCATCGAAGGCGCCGCCGCAGATGAACATGATGTTGGTCGTGTCGATCTGCACGAAATCCTGGTTCGGATGCTTGCGCCCGCCTTGTGGCGGCACGGAAGCCATCGTGCCTTCGATGAGTTTCAGCAAGGCTTGCTGCACGCCCTCGCCCGACACGTCGCGCGTGATGGACGGATTGTCGGACTTGCGCGAAATCTTGTCGATCTCATCGATGTAGACGATGCCGCGCTGGGCTTTCTCGACGTCATAGTTGCAGCTTTGCAGCAGCTTCTGGATGATGTTTTCCACGTCTTCACCCACGTAACCGGCTTCGGTCAAGGTGGTGGCGTCGGCGATCACGAACGGCACGTTGAGCATGCGCGCCAGGGTCTGTGCCAGCAGGGTCTTGCCCGAGCCGGTAGGACCGACCAGCAAGATGTTGCTCTTGGCCAGTTCGATGTCGTCTTTTTTGCCCAGGTGCTTGAGGCGCTTGTAATGGTTGTACACCGCCACCGACAGGATGCGCTTGGCCGTCTGCTGGCCGATCACGTACTGATCGAGCAAGGCGGCAATTTCTTGCGGCGTCGGCAGGTCGGATTTGGTACCGGTCACCGTCTCGATGCTCGACGTTTCATCACGGATGATGTCGTTGCACAGGTCGATGCACTCGTCGCAAATGAACACGGACGGGCCGGCGATGAGTTTCTTCACCTCGTGCTGGCTTTTGCCGCAGAACGAGCAATACAGTAATTTTTCGCCGCTAGAGGATTTTTTGTCTGACATAAGGCATTTTGGTTGGAACTGCATTAACAATATTGCAAAATCGCAAGCCGGAGTGCGGTAGTTGCCCGAAAGACAGCCACCGATGGCGCAAGTCAACAACCTGCACAAGCTCCATGCTACCCGAAATAAAAGCGAAACGCCCGAACGTTTGATCGCCCGGGCGTTAACTTACGTACTTAGCAATACCGGTAGGGACTCATCAAGCGCGGCTGGTCAACACTTTGTCGATCAAACCATACTCAACGGCCTCGTCGGCGGACATGAAACGGTCGCGGTCGGTGTCCTTGGCGATCTGTTCGATCGACTGGCCCGTGCGCTCGGCCATGATGCCGTTCAAGCGGGTGCGCAGGTAAAGGATTTCCCTTGCCTGGATCTCGATGTCGGACGCCATGCCTTGCGAACCACCGGACGGCTGGTGAATCATGATGCGCGAGTTTGGCAGCGAGAAACGCTTGCCCTTGGCGCCAGCGGCCAGCAAGAAAGCGCCCATCGAGGCAGCCATGCCCGTGCACAGGGTCGAGACATCGGGCTTGATGAACTGCATGGTGTCGTAGATGGCCATGCCGGCCGAAACCGAACCACCTGGCGAGTTGATGTAGAGCGAGATTTCCTTTTCCGGATTTTCGCTTTCCAGGAACAGCAGCTGGGCGACAACCAGGTTGGCCATCTGGTCATTGACCGGGCCGACCATGAAAATCAAGCGTTCCTTCAGCAGGCGCGAGTAAATATCATACGAGCGCTCGCCGCGACCGCTTTGTTCCACCACCATCGGCACCAGGCCGAGCATCTCTGTGTCCAGCGCTGGATTACGGTTCATACCTGTCATTTCATTTCCTTGTGAAGCAGTTAGGGGACGCTACCACCACCTTGGGACACCAAACAAACCTACTGCGCGTCGCGATTTGCGGCCTCCGATGCTCACTGTGCATTCGCACAGCTCCGCTTCTCAGCCACAACTCCCATCCGCTCGCTACGGTTTTGTTAGGTGTCAAAGGCAATAATGGCACCCCAATACCAACTGGTTTACGCTTGTGCGTTGCTTCCCATCAGTTCGTCGAAAGCAACTGCTTTCGTCGTGACTTTCGACAGGCCCAACACGTAAGTGACGACGTTTTCTTCCAATACAAGGGCTTCGATCTCACCCAGACGACGACGGTCGCTGTAGTAGTACTTCAGCACTTCGCGTGGATCTTCGTAGCTTTGGGCGAAATCTTCGATTTGCGCCTTGACTTGCTCAGGCGTTGCCTGCAGCTTGTTGTCGCCCACCAGTTGCGACAGGATCAGGCCCAGGCGTACGCGACGCTCGGCTTTTTCTGCGAACAGTTCTGCTGGGAAAGGCACGTCCTTGACGTTCATGCCGCGCTGCGCCATGTCCTGGCGGGTCATTTCGGCCAGGCGCTCGGAATCCTGCGCGATCAGCGTTTTTGGCACTTCCAGTTCGGCAACTTTGATCAGCGCGTCCATGACGGCTTCCTTGTTGCGTGCTTTCACGCGGCCAGCGACTTCACGTTGCAGGTTGACTTTGATGTCTTCGCGCATTTTGGCCAGGTCGCCATCGGCAACGCCCAAGGACTTTGCGAATTCGGCATCGACTTCCGGCAGGTGCGCCCACTCCAGCTTTTGCAGGGTGATGGTGAACGAAGCGGTTTTGCCGGCCACGTCCTTGCCATGGTAGTCCTCTGGGAACGACAATGGGAAAGTCTTGGACTCGCCCACTTTCAGGCCCAGGGTCGCTGCTTCGAATTCTGGCAGCATGCGGCCTTCGCCCAGCACGAAAGCGTAGCCTTCAGCTTTGCCGCCTGGGAATTCAACGCCGTCGATAGAGCCGACGAAATCGACCGTCACGCGGTCGCCATTGGCAGCGATCGGCTCACCGCCGTCGCCGTGTTCGCCAGCTTCGCCCTTGGTGTGGAAGTGCACGCGCTGCTTGCGCAGGATGTCGATGGTCTTGTCGATTTCGGCTTCCGACACGTCGGCTTGCACAGTTTCGATTTCAACGGCCGTCAAGTCGCCGATGGCGACTTCCGGATACACTTCGAAGGTTGCATCGAAAGCCAGCTGGCCTTCGGCTGCTTCTTCTTTCGGCACGATGTCCGGGAAACCGGCCACGCGCAGATTGTTTTCGTTGGCGGCGTCGTTGAACGCGCGGCCGACTTTGTCATTCAGCACTTCGGATTCAATTTGGTAGCCGTATTGTGCTGCGACCATTTTCAACGGCACTTTGCCCGGACGGAAGCCCGGTGCCTTAGCCGTACGGGCTTGCACTTTCAGGCGCTTCTCAACTTCCGTGCGGACGTCCGTCAGCGGGAAGGAGATCGTGATACGACGTTCGAGTTTGCCCAAGGTTTCGACTGCAGTTGCCATGTAAAAAATCGTCCAAAAAATAAACACTGTTGGTGCGAGAAAAGAAGACCCGACCCCTTGCGCCATCACTGGCGGCAAGACATGGGTCCAGCTTCACTCGCTCGCATATTCATCTGTAAAAGTACTGAAAAACAGGACGATGGACCTGGTCTACCCGGCTGAGGGAAAACCCGCACCAGGCACCAAACAATCCGCCGCTTCCAGTACTGCGACAGGGCTCCGAGCGTCCAGCCTTGCTTCCAAGTAAATGCAAGGCCGGCCATCATTCGGTAAAGCGTGGCATTATAACAAAGGACTTCGGGAAAGTGGCTGGCTTTGCAGCCCGGCCACAGAGGATACCAGCGGCGGCGAACGAGTCGCTACAGCCTGGATGGCCCTGTCTTTACTCTTGCCCCGGCATTCTTTATTTCGCCAGAGACAGGCTTTCCAGCCTGCTTCGTTCATTAGTATATGCGAACTGTCGCCCCGTCCGAAACAAAGAAATGCGCTCTTGGCGAAGTTTTCGGGCAAAAAACCTTTGATTTACCTCAATTTGGCCATTTTTCAGGAAAATCTGCGCCCGGGCCCGGCCCTGCCGTCCGATCTCTGGTGAAAAATAGCGCAAACAAAGGCATCCCGAATGACGGAAATACAGGAAAGACAACAGAAAAACGCCTGCAACGAGGCTGAAGAACAACTTGATGGTGCTGCACCTCCGGGCTGGAACAACCCGGATTGGTGCGGATGGGGAGACTCGAACTCCCAAGCCGAAGCACTGGCTTCTAAGACCAGCGTGTCTACCAATTCCACCACATCCGCATTTTGTACGCAGCTTGTACATACCACTTGACTGCCGCACCTGATTTTAACAACTCGGGAGCGATCTGGCTACCTTGGACTGATCGAGCAAGCCCTCGGTAAAGCAAAGGCGGCATTTTACTGGATTTCCCAGAGGAATGCCGCCTTTTTTATGACTGCACCTTGGCGCAGGCTCCTAGCCTTCTTTTGCGATCACCGGCTCCGGCTTCTTGACCTGGAACCAGGCCGCATACAGGGCTGGCAGGAACAGCAAGGTCAGGGCAGTCGCCAGGATCAGGCCGCCCATGATGGCGACCGCCCTGCGTGCCCCCCCCCAGAACACGGAGTGCGACAGCGGGATCATGGTCAGCGCGGAGGAATTCCTTCCTTAGCTCCCTCCTTTGTCCAGCACCACCGGCTTCTTGACCCGGAACCAGGCCGCATACAGGGCAGGCAGGAACAGCAGGGTCAAGGCAGTCGCCAGGATCAGGCCGCCCATGATGGCCACGGCCATCGGCCCCCAGAACACGGAGCGCGACAGGGGAATCATGGCCAGCGCGGCGGCGGCAGCCGTCAGCACGATGGGGCGGCAGCGGCGCACGGCCGAGTCGATGATGGCGTCCCACGGCGCCGATCCATCGCTGATGTCTTGCTCGATCTGGTCGACGAGGATCACCGAGTTGCGGATGATCATGCCGAACAGCGCGATGACGCCCAGGTTGGCCACGAAGCCGAGCGGGCGATGCAGCAGCAGCAAGGCAAAGGCGGCGCCCGCCACGCCCAGCGGCCCCGTCAGGAACACCAGCAGGGAGCGCGAGAAACTGTGCAACTGCAGCATCAGCAAGGTGAAGATGATGAAGATGGCCAGCGGCAAGTTGGTCGCGATCGAGGCTTCCGCCTCGCCGCTGTCGGCCGCCACGCCTTTCACGGTGATGCGGTAGCCGGCCGGCAACTTGGCCCGCAAGGCATCGAGCTGCGGCGCCAGCTGCGTCGACACGGTGGCGCCCTGGATGCCATCGATCACGTCCGATTGCACGGTAATGGCCCATTCCCGCTTGTCACGCCAGACCACGCCCGGTTCCCACACGAAATGCACGCGGGCCAGTTGCGAGATGGGCACGGACTTGCCCGTTGCCGTCGGGATATTCGTGTCATTCAACACGGAAATCGTCGCCCGTTCGGCCAAAGGTTGGCGCACCTGGATATCGATCAGCTTGTTGTCTTCGCGGAACTGGCCGATGACCGTGCCCGACAGAATCGTATTGGCCGCCTGCATCACCGTTTTCGAGGTGACGCCCAGCGCGCGCATCTTGTCCTGGTCCAGGTCCAGGCGCAACACCTTCACCGATTCATTCCAGTTGTCGTTGACACCCAGGGTGTTCGGATTGGCGCGCATGATATCCTTGACCTGGTCGGCAATGGCCCGCACACCGGCCACTTCCGGCCCCGTAACACGGAATTGCACGGGATACGGCACGGGCGGCCCGTTCGGCAACAGTTTTACCCTGCCCCGCACTTCCGGGAAATCCTTCTTGAAGACATCGATGATCTTCTGGCGCAGTTGCTCGCGGTCCGCCAGGCTCTTCGGCAGGATCACCACTTGCGACACATTGGTCTGCGGGAAGATCTGGTCCAGCGGCAGGTAAAAACGGGGGCTGCCCGTACCCACATAGCTGGTCACGCTATCCACGCCGTCAAGCTTGCCCACAAAGGCTTCGAACTTCTTCACCTGCTTTTCATTCGCGGCAAAGGTCGTGCCCTCGGGCGACCACAGCTCCACCATCAATTCCGGACGGCTGGAATCAGGAAAGAATTGCTTCTCGATAAAGTTAAAGCCATAAATGCCCAGCGCAAAGATGGCCAGGGTGGCCGCGATCGTCGTCTTGCGCCATTCCACGCACCAGGTGACGGCGCGGCGGAAGCGGCGGAAATTCGGCGTATCGAACAATTCATGGTCGTTATGCGCGTGCGGTTTCACTTTCAGCAAGACGTAGCCGATGTAGGGCGTGAAGACGACGGCCACCACCCACGAAATGATCAGGGCCAGCGCATTCACGGAGAACAAGGAGAACGTGTATTCGCCGGCGGCCGACTTGGCCAGGCCGATGGGCAGGAAACCCGCCACCGTGATCAGGGTGCCAGTCAGCATGGGCATGGCCGTCGACGTGTAGGCGAAGGTGGCCGCATCGAAACGCGACATGCCCTCTTCCATCTTGCGCACCATCATCTCGACGGCGATGATGGCGTCATCGACCAGCAAACCCAGCGCGATGATCAGGGCGCCCAGCGAGATCTTGTGCAAGTCGATGTCCAGCAGGCGCATGCACAGGAAGGTGACGGCCAGCACCAGGGGGATGGTCAGCGCCACCACCAGGCCGGGCCGCACGTCGATGCGCAGCGGTTTCGTGTGCAAGCCCAGCGCGACGAAGCTGACGGCCAGCACGATCAAGATGGCTTCGATCAGCGTGTGCACGAATTCGCCCACGGAAGCGGACACGGCTTCCGGCTGGTTCGATACGCGCTGCAACTCTATACCCACCGGCAATTCGCTCTTCATGCGCGTCACCGTCGCTTGCAAGGCCTTGCCCATGTCGATGATGTTGCCGCCCTTTTCCATCGACACGCCCAGGCCGATCACTTCCTTGCCATTGAAACGCATCTTGTCCTTGGGCGGATCGACGAATTCACGTTTCACGGTGGCAAAGTCACCGAGGCGGAAGGTCGTGCCGTTGGCGCGCAGCTCCAGGTTTTCCAGGTCCGTGACGGTCACCATGGCGCCCGTCACGCGTACTTGCAGGTTATCCGTGGGCGTCACCAGCACGCCTGTGGCGTTGATGCTGTTCTGTGCAGACAGTTGCTGCACGATGGCATCAAAAGGAATGCCCAACTGGGCAAATTTCTTGTGCGAAAAGATGATATTGATCTTTTCGTCTTGCACGCCGAACAGTTCCACCTTCGATACCTGCCCCACGGCCAGCAGTTCCTGGCGCACCTTGTCCGCGTAATCCTTCATTTCCGCATAGGTGAAACCATCGCCGGACAGGGCGAAGATGGAGCCGTACGTGTCGCCGAACTCGTCGTTGAAGAACGGGCCCACCACGCCGGCCGGCAAGGTGCCCTGGATGTCGCCGATCTTCTTGCGCACCTGGTACCAGGCAGCCGCCGTTTCCTTGGGCGGCGCCGATTCGCGCAATTCCAGCAAAATCAAGGTTTCTCCGGGCTTCGAATAGCTGGTGATCTCGTCGATGTACGGCGTTTCCTGCAGCTTCTTTTCCAGCTTGTCCGTCACCTGCTCGGCCATCTGCAGCGCCGTGGCGCCCGGCCAGTACGCTTGCAAGACCATGGCGCGGAAGGTAAACGGGGGATCTTCATCCTGGCCCAGGCTGGCATAGCTGAGCATGCCGCCGATCAGCAGCACGGCCATCAGGTAGCGCGTCAGCGGGATGTGTTCGAGGGCCCAGCGCGACAGATTGAAACCGCCCTTCATTTGGCCGCACCCACGCTGACGGCGGCAGCGGCAACATCAGCCTTGCTGGCCAGTTCGGCGCCGAGGATGGACACTTTCTGGCCCGGCTTGAGCAGATTGACGCCGGCCGTGACCACCGTCTGCCCCGCTTTCACGCCCGAGGTCAGCAGCAACTCATTGCCCGCCACGCCGCCCACCGTTACCGGCACCAGCTTCACGGCGCCGTTTTCCACCACCCACACGGAGCTTTGCGATTTCTCGTTGAACAGGGCCGTCAGCGGCACCTTGATCTGCGGCGTGGCCGTCTGCGAGGCAAACTGCACCACGGCCGTCATGCCCAGGCGCGCCTGCGGCGCGTCCGGGATGCTGACCTTGGCCAGGTAGGTGCGCGTGGCGGCATCGGCCACGGGCGACACTTCACGTATCTTGCCCGGCAAGCCCTGCTTCGGGTCGGCCCACAGGCGCACCACCACATCCTTGACGCCGCGCAAGGTTTCGACCTTGTCTTCGGGAATGCCGATCACGACTTCCTTCTCGCCGCTCCTGGCCACTTGCACCACGGGCGTGCCAGGCGCCACCACCTGCCCTACTTCGGCCTCGATGCGCGTGACGACGCCATCGACGTCGGCCAGCAGGCTGGCATAGCCGGACTGGTTCGCCTGGCCCCGGTACAGGGCCTGGGCCGCTTCCACATTCGCTTGCGCCGCCTTGTAAGTGGCGTCCTTGCCATCGAGCACGGCCTGGCTGACGAAATTTTTCTCGCGCAAATCCTGGTAGCGCTTCAGTTCGGCGCGCGCCAGGTCGCGGCTCGTTTCCGCGCTGACCAGCGAGGCCTTGGCCTGCGCCTGCGACAGCTGCAAGTCGACAGGATCGAGCTGCATCAGCACTTGCCCTTTTTTCACACTGGCGCCCACATCGACCCTGCGCGCGACGATCTTGCCGCCCACGCGGAAACCCAGCTGCGACACCACGCGGGGCACGACCTCGCCCGCCAGCTCGGCACTCACGTCAACATTACTGCTAGACAACACCATCGCGCGCACGGGGCGCACGTCTTCCACTTTGACGGCAGGCTTGGAACAGGCCGCCAGGGTCAGCGCCAGGGCAGCGGCGGCGATCAGCCGCAGTGCGGGCAGTGCGGGTGCGCCGGTCTCGCGGCGCAGGGTTTTCAGGGCAAACAAGGTATTTTCCTTTACTATGCGGGCTGTTAGATTTTTACGTGAGGAAACTTTTCGCTTGCCAAGTGATGCTAGCCAAACTTTTTCGCACACGATATCCTTAAATTTGTGACAATATCAGCTTGATCATGACAGGGAGTGACTTCCCCTAATGACTTTCTGGTTATTAATTATAATCGTGCGCAAAAGTTTTTAGTGACTATTGCGTCATTAATCTTGAGACATACAACGTTCGGCAATCCTCCTGCGCTGGCAGGGTTCCGGACAAAACTGCAAGACTAAAGAAGCGTGTTCAATGCCTGTAGACCATTACGAAAATTTTCCTGTTGCATCATTCCTGCTGCCGCGCCGCCTGGTGCCCGCCGTCGAAGCCATCTATGCCTTCGCCCGCAGCGCCGACGACCTGGCCGATGAAGGCGACGCCACGCCGGCCGAACGCCTGGCCGCCCTGCAGACCTATGAAGAGGCGCTGGGCCGCATAGCCCGCCACGAAGGCCATGCTGGCCTGAACGCCGCCATGTTCGAACGCCTGGCCGCCGTCATCGCCAAATTCCAGCTGCCGCTCAAGCCGTTTTACGATCTGTTGTCGGCCTTCAAGCAGGATGTGCAAACGACGCGCTATGCCAGCTACGACGACGTGCTCGATTACTGTGCCCGCTCCGCCAACCCCGTGGGGCTGCTGATGCTGCACCTGTACGGTGCGGCCGATGAACAGAATGTACGCGATTCCGATGCGATATGTTCAGCTTTGCAACTAATTAATTTCCTGCAAGACGTCGCCATCGACCAGCAAAAAGAGCGTATCTACCTGCCGATGGAAGACCTGAGCCGCTTTGCCGTCTCCGCTGCAGCCTTCGAGCGGCCCGAAGCGCATGGCAAGTGGAGCGCCCTGATGCGCTTCGAAGTGGCCCGCACACGCGCCCTGATGTTGTCGGGCGCGCCGCTGGCCCTGCGCCTGCGCGGGCGCATTGGCTGGGAACTGCGCCTGGTGGTGCAAGGGGGCTTGCGCATCCTCGAAGCCATCGAAGCCGTCAATTACGACGTCTTCCGGCGCCGCCCCAAGCTGGAGAAACGCGACTGGCTGATCATTTTCTGGCGCGCCCTGCGCATGTCGCGCAAAAGCCTGCATCAAGAGACACAAGTAAAAACGGCTTTTCCCCCGTCGCCCACTCTGTAAGACGATAGAATAGCGGCTTCGATCTGCAACCCTTGCTCTTTTGACTATGTCTCCCGACGAATACTGCCAACAAAAGGCCGCCCAGAGCGGCTCCAGCTTCTACTACAGCTTCCTGTTCCTGCCTGCCGAACGCCGCAAGGCCATCACGGCCTTGTACGCCTTCTGCCGCGAAGTCGATGACACGGTCGATGAATGCACGGACGAAGCCGTGGCACGCACCAAGCTGGTCTGGTGGCGCAAGGAAGTCAAGGCCATGTACGAGGGCAACCCCACGCATCCCGTGATGCGCGCGCTGCAGCCGCACCTGGCGATCTACAAGCTGGAAGAAAAGCATTTGCAGGCCATCATCGACGGCATGGAAATGGACTTGAACCAGACCCGCTACCTCGATTACCAGGCCATGAGCCGCTATTGCTGGCACGTGGCCAGCGTGGTGGGTATCTTGTCGGCCAGCATCTTTGGCGCGACGCGCCCGGAAACCCTGCTGTACGCGGAAAAACTGGGCCATGCCTTCCAGCTGACCAACATCATCCGCGATGTGGGCGAAGATGCGCGCAAGGGGCGCATCTACCTGCCGATCAGCGAATTGCAGCAATTCAATGTGACGGCGGCCGACCTGCTGAACGCGCGCCACAGCGAAAATTTCGAAAACCTCATGCGTTTCCAGGTGGCACGCGCGCAAAAGGCGTACGACGAAGCCTTCGCGCTCTTGCCAGCCGAGGATCGCCGCGCCCAGCGCCCGGGCTTGATCATGGCCGCCATCTACCGCACGGTGCTCAATGAAGTCGAGCGCGACGGCTACCACGTGTTGAAACAGCGCATTTCGCTCACGCCGATCCGCAAACTGTGGCTGGCCTGGAAGACCTGGGTTCGTGGCTGAGAGTAACGTGAAGCAACGCTACGCCGTCATCGGCGCCGGCTGGGCTGGCTGCGCGGCGGCCATGGAACTGGCACGCGCCGGCCATGCCGTCACCCTCTTCGAGGCGGCGCGCACTCTGGGCGGGCGCGCACGCCGGGTCGAACGCGAAAATACTGTGCTCGACAACGGCCAGCACATCTTGCTGGGCGCCTACACGGAAACCTTGCGCCTGATCAAGCTCTCGGGACAAGACCCCAGCGAACTGATCCTCACCCTGCCCCTGCAGATGCGCTATCCGGCCAACTCAGGTGGCATGGATTTCGTCGCGCCGCGCCTGCCCGCGCCGCTGCACCTGGCATGGGCCCTGCTGCGCGCCAAAGGATTATTGCGCGCCGACAAGCTGGCCCTGATGCGTTTTTCCACCGCCATGCGATGGATGGGCTGGCAACTGTACAACGATTGCACGGTCAGCGAATTGCTGCAGCGCTTAGACCAGACGGACCGCTTGAGCCGGCTGATGTGGCACCCGCTGTGCCTGGCCGCGCTGAATACCCCGCCCGAGCGGGCCTCGGCGCGCGTCTTCATCAACGTGCTGCGCGACAGCCTGGGGGCATCGCGCCGCCGCGCCTCCGACATGCTGATCCCGAAAGTGGATCTGACCAGCCTCTTGCCCGATGCGGCCGCCCGCTACCTCACCCAGCATGGCGGCGCGGTACGCACGGGCGCCAAGGTTGCCGCCTTGCAAGCTTTGCCCGATGGCCGCTGGCGGCTTGATGACGGGGAAAGCTTTGACGGCGTGATCGTGGCCACCTCGTCCGTGCAGGCGGCAAGCCTGCTGCAAGGCTTGCAGGATACGCGCCTCGATGACGTCATTAACTGCATGCAAGCTTTCACGCCGGAAGCCATCAGCACCTGCTATTTGCAATACGACGCTTCGGTGCGCCTGGACTTGCCGTTCTATGCCCTCGTCGATACGCCGGAGCAGCGGCACTGGGGCCAGTTCGTCTTCGACCGGGGCCAGCTCGACAGCAACCAGGCGGGCTTGCTGGCCGTCGTCATCAGCGCCTCCGGCCCTGCCGCCGAGCAAGGCCACGCACCGCTGGCGCTAGCCATCGCCGCCCAGTTGGCGCAGGTGCTGCAGCGTCCGGAACTGGCGCAGCCCGCCTGGACCCAGCTGATCACGGAAAAACGCGCTACCTTTGCCTGCACGCCGGACCTGGCGCGCCCCGGCAACGCCAGCGGCGTGCCGGGCCTGCTGCTGGCGGGCGACTATACGGCCAATGCTGACCGCACGCAGGACTATCCGGCCACCATCGAGGCGGCCGTGCGCAGCGGCGTGGCGGCGGCCAGGATCGTCACCACGGGCAAGGTGGCAAAGTAGACTTGACGGTGCATCCTGCCCTGGTGTCGCTCGCCCCCGCGAAATTGCATTCTGTCGCACCGCGCTGGTGCAGCTGCGTGCGCTTGGGTACAGTCTGATCATCGACAACGGCCATGCCACGGGGAATACCATGCACACCACCTTGCACTTGAAAAACAGCTTGAAAGCCCTGGCGCTGCTGGCTTGTGTGGCGCTGGCCACCCTGATCGTCATTCACGTGCAGCAGGTGCCACAGGCGCCATTGCTGCTGAGCCAGGCAAGCATGCTGCTGCCGGCACTGGGCTAAGCGACGCGCAGGAACAGGAAGAATATGATGAGCAAACAAGATTATCTCGACGCGCTGCGGCGCGCGCTGGCAGGCTTGCCACCGGACTTGGTGGCCAAGACCCTCGACTATTACGAACAGACTTTCATCGAAGGCGCGGCGGCCGGTCGCAGCGAACACGAGATCGCCGACGACCTGGGCGAGCCGAAAAAAATCGCCCTGACCTTGCGCAGCAGCACCCACCGCCAGGCCTTCGAACACAAGAAAACCCCCGTCAACCTGCTGCGCCTGCTCGTCTCGCTGGTGGGCCTGACCATCTTCAACCTGTTCATGGTCGTGCCTGCTGCCGTCTACGCGGCCCTGCTGGCCGCCCTGTATGCCGTCGGCCTGAGCTTTTACCTGGCCGGCATCGCCATCACGGCCAGCGGCTTGTCCGGCGCCAACGAACTGGTGCTCGATGGCCCGCTGCGCCACGTCTTCGTCCAGGACGATGAGGGCGGCGAGCGGCGCGAGACGCGCATCACCATCGGCGACACGGGCATCGAAGTCGATCACCTGCCCGGCCCCGTCAAGGCTGAGTCCGAACCCGAGGCGCCGGGCGCGTCGTCGCGCATGATGGAGCGGGCCGAAGCGCTGGCCGGTGGCGGCATCCGCATTTCCACCGACATGGACCGCGATGCGCGCACCACGCAAACCGTCTTCGGCGTGGGCATACTGCTCGGCGGCATCGCCATCTTCCTGCTCAGTCTGGTGGTCACGCGCTATACCTTGATCGGCATCAAGCGCTACATCGCCATGAATGTCTCCCTGCTCAAAGGTCACTAGAAAGGCTGCCATGAAACGCTTGCTCAAAGTTGGCCTGTCCATGCTCCTGCTGGCACTGGTCCTGATCGCCATGTCGTATGCGGCGTTGCGCGCCAAGGGGATCAGCAATCCCAGCAGCGCTGCCGGTCGCGCCGTGCGCAGCGAAACGCGCCCGATTTCCGCCGATATCACCAGCATCGACCTGGCCGGCCCCATCGACCTGGTGCTGCGCCGCGGCGCCACGCCATCGCTGAAGGTCAGCGGCGAGCAGCGTTTGCTGTCGAACGTCGCGACCACCGCCGATGGCACGACCCTGCATATCGGCCCGAAAGGCATGCTCTTCCACCATCGCCAGCCGCTGCAGGTGGAACTGGTGCTGCCAGCCCTCGTGCGCATGGAAGTGCACGGCAATGGCGACAGCAAGATCACGGGATTTTCCGGCGACAGTTTCATCCTGGAATTGACGGGTTCGGGCGATGTCAGCTTCACGGGACGCTACAAGCAGGTGTCGGCCACCGTCAACGGCAGTGGTGACCTCGACATCAACGGCGGCAACAGCGACAGCGTGGTGCTGGAAATGGTGGGTTCGGGGCGTATCGCCGCCAGCGGCAACACGAAATTCCTGCGCGCCGACCTGAGCGGCTCAGGCGACATCGATGCCGAGCACCTGGCGGCCGACAAGGCCAGCGTCAGCCTGCAAGGCTCGGGCCAGAGCACCGTCTTCGTGCGCGATGCCGCCAACCTGACCTTGCGCGGCAGCGGCGACATCCACGTGCACGGCAACCCGCGCCAGCGCGATGCGCAAAAGAGTGGTTCAGGCGACATCATCTGGCATTAATGACGATGCCAGTTCTTTAACGGTTCTCTTCCAGCCACGCCACCGCCTGCTCGCCGGCCGCCTTGCCTTGTGCCAGGCAGGCCGTCAGCAGGTAGCCGCCTGTGGGCGCTTCCCAATCCAGCATTTCCCCCGCCAGGAACACGCCCGGCATGGCGCGCAGCATGCTGCCGTCGATGCCGTCGAAGGCCACGCCGCCGGCGCTGCTGATGGCTTCATCGATGGGGCGCGGGCACTGCAGGGTCACGGGCAGCAGCTTGATTGCCCGCGCCAATTTGGCTTCTTCGGCAAAGTCGGCCGCGCTCAGGCATTCGCGCAGCAAGCCCGATTTCACGCCCTTGATGCCCAGCCGGCTTTGCAGATGGCTGGACATGGAACGGGCGCCACGCGGGCGCGTCACTTCCTCGAACACGCGTTCATGACTGTGGTCGGGCGCCAGGTCGAGCCAAATGGTGGTGCTACCCTCGGCGGCGATCTGCTCGCGCAGCGCGGCCGACAACGCATAAATCAGGCTGCCTTCGACGCCACCCGCCGTGATGACGAACTGCCCCTGGCGCTTGATCATGCAGCCGTCGATGTCGCGCGCCGTGATGGCCACCGTCGTCAGCGGTTCACCCGCATGGCGGCTGCTGAAATGCGCGCTCCAGTCCACGTCGAAGCCGCAATTGGCCGGCGCCAAAGGCGCCACGGCCACGCCGCGTTCCTGCAGCAGCGGCACCCAGGCGCCGTCCGACCCCAGCCGCGCCCAACTGCCGCCGCCCAGGGCCAGGATCACGGCGTCGAATGCGCGCAGGCGTTCGCCGTCCGGCGTGGCAAAGGCCAGCTGACCATCGCGCCAGCCCGTCCAGCGGTGGCGCATGTGAAATTGCACGCCCGCTTCGCGCAGGCGGTGCAGCCAGGCGCGCAGCAGCGGCGCGGCCTTCATGTCAGTCGGGAAGACGCGGTTCGAGGAGCCGACAAAGGTATCCACGCCCAGGCTGCTCACCCAGTCGCGCACTTTTTGCGGGCCGAACTGGTCCAGCGCCGGCTTGATCCAGCGCGCCGGTCTGCCGTAGCGCGAAACGAAGGAATAGTAGTCTTCCGCGTGCGTGATGTTCATGCCGCCGCGCCCCGCCAGCAGGAATTTGCGGCCGACGGAAGGCATGGCGTCAAACAGTTCCACCTTGGCCCCCTGGTCGGTAGCCGCCTGGGCGGCCATCAGACCGGCAGGGCCGCCACCGATGACGGCGATGTGAAAGGGAGGAAGGCTGGAATGGGTCATGGCAAGCTGGAAGACGGTGAAAACCCCGGCATTTTAGTCGAGATAAAGCCCGGAGATGGCAAGAATGCCGAAAAATGATGCATACTGCGTTGATATGCTGCAGCGATCAGCAGCTAGCCTTTACGAGACAACGAGACGACAAGAGGAGAAACACATGGGCGCAGGATTCTGGATTTCCCGCTATTTGCTGGCCAGCTCGATTTTATTCATCATCCTGACGGTGGTCGAGTACAGCAAGGGTACCACCAGCCAGGCCGACATCCTCAGCGCCCTGGCCTGGTCGCTGGTGGCATCTGCCATCTTCATCGGCTCGAAGTACTGGCGCTACCGCAAAGCCATCGCCTGCGCCACGTGCAGCGATACCACGCCCAGCAAGCCGAAAACCAAGTCATCATGAAAAAATGGCCACTTCGATGAAGTGGCCGGTTCATTTGGACAAGCGGGATCAGCCGCCCGTCACGGGCGGAAAGAATGCCACTTCATCGCCGTCCGCAATCACCGTATCGGCATCGCACATCACCTGCTTGTGCGCCATGCGCAGCGCGCGGCCCTGCGCCAGCGCATATTCCCAGTTGCCGCCGCGGGCGATCAGGTAGGCACGCACCTCGCCCACCGTCAGCAGCGGCTCGGCTACTTCCAGCACTTCCTGGGCCGTGCCCACCAGCTCGCGCACGCTGGCGAAAAAACGCAGATTGATCTTCATCAAGGCTTCCTTAGTACAGCAATTCGTTAAACGGGATAAAACGCAGCATGTCGCCACGCGCGATCGACAGCCCCGGCGGGCAATCGATCAAGCCGTCGCCCCACACGGTGGACGTCAGCACGCCCGAACTCTGGTTGGCGAACAGTTCCAGTTCGCCCTCGTCATTGACCTTGGCGCGTAAAAACTCGTTGCGCTTGTCCGCCTTCAGGCGTTCGAAATTGGCCGGCAGCTTGTAGCTGCGCGGCGCCAGATTGCCCGCCACGCCTTGCAGGCGCAAAATGAACGGGCGCACGAACAGTAAAAAAGTGACAAAGCTGGAGACGGGATTGCCAGGCAAGCCGACAAAAAACGCGTCCTGCACTTCGCCAAACGCCAGCGGTTTGCCCGGCTTGACGGCGATCTGCCACATGTTCAGGCGCCCTTCCGCTTCCACGGCCGGCTTGATATGGTCTTCCTCGCCCACGGACACGCCGCCCGAGGTGATGATCAAATCATTGCCCTGGGCCGCCTGGCGCAGCACGGCGCGCGTGGCCTCCAGGCTGTCTGGCACGATGCCCAGGTCCGTGATCTCGCAGCCGAGGTTTTCCAGCAAGCCGCGCAGGGTAAAACGGTTCGAGTTGTAGACGGCGCCCGGCGCCAAAGGTTCACCGGGCATGGCCAGCTCGTCGCCCGTGAAAAACACGGCCACGCGCAGCTTGCGCAGCACCGGTACTTGCGCCAGGCCCACCGAGGCGGCCAGGCCCATTTCCTGGCTGCGCAAGCGCCTGCCCGCACCCAGGATCACGCCACCGGCGCGGATATCCTCGCCCTGGCGGCGCACCCATTCGCCCGCCTGCGGCACGTGATTCACCGTCACCACGCCATCGGCCACCGTGCATTGCTCTTGCATCACCACGCAATCGGCGCCCTCCGGCAGCAACGCGCCGGTAAAGATGCGCGCCGCCGTCCCCGGCTGCAGGGGCTGGCCCACGTGGCCGGCCGCGATGCGCTGCGACACGGGCAAGCTGGCCGCGCCGCTGGCGCAATCCTGCGCGCGCACGGCGTAACCATCCATCTGCGTATTGTCGCGCTCGGGCACGTTCAGGGTCGACGTCTGCGCCGTGGCCAGCACGCGGCCGTTGGCGCGCATGGTGTCAATGTGCTCCACCTCGGCCACCGGGCGCGCCGCGCCCAGCATGAAGGCTTGCGCCTCGGCCACCGACAGCATGGGTTTGCGTTGTGCGGTCGGATCGTTCATCACAGGCTCGCTCATCACAGGCTCGCTCATCACAAGCCCGTATTTGCGGCGATGTACGCCTTCATCTTTTCCACGTCGGCATCCATCACGACGAACTTTTGCGGCAAGTCTTCGATGTTCTCGAAGCCCTTTGGCCGTTCCGCGTCCACGCCCAGCGCTTCGAGGATAGTTTCGTTGAACTTGGCCGCCAGCGCCGTTTCCAGCACGATCATCGGCACGTTCGCTTCCATGTGCTCGCGCGCCACCTTGATGCCGTCGGCCGTGTGCGTGTCGATGGTGATGCCGTAGTCGTCGGCCACGTCGCGGATGGTGTCGAGGCGATCCTGGTGCGTGGACTTGCCCGACTTGAAGCCATATTTGGCCACCAGCTTGAACTCGTCGCCATCGCTGCCAGGCTTGCCGGACAGGTCGAAGCCGCCGTGCGTTTCCACTTTGGTAAACAGCGCGCGCACACGCTCGCTGTCGCGGCCCACCAGATCATAGACGAAGCGCTCGAAATTCGACGCTTTCGAGATATCCATCGACGGGCTGCTGGTGTGGTAGGTTTCGGCCGACTTGCGCACGCGGTAGACGCCCGTGCGGAAGAATTCGTCGAGTACGTCGTTTTCATTCGTCGCTGCCACCAGTTTCGAGATGGGCAAGCCCATCATGCGGGCGATATGGCCGGCGCAGATATTGCCAAAGTTGCCCGACGGCACCGTGAACGACACTTTTTGCTCATTGCTGGTGGTGGCCGCCAGGTAGCCGCGGAAGTAGTATACGACTTGCGCCACGACACGCGCCCAATTAATGGAATTGACGGTGCCGATCTTCTGCTTTGCCTTGAACGGCAAATCGTTCGACACGGCCTTCACCATGTCCTGGCAATCGTCGAACACGCCTTCGACGGCGATGTTGACAATGTTCGGGTCTTGCAGGCTGAACATCTGCGCCGTCTGGAAGGCGCTCATTTTCTTGTGCGGCGAGAGCATGAAGACGCGGATGCCCTTCTTGCCGCGCATCGCGTATTCGGCCGCGCTGCCCGTGTCGCCCGACGTGGCGCCGAAGATATTGAGTTCGGCGCCCGTCTTGGCCAGGGTGTATTCAAACAGGTTGCCCAGCAACTGCATGGCCATGTCCTTGAAGGCCAGGGTCGGGCCGTTCGACAGCGCCTGCAGCATCAGGGTGGTCTGGCCGCCCTTGACGACGTTTTCTTCGAGCACGCGCAGCGGCGTGATGTCGGCCGCGTTTTCGCCGGCGCGGGCGTTCTTGTAGACTGCCTTGGTATAGGTTTTCGCCGTCAGTGCCTTCAGGTCCGCGGCCGGGATGTCGGTGGCGAACTTCTTCAGGATTTCGAATGCCAGGTCGGCATACGACAATGCGCGCCAGGCGTTGAGCTCGGCACCAGTGACTTGCGGGTAGTGTTCTGGGAGATACAGTCCGCCATCGGGGGCCAGGCCGCCCAGGAGGATGTCGGAGAATTGCTGCAAAGAAGACTGTTGCGACTGCGATGGCGCTGTATCAGCGCGGGTAGACACGTAGTGCATAAATTTGAAGAGTCCAGTTGAGCTGAGTGCGGTTGATCATGAATGGCAGCGGATATTATAGTGCCAGCCGCTCGCCAAGGCGAATCACATGCGTACGCAGCCGGCCTGGCCCCCGCGCCTGTTGTCAAACAGCAGCGCCCGGTAGAGCTGAAAGCATTGCACTTTGGAAATTTTTTATGGCGAGATCAACACCCCGCATAAAGATGCACCCGCATACTGGCGCGTGCGCCTGATTTGCGCCACACTGGTACTTGTCGGCCGAATTGCGGCCATTCATGGAACCGGCCATGTCGCTGAGTAAAAAACCGTATCTGCAAAGCGCTGCGCTGCGCCCTGACGCCGTCGTCGACCTGGACCACTATCCGTTCACCATCCCCGCCATCCGCGACTTCGTGCAGATGGACTTCCACCGCGACGTGACGTTTTTCGTGGGCGAAAATGGCAGCGGCAAGTCGACCATGCTCGAAGCGCTGGCCGTGGGACTGGGCTTCGGCAAGGATGGCGGCACGCGCAACGTACGCATCGCCCTGCCATCGGACGAGGAATCGGGCTTGCACGCGCATCTGCGCCTGAGCAAGAGCTACAAGAAACCCGATGACAGTTATTTTTTGCGCGCCGAGAGCTTTTTCAACGTCGCCACCTACATGGACGACATGCCCGAGTACCTGGGCAGCTACGGCGGCAAGTCGCTGCACGCGCAATCGCACGGCGAAGCGTTCATGGCGACCCTGATCAACAAGCTACGGGGCAAAGGCTTATATCTGCTGGACGAGCCCGAGGCAGCGCTGTCGCCCAGCCGCCAGCTGGCCGCGCTATCGGTGATCCACCAGTTGGTGCAGGACGACTCGCAGCTGATCATCGCCACCCACTCGCCCATCCTGCTGGCCTACCCGAACGCGAAAATCCTGATGTTTACGGGCGGCGGCATCCACGAAGTGGCGTACGAAGACACGGAACACTACGCCGTGACGCGCGATTTTTTGAATAACTACCCGAGAAGGCTGGAGCAGCTGTTTGAGGAGGAGTGAGGGTGCAATAAGACGCAGCGGAAATCTGGGGTCAGACCCGGCAGGTCTGACCCCGGCACTTAGCAAGCGGCGTGGTTGACGGTGATCACGTGCACGGCCAGTCCGCCCAACGACGTTTCCTTGTACTTGTCCTGCATGTCCGCGCCCGTCTGGCGCATGGTTTCGATGACTTCGTCGAGGCTGACGAAATGCGTGCCGTCGCCCTTCAGCGCCAGCGAGGCGGCCGTGATGGCTTTCACGGCGCCCATGCCATTGCGCTCGATGCACGGGATCTGCACCAGGCCGCCGATGGGGTCGCACGTCATGCCCAGGTGGTGCTCGATGCCGATTTCGGCCGCGTTCTCGATCTGTTCATTCGTGCCGCCCAGGGCCGCCACCAGGCCGGCCGCCGCCATGGCGCAGGCCACGCCCACTTCGCCCTGGCAACCCACTTCGGCGCCCGAGATCGAGGCATTGCGTTTGCACAACATGCCGATGGCGGCGGCCGTCAGCATGAAGCGGCGCACGCCGCCGACGGGGTCGCTGGGGCGGCAATCCTGCGCGTAGTAGCGCAGCACGGCCGGGATGATGCCGGCGGCGCCGTTGGTCGGCGCCGTCACCACGCGCCCGCCAGCCGCGTTTTCTTCGTTGACGGCCATCGCGTAAAGGCTGACTAGGTGCACGGCGTCATGCGGCAAGTCGTTGGCGCGGTTGTCGGACGCCTTTGCCTCCTGCGCCAGACGCCATAATTTGGCGGCGCGGCGCTTCACGTTCAAGCCGCCCGGCAGGTTGCCCGTCGTTTCCAGGCCGTGCGCGATGCAGTCGCGCATGACGTGCCAGATGCGGTCCAGTCCTTCATTGAGTTCGCTATCGCTGCGCTTGACGCATTCGTTCGCGCGCAGCATTTCCGGGATCGACAGGCCGCTTTCCACGCCATGCGCCAGCAACTGTTCCATGGTGTCGAAGGGGAAGACGACGCGCGCGCTGGCGGCCGATTCCACCTCGGCTTCGGCCTGGGCCTCGCCCGCTTCGCGGATAAAACCGCCGCCGATCGAGTAGTACACCTTGTCGACACGGCTGCCGTCCGCCAGTTTCAGGGTAAAGCGCATGCCGTTCGGGTGCTCGGGCAAGGATTCGCTCTTGTGCCAGATCAAGCCCATGGCGGCCGTGAATGGCACCACCTGCGTGCCCAGCAACGCGATCTCGCCGGCTGCCTCGACGGCAGCCAGCTTGCTGTCGACGGCATCGGGCACCACGTCTTGCGGCGTTTCGCCCATCAAGCCAAGAATGACGGCCTTGTCCGTGGCATGGCCCACGCCCGTCAGCGCCAGCGAACCATACAGGGCCGCCTCGACGCCCACTACCTGGTCCAGCGGACCGTATTCGACCAGAAAACGCCGCGCCGCTGCCATCGGCCCCACGGTATGGGAACTCGACGGCCCGATGCCGATTTTAAACAGGTCAAATACGCTCATGTCCATATAGTGTCTCTTTATATTAGTATGTTTTTATGAAAGCGGGTTCGTACTTCAGGCAGCCTGCGCAGCCTGCCCCGCATCGACATTGGCCAGCATGTCGGTGACCATCTGCTCGACGCCGATCTGCGCCTTCCAGCCCCAGTCCGCACTGGCCTTGCTGTCGTCCAGGCTTTGCGGCCAGCTGTCGGCGATGGCCTGGCGGCTGTCCGGCTTATAGCTGATCTTGAAGTCCGGCACCATGTGCACGATGGCTTTGGCCAGCTGCTCCGGGTTGAACGACACGCCCGCCACGTTGTAGGATGAACGGATCTTGATCTGCGACACAGGCGCGTCCATCAGTTCGATGGTGGCGCGGATCGCGTCGGGCATGTAAATCATCGGCAAGGTGGTGTTCGCATCGAGGAAGCAATCATAGCGTTCGCCGCGCAAGGCCGCATGGAAGATGGCGATGGCGTAATCGGTGGTGCCGCCGCCCGGAGGCGATTTATAGCTGATGATGCCCGGGTAGCGGATGCTGCGCACGTCCACGCCATACTTGTTGAAGTAATACTCGCACAGGCGCTCGCCGGCCAGCTTGCTGATGCCGTACATCGACGTCGGGTCCATCACCGTCATTTGCGGCGTGTTTACCTGCGGCGTGTTCGGGCCGAAGGCGGCGATCGACGATGGCCAGAAGATGCGCAAAGGTTTACCTGTTTCGCCCCGCTCGCGCGCCAGTTCCAGGATATTCAGCAAGCCGTCCATGTTCAGGCTCCACGCCTTCAAGGGCGCCGCCTCGCCCGTGGCCGACAACATGGCCGCCAGTTGGTACACCTGGGTGATGTTTTCATCGGCGATGATTGTCGCCAGGCCGTCCTTGTCCAGCACATTCAATTGCGCGTAACGCTTGGCCTGGTACAGATTATTCGTGCCGATGTCGCTGGCGATGACGTTGTCCGCGCCGTGCTGCTGTGCGAGCGCGCCCACCAACTCACTACCGATTTGGCCGTTTGCGCCGATGACTAAGATGCGTTCCATGCTATTTTCCTGAATTCTTGTTAATTAGTAGTGGTAGTGGTCAGCAGACCGAGTTCCTTGCCTGCCTGCTCGAAGGCAGCCAGCACTTGCACCAGCTGTTCGCGCGTATGCGCGGCCGACAGCTGTACGCGGACACGCGCCTGGCCCATCGGCACGACCGGGTAGAAGAAGCCCGTCACCAGCACGCCCAGTTCATACAGGCGGGCGGCGAATTGTTGCGCCACTGGGGCGTCGAACAGCATCACGGGAACGACCGGATGCGTGCCCGGCTTGATGGTAAAGCCGATGCGCTCGATCTCGCTGCGGAAGAACGCCGTGTTTTCGTGCAGGCGATCGCGCAGTTCCGTCGACTTGGCCAGGCGGGCCAAAACCGACAGCGAAGCGCCGGCAATCGATGGCGCCAAAGTATTCGAAAACAGGTAAGGTCTCGATTTCTGGCGCAGCGTGTCGATGACTTCCTTGCGTGCCGAGGTAAAGCCGCCCATGGCGCCGCCCAGGGCTTTGCCCAGGGTGCCGGTAATGATGTCGATGCGGCCCATCACATTGTGGTGTTCGTGCGTGCCGCGGCCCGTCGCGCCCATGAAGCCGGAAGCGTGACATTCGTCGATCATCACCAGCGCGTCATACTTGTCGGCCAGGTCGCAGATCTTGTCCAGTTGCGCTATCGTGCCATCCATCGAGAACACGCCGTCCGTGACGATGACCTTGTGGCGCTTGCCGGCGGCAATCGCCGCCTGCAGCTGCACTTCCAGGTCGGTCATGTCGTTGTGCGCATAGCGGTAGCGGCCAGCCTTGCACAGGCGGATGCCGTCGATGATGGAAGCGTGGTTCAGCGCGTCCGAGATGATGGCGTCGTTTTCATCGAACAGGGGCTCGAACACGCCGCCGTTGGCGTCGAATGCGGCCGCGTACAGAATCGTATCTTCGGTACCGAGGAAGCTGGAAATGGCCTGTTCCAGTTCCTTGTGCACGGTTTGCGTGCCGCAGATGAAGCGCACGGACGACAGGCCGTAGCCGTATTTTTGCGTGGCGGCAATAGACGCTTCCTGCGTCTGCAGGTCGCCGGACAGGCCCAGGTAGTTATTCGCACACATATTGATCAGGGTACGGCCATCGTCGCACACCACTTCGGCGCCCTGGCGCGAGGCGATCACGCGCTCGGGCTTGTACAAGCCCTGCTGGCGCAGTTGATCGAGATTCTGTTGCAGACCGCTGAAAAAGGTGTTCTTCGCTTGCTCGCTCATGATGATCCTTGTGTGTCCCTGTTGTATGGATGGTATCCGGGTAACCTCAGCCTCCATAGGGGGAGCGGCCGCTTGACCGGTGCGCGCAGTATGCTGTACCGTGAAGCGCTGTTTGAAGTCTACACGTTTCCGTGTTTTTCCTCAAAATCCACTATTTCGAACTGAAATTCAATATAGTGGATATTACCCAAGCCTTTTGAACTTTGCAAGCCACCTGCCGATGAAAACCAGCGTTTCGACCAATTCCCCCCCAGAAGTGGGTGCCACCCTGCAACGGCTGCGCCTGGCGCGTGGCTTGACACTGGAGGATTTGTCGCGCATCGCGGGCGTCTCAAAGTCCATGTTGTCGCAAATCGAGCGCGAAAAAGCCAATCCCACGATCGCCATCACGTGGCGCCTGGCCAACGCCCTGGGCGTGCAGATCGGCGAATTGCTGTCCAGCGCGGAAAAAGCCGTGGAAACCATCCGCATCACGGACGCCCATGAAACCCCCACCCTGCCCGGCGACCACGCGGGCTACGTGCTGCGCATCCTGGGGCCGATGGAACTGGCGGGCAAATACGAATGGTATGAAGTGACCCTGGCGCCGGGCGGCGAACTGGCATCGCAGCCGCACGACCCGGGTACCACCGAGCATTTGACGGTGATCCATGGCAACCTGGAGCTGGAAGTGGGTACAGCGAAGAAAAAGGTCAAGAATGGCGGCACGGCACGCTATCCGGCGGACCAGCCGCATACCATCCGCAATCTGGGCAAGACCGAGGGCAAGGCACTGCTGGTGGTGATTCATCGATAAGCGCCGCCAGCAGTGCGCAATATGCATAAATGTCTATGCTAAGATTTTAGAATAGACAAGATTTCCAGGCCTGGATGTCTTCGCAGAGCGTCGCGGCACATCCCGGCTCGTCCCAACTCCGCCACACTGCGCGCGGCATCCAGGCATCCACTGTTTTTACGAAGCCCACGCGATGACCATTTCCGACAGCACCACCACCTTCCACAACAAGCAAGTCGTCGAGTACGACCCGGACTTGCCCTTCGATGCGTCACCCGATATCGTCTACCGTTTGTCGCTCGAGTACGACGACAAGCGCAAGATGGATGAACTGATCGCCGGCTTCCTCGCCAAGACCGACAGAAATGCACTCGAAGCGCTGATCATCGGCATGTGGGGCGACCCGTACGAATCGGGCGCCGACGAAGTGATCGCTGCGCTGATCGCCCAGGCACCGCAGCTGCCCAACTTGCGCGCCCTGTTCATCGGCGACATGACGTACGAGGAATGCGAAATCTCATGGATCGTGCAAGGCAGCTACAAGCCCCTGCTGGACGCCTTCCCGCAGTTGCAGGAATTGCGCATCCGCGGCGGCAATGAACTCGTCATCGAACCGTTCGCGCACCAGCACCTGCGTCGGTTCACCATCGAAGCGGGCGGCCTCGATCAAAAGATCGCCGAAGCGCTGGCGCAATCGAGCATGCCTCAGCTGGAACACCTGGAACTGTGGCTGGGCACGGACGAGTACGGTTTTTCCGGCGACGTGGCGCTGTACCGCAAGGTGCTGGCGCAGCTGACCGTGCCCACCCTGCGCTACCTGGGCTTGCGCGACGCGCAAATCGCCGACGACCTGGCCGTGTGGCTGGCGGCAGAACCGCTGGTGGCGCAGCTCGACACGCTGGACCTGTCGCTGGGCACCATCGGCGACCTGGGCGCCGTGGCCGTGCTCAATCACACGCAGCTGGGCAAGTTGAAGCGCCTGGACCTGTCGCACCACTACATTTCCGAGGAAAACCAGGCGAAACTGAAGGCGCTGCCCTTCGAAGTGGTACTGGACGACCCGCAGGAAGAGGACGAAGACGACGGCGAAAGCTACCGCTACGTGGCCGTGGGCGAATAAGCGGAGCTGTATCCATTGCCCACACACCTTACCCTGCTGGCAACGCAGGGCAGCAAGCGCGTGCGCCTGATGCAGGCGGCGCGCGCGCAACTGCGCCTGCCGCCCGCGCAAGTGCTGGAGTGGCGCGACTGGCTGGCGCAGCCGGCGCGACTGGAGGAGGCATTGCGCCAACACTGCCTGTTGAAGATCGAACCGCCCGGCGACGATCCTGCCGCCCATTTGCAATTGCTGCAGGCGGGCTGCCGGCTGCTGGACCGTCCGCTGGTCGATGCGCCCGCGCATGGCGAACTGCTGGCCATGGATGCCTGGTTTGCCGGTTTTGCCGCCGCCATGGTCTCCCTGGCGGCGCAACTGGCCGAGCTGCCGCAGGCGCGCGTGGTCAATGCGCCGGCCGAAATCAGCCTCATGACGGACAAGCTGGCGTGCCAGCGCCACCTGGCCGCGCACGGCGTACCCATACCTGCCTTGCTGGGGACCGTGGAGAGCTACGACCATTTGCAGTCGCTGCTGCATGAGCATGACCTCGACCGCGTGTATCTGAAACCGCGCTACGGCTCGTCCGCGTCCGGCGTCGTCGCCTACCGGCACAACAGGACGGGCCGCCAGCAAGCCACCACCTCGGCCAACTTGTCGCGGGCGGACGGCCAGACACGTTTGTTCAATGTCAAGCGCATGGCGCGCTACGAGGCAGCGGCCGACATCGCGGCCCTCGTCGACGCGCTGGCCGCGCAGGAACTGTACGCGGAAGCGTGGCTGGACAAGCCGCGCTGCGGCGACAGCCATTACGATCTGCGCGTGGTGACCGTGGCGGGCCGGCCCGCGCACCGGGTGGCGCGCATCGGCGACCAGATGATGACCAATCTGCACCTCGACAACCGGCGCGGCGACGCGGCCGGCCTTTTGAACGAAGCCGATCTGGCGGCGCTGGAAGCCGCCAGCGCCCTGGCCGCGCGCGCCTTCCCGGCCAGCCACGTAACGGGCTATGACCTCGTGGTGCGCCACAGCCAGGCCCGCGTGCTGGAAGCGAATGCCTTCGGCGACCTGCTGCCAGGACTGCTGTGGCAAGGCGCAGACACTTACGCAGCCCAACTGACATATGTTTAAAGACACACCGGCCATCCCCGACATGCACGCCATCGTGGGCAGCCACGACATCGTCTTCATCACGCTCGACACCCTGCGCTTTGACGTGGCGCAAGCGCTGTATGAGGCGGACGAATTGCCCGTGCTGGGGCGCTTCTTGCCGCCCGGTGGCTGGGAACGGCGCCACTCGCCCGCCACGTTCACCTATGCGGCGCACCAAGCCTTCTTCGCTGGCTTTTTGCCCACGCCGGCCGCGCCGGGACGCCATCCGCGCCTGTTCGCCAGCGCTTTTGCGGGCAGCGAAACCACCTCGCCGCGCACGTTTGCGTTCGAGGAAGCGGACCTTCCTGCGGCGCTGGCCGCGCGCGGCTACCGCACTGTCTGCATCGGCGGCGTGGGCTTCTTCAACAAGCAGACCGCCCTGGGCACGGTGCTGCCGTCGCTGTTCCAGGAAAGCCACTGGAGCGCGGGCATGGGCGTGGCAAGCCGCCATTCGACGCAAAAACAGGTGGCGCTGGCCATCGAACGCCTGGCGGACGGCGCACAACGCACCTTTTTATTCATCAACGTGGCCGCCCTGCACACGCCGAACCGCGCCTACCTGCCCGGCTGCCGCGCCGACTGCCTGGAAAGCCAGGCGGCGGCCCTGCGCTATGTGGATGGCGCGCTGGCACCCCTGTTTGCCGCCTGCGCCGAGCGCGCGCCCACCTTTGCCATCGTCTGCTCGGACCACGGCAGCGCGTATGGCGAAGACGGCTACCGGGGCCACAGGGTGGCCCATGACAGCGTGTGGAACGTGCCGTATGCGCACTTTTTCATCACCCCCGATACCGATACACCTCCCAAGGAATCCCCACCGTGAACCCAGCCGAACAAGCTGCCACCCTGACGCAGCGCATGCGCCACACGCCCTACCAGGCGTATTCGTATTCCTATCCGCACAAGGCAGCCTACCGCGCCTTGCCGCAGGCGGCGCCGCTGGCCCCCCTGTGGGCGCAGCAGGACCGCTCCGCCCTCTTCGCCTACATCCACATCCCGTTTTGCGAGATGCGCTGCGGCTTTTGCAACCTGTTCGCCATGGCCCGTCCCGGCGCTGACATGGTCGAGCGCTATGTGCAGCAAGTGCTGGTGCAGATGCGCGCCCTGGCCGGCGCGCTGGGCGAACGGCGCTTCGCCCGCTTCGCGCTGGGGGGCGGCACGCCCACCTACCTGTCGCCCGCGCAGCTCGACACCCTGCTGTGCGGCGCGCGCGACATCCTCGGCATCGACCTACAGCACACGCCGGCCGGCATCGAAGCGTCGCCCGAAACCATCACGGCTGAGCGCCTGGCGGTCTGTCGCGCGCACGGCATCGACCGGGTCAGCCTGGGCATCCAGAGCTTTGCCGCCGGCGAGATGCGCGCGCTGGCCCGCCCCCAGCAAAACGCCACCGTCCATCACGCCATCGGTCTGATACGCGCGGCCGGCTTCCCCACCTTGAACCTGGACCTGATCTACGGCATCGCCGGGCAAACCGTCGCCAGCCTGTTGGCCTCCATCGACAGCGCACTGGCCTTCGCGCCCGAGGAAATCTATCTGTATCCGCTCTACGTGCGCGAACAGACGGGTCTCGGCAAGGTGGCCCGCCGCCAGGGCGCGCCATCGCTCAACCCCATCATGCTGGCGCAGGGCGGCGACAGCCGTTTGGCCCTGTACGCGGCTGCGCGCGACCATTTGCGCGCGCAAGGCTACGAGCAGGTGTCGATGCGCATGTTCCGCGCCCCCCATGCGCCGGAACAGAATGGGCCTTCGTACTGCTGCCAGAATGACGGCATGGTGGGCCTGGGTGCGGGTGCCCGCTCCTACACTTCGCGCCTGCATTACTCGAGCGAATACGCGGTGGCGCGCACGGACACCATCAACATCATCGAACAGTATCTCGCGCTCGATGAAGCGCGCTTTGCACAGGCCGAACATGGTTATGTACTCGACGATGCAGAACAGCGCCGCCGCTACGTGATCCAGTCGCTGCTGACCGAACCGGGTCTTGACCGCGACGCCTACGCGGTGCGCTTCGGCACGCGCTGCGAAGAAGACTTGCCGCAGCTGGCCGAACTGCACGCGCTGGAATTGGCAGAGGAAGATGGCACGCTGCTGCGCCTGAACGACCGGGGCTACAGCTACGCCGACACCATCGGCCCGTGGCTGGCCTCGAACACGGTGCGTGCGCTGATGGCCGCAGGCGGCCAGGCGTGCTGACAACACAGCCAGGCACTTTGGCCCTGCTGTACCGCGGCACGCTAGCGAGCTGCAATTACGCCTGCGGCTACTGCCCGTTTGCCAAGAAGCGCGACAGCCGCGCCACACTGGCGCGCGATGCGCGCGAAGTGGCGCGCTTTACAGATTGGGTAGCACGCCAAACGCGCCCTATCGGCATCCTGTTTACGCCCTGGGGCGAAGCGCTGGTACGGCGCCACTACCGCACCGCCATGCAAACCCTGGCCAGCCTGCCCCACGTGCGCCAAGTGGCGCTGCAGACGAATCTGTCCGGCCCCTTAGGCTGGTTGGATAACATGGACGGGCTGGAAAAAATCGGCCTGTGGTGCACCTACCACCCGGACCAGACCACCCTGGCCCGCTTTCTCGCACGCTGCGCGCGCCTGGACGCCATGGGCGTGCGCTATTCCGTGGGCGTCGTGGCGATGAACGAGCACCTGGAAGCCATCGGCGCCCTGCGCGCAGCACTGCCGTCCCACGTGTATCTGTGGTTGAACGCCTACGACCGCCGTGGCCCCGGCTACTACACGCTGGAAGACCTGGCCTGGCTGGACGCCATCGACCCGTGGTTCGCGCAAAACCGCCGCCCCTCTCCCTCGCGCAGTAAACCTTGCCTGGCGGGCGAAGCGTCGCTGTCCGTCGATGGCGATGGCGAACTGGCGCGCTGCCACTTCGTGCCCGAGCGGCTGGGGAATTTGTACGCGGATGAACTGGCCGACCTGCTGCAGGAACGCCGTTGCCCGCGCTTCAAGTGCGACTGCTATATCGGCTACGCGCAGCGCAAGGATTTGCCATTCCAGACCACGTTTGAAGATGGGGTACTGGCGCGCATCGCGCCTTTGCATCGGACGTAAAAAAGCGCGGGCCAACTGCGCCCGCGCTTTTCAATGCACAACGATTACAGGCTTACTGCGCCGCCACCTTGGCCGGCTCCGCCACTGTCGGCGTCATCTTCAGCGAACGGCTTAGGAAGCCCCAGCGATCCGCCACTTCTTCGATCTGCTTGGTCGTCGGCTTGCCGGCGCCATGGCCCGCCTTGCTGTCGATGCGAATCAGCACGGGCGCCGCGCCGCCTTGCGCTGCCTGGGCAGCGGCGGCGAACTTGAAGCTGTGGGCAGGCACGACGCGGTCATCGTGGTCGGCCGTGGTGATCATGGTGGCTGGATAGCAACCGCCCGCCTTCAGGTTGTGCAGCGGCGAGTATTTCACCAGCGCCTTGAACTGCTCGGCATCGTCCGACGAGCCGTAGTCAGGCACCCAGCCCCAGCCCACGGTGAACTTATGGAAACGCAACATGTCGAGCACGCCCACTTGCGGGATCGCCGCCGCGAACAGGTCGGGACGCTGCGTCATGGCCGCGCCCACCAGCAGGCCGCCATTGCTGCCGCCGCCGATCGCCAGTTTCGATGGCGAGGTGACCTTGTTGTCCACCAGCCACTGCGCTGCGCCTATGAAATCGTCGAACACGTTTTGCTTGTTCAGCTTGGTGCCAGCCTGGTGCCAGGCTTCGCCATATTCGCCGCCGCCGCGCAGGTTGGCCATCACGTAGACGCCGCCCATTTCCACCCAGGCAAGATTGGCCACGGAGAAGCTAGGCGTGAGGGAAATATTGAAGCCGCCATAGCCGTACAGATAGGTTGGGTTGGAGCCGTCCAGCTTCATGCCTTTTTTCGAGACGATGAACATCGGCACCTTGGTGCCATCGCGGCTGGTGAAGAATTGCTGGCGCGTTTCAAAGGCGCTCGGGTCGAAATCGACCTTCGGCTGGCGATACACCGTGCTCTTGCCCGATGTCATGTCGTAGCGGTAGATGGTCGCTGGCGTCGTAAAACTGGTAAACGAGTAGAACGTTTCCGTGTCACCACGCTTGCCGGCAAAGCCGCCCGCCGAACCGATGCCCGGCAAGGCCACTTCGCGCACCAGCTTGCCGTTCAAGTCGACGATCTTGATTTGCGTTTGCGCATCTTTCAGGTAGTCGAGCACCAGTTGGTTGTTGATCAGGTTGACAGCAACCAGGGTTTCCGCGCTTTGCGGCACGATTTCCTTCCAGTCGGCGGGCGCCGGTTTGCGCGTATCGATGGCGATCACGCGCGATTTCGGCGCCTGCTTATCCGTCTTGAAGAAGAACACGGGACCGTCATTATCGATGAAGGAGTAGGAAGCATCGAATGCTTCCAGCAAACCCACGACCTTGGCGTTTTTCTGGCGCAAGTCCTTGTAAAAGACGCGATTCTTGCGTTCCGTGCCCTGCGACGCCGTGATGATCAAGTAATTGCCATCGTCGCTGACGACGCTGCCGCCAAACGCCCATTCCTTCTGGTCGGGACGGTCGAAGACCAGCACGTCGTCGCTTTGCGGCGTGCCGATCTTGTGGAAATACAATTTCTGGAAGTAATTGATATCGGCCAGCTTGGTCGCCTCATTCGGCGCGTCATAGCGGCTGTAGAAAAAACCCTTGTTGTCCTTGGTCCACGACGCACCGGAGAACTTGGCCCACTTGATGTGGTCCGTCAAATCTTTGCCCGATTCGATGTCGCGCACCTTCCACTCGTTCCAGTCGGAACCAGAGGCGGACGTGGCGTAGGCCAGGTACTTGCCGTTCGGGCTGATCGAGGTGCCGGCCAGCGCCACCGTGCCATCCGTGGACAGGGTGTTCGGATCGAGCAGCAGACGTGGCTCGTCCGTCAGTTTTTTCACCGTGTACAGCACGGCCTGGTTCTGCAAGCCGTCATTGCGGCTGTAGAAGTAACGGCCACCCTGCTTCGTTGGCGTAGAGAAACGCTCATAATTCCACAGCTTGGTCAGGCGCTGCTTGATCGCGGCGCGCTCGGGGATGGTGCCCAGGTACGACTGCGTCAGCTTGTTTTGCGCCGCCACCCATTCGCCCGTCTCGGCGCTGTTGGCGTCTTCCAGCCAGCGGTAAGGATCGGCGATGGTGGTGCCAAAATAGCTGTCTTGCTGGTCGACTTTTTTGCTGACCGGATACGACACGGAGGCGCCATCGCCGGCCGGGCAGGATTGCGCCATGGCATTGCCACCGAAAGCGGCCAGCAAGCTGAATATGAGGGTTGCACTACGTAATTGCATGGGTTGTTTGTCTCATTGTTGGATGTCGAGGAAAGCAGGCCGTTCAAACACGCGTCGCGGCTGCCCATGTTGACTTTCGCCAAGAGAAATCATAGCGCGGATTGCCACTTTTAAAGCACAGTTATCTGATGGATTTGCCGTCTTTTGTTTGGACAATTCACATGAATCGCCATGATAAATCTCGCTTTCACCGGAATCAGCAAACTGACGTTCATACAAGAAACATTATCAAAAGCAAAGTCGTTTCATCATGCCGTCATAAATCCTCTTTACTATCGGCAACATGTTCATGGCCCGTCCAGAGGCCGTGCCGCCACATCCGCCTATGCACACTCTCGCCCTCCCTACCGCCACCGCCGCGCCGCCCGGCGCGATGCCATCGAATGTGGCTTACCTGAAGCCGCCATCGACCCCCATGTCCGTCGAAGGAACGGATGCCTTGCACGAGATCCTGGCGGGCCGCAAGCTCAACGCCCTGTTTCAGCCCATCATCCACATGCACAGCGGCGACATCATCGGCTACGAAGGTTTGATACGGGGGCCGTCCGACAGCCCCCTGCACGCGCCGATGAATTTGTTCAAGGTGGCGCGCGCGCATGACCTGACCCTGGAAGTGGAACACCTGTGCAGGCAAGTGGTGCTAGAGCGCTTTGCCGAACTGCAACTGCCCGGCAAGCTGTTTCTCAATGTCAGCCCCGAATGCCTGCTGCTGCGCAATGCGCGCCATGGCGAAACCCTGGAATACATCGAGCACATCGGCATCAATCCGGACCGTGTCATCATCGAACTGACGGAAAACCAGCCCACCTACGATTACGAGCTGATGCGCGAAGCGGTGCTGCATTACCGCAACATGGGTTTCCAGATCGCCATCGACGACCTGGGCGAAGGCTTTTCCAGCCTGCGCCTGTGGTCGGAACTGCGCCCGGAATACGTGAAAATCGACATGCATTTCATCCAGGGCATCAATCATGATCCCGTGAAACTGCAGTTCGTGCGCTCGATCCAGGAAATCGCGGAAAAATCGGGCACCCTGGTGATCGCCGAAGGCATCGAGGCGCAGACGGAATTGCTGGTCTTGCGCGACCTGGGCGTGGCCTTCGGACAAGGCTATCACCTGGGCCGGCCCAACGCAGTGCCGGCGCGCGCCCTGCCGGCCGAAGTGGTGCAGGCGCTGGGGCGCAACGGCGTGGCCGTGTATCCGCAGCGCAGCAGCCTGGAGAAGAATGGCGCCAGCATCCGCAAGCTGCTGCACCGCGTGGTAGCCGTTTCTCCAGAGAAAAACAATAACGAGGTGTACGACATCTTCCTGAAGGAACCGAAGCTGATGATCATCCCCGTCGTCGATGACGGCGTGCCGCTGGGCCTGATCAGCCGCTTCGAAATGATCGACCACTTTGCCCGCCCCTATCAGCGCGAACTCTATGGCAAGAAATCGTGCAGCCTGTTCATGGATGCCACGCCCCTGATTGCCGACCACGAGACGAGCTTGCAGGAACTCAGCTACACCATGGTGCAGTCGGATGCCCACCACCTGTTCAACGGCTTCATCATCACCGAACAAGGCCGCTACCTGGGCATGGGCACGGGACATGACCTGATGCGCGAAATCACGCAGATGCAGATCAATGCGGCCCGTTACGCCAATCCGCTCACGCAACTGCCCGGCAACGTGCCCATCAACGAGCATATCGACCGCCTGCTGCACAGTGGCAGCCGCTTCTGGGTCTGTTATTGCGACCTCGACCACTTCAAGCCCTTCAACGATGTGTACGGCTACCGCAAGGGCGACGACGTGATCCAGCTGACGGGAGAAATCCTCAGCGGCCATTGCGATCCGAACCGCGACTTCATCGGCCACATCGGCGGCGACGATTTCATGATTTTGTTCCAGAGCGAAGACTGGGAAACGCGCTGCCAGGCCATGCTGGACGACTTCGCGGCCGCCATCCCCGCCTACTACAGCACGGGTGACTGCGAACGGGGCGGCTACCTCAGCGAAGACCGGCAGGGCAAGAAAGTGTTTTATTCGTTGATCAGCCTATCGCTGGGCGTCATCAAGGTCGAGGCGCACCAGTACTACACGCACCATCAGATTGCCACGCAGGCGGCCGAAGCGAAGAAGCAGGCGAAGAAAATCCACGGCAACAGCCTGTTCCTGGACCGGCGGCAAGGCACGGGCGTGGTACGCATGGATGCGTAGTCAGCTTGCGGGGATACACACGCACAAGGTTGCCGTGCCGGTCACAATTCTCGTGGACGTGTCTGCCGTCATGCGGCCAGCGGCGCCGGCCCCAGCAGAGGCTGACTATCCACATATTGCGCACTGGCTTGCGCCTGCCACGGGAAGTGCCCATCGCGCGACGGCCAGACGATCTGGTACAGCGTAAAATCATCGCCCTGGTAATACCAGCGCGCATAGCCGACGTAGTTGCGGTATTGCTCGACGGGCACGCGCACGAAGGCGCACGGATGGCCTTCCAGCAAGACGTCCGTGGTGGCCGTGAAATCCGTGATGGCGCCGCTGCGCACGGCGTCCAGCGCCAGGTCGAGTATCTGGTGGGCCATGGAGCGCGGCAAGCCCATGATGAGAAGTTCTGGCTGGCCGAAGCTGTGGCCAGCACCTATCGTGAAGGCATAGCCGGGACCTTCTTCATCAGCACTGATATGGACGCCATGCCAGCCATGCGTGGCGATGTCGTCGATGACTTTTTGCTCGGATGCATCCTCGCCTGCCTGCCTTACCATGTTCCACCTTTCACTGTGCCAAAAACCCGCGCCGCATGCACGCATTGTGCACGCATTGCCTCATGCCTGCGCGACATGCCTGTAGGCAATTATCGCATGCGGCGCGCGTCCATGCGCACACAGTGGCTGCGCTTCAGTCGGGCGGTGGCAGCGGCGGGGAGCGCCCCTGGTGCCATTGCCGCATGCGCTGCTGCACCTCCTGCAAGTCGACAGGGTCCAGCTTTGCGGCAGCCACCTCCCTGGCCCGGGCCGCCCCACTATCGCCGCCCTCGGCCGCCAGCGCCAGCCACATGTAGCCGCTGAGCAAATCCCTCTCCACGCCGCGCCCGCTGTTATACATGCCGCCCAGGTTGTACTGGGCCAGCGCATGGCCCTGGCCGGCCGCGCGCGCATACCATTGCACGGCCAGGCCATCGTCTTGCGGCACGCCATGGCCGTTCGCATACATGACGCCCAGATTGTTTTGCGCGCTGGCATCGCCCTGCTCTGCCGCCGTGCGGTACCAGCGCACGGCGCACACATCGTCGCGCTCCACGCCCTGGCCATTGGCATACATCACGCCCAGGTTGAACTGCGCATTCGACGCGCCCTGGGCCGCCGCCCTGGCATACCAGTCCAGCGCCTGCTGCAAGTCGCGGGAGATGCCGCGCCCGCCCGCATACATGCCCCCCAGATTGTATTGCGCCATGCAATGGCGCTGCAGGGCGGCGCGCCGGTACCAGGCCACGGCACGCGCCTCGTCCTTGTCCACGCCTTGGCCGCGTGCCAGCATCAGACCCAGGTTGAACTGGGCGTCGGCATCATCCTGCTCGGCCGCCCGCTGCAGCCAGGCATAGGCGCGCAACTGATCGGGCACCACGCCCAGGCCTTCCGCATACGCCACGCCAAGTTGCCGCTGCGCCACGGCCAAGCCCTGGGCAGCGGCCTGGCGGAACCAGGCCAGCGCCTGCGCATCGCTTTGCACCACGCCCTGCCCGCGCTTGTAGACGAGTCCCAGGTTCAGCTGCGCCTGCGCATCGCCCTGCAAGGCCGCCTTGCGGAACCAGGCCAGGGCCAGCGCATCGTTCTTTTTCGCGCCCAGCCCCTGGGCATACGCTTCGCCCAGCAAGGATTGCGCGCTGGCTACGCCCTGCTCGGAGGCGCGGTAAAACCACGCCAGGGCCAGCTCGTCGCTCTGCAGCACGCCCCGCCCCTTGCGGTACATCTGCCCCAGGTTTTGCTGGGCCGAGGCATCACCCTGGGCGGCCGCGCGGCGAAACCACAGCACGGCGTCTTCGTCGCTCTGCGGCACGCCCCGGCCGTGATAATACAGGGCACCCAGGTGGTTCTGCGCGAACGCCAGCCCTTGCAGCGCGGCCAGGCGTAGCCAGACAAAGGCGCGCGCATCGTCCTGCGCCACACCTTCGCCCTTCTTGTACATCAATCCCAGGTTGAACTGGGCATAGGCATTGCCCTGCTCGGCAGCCGTGCGGAACCAGATATACGCCTGGTGGCTATCTCTGGCAGTGTGGTGCTTGTCCATGTGCGCCCCCATCCACATTGCGCTTGCCGGCAGCACGCGCAAAACGGCGGCCCAGGGCGACGAAATCGTGTGTGTTGCCTAAATTTTAAATTCGATGCGGGGGAAGGACTTGAGCAGGCTCAAACGAAATAACAAAATTATATCATTTTGATGAGCCCGCTTCGATGCGAAGCGAGGTACTGCACGCCCAAACTGGCATGCCGCAGGAATTACCGGCGCGCCGGATGCTTTTGCAGGAATTGCGGCACTTTCGCGGCGGCCAGCTTGTTCAGCGATACCAGCAGGTCGGCGTCGACATCGGCGATGCCATAGTTGCTGCGCAGGTGGCGGCCGATATGGATCAGCACTTGCGCCGCCACTTCCGCATCCGACTCGGCCCTGTGGGCAGCGCTCTTGAAGGCGATGCCCAGCTGACTCGACAGCAAGCCCAGCTTGTAGCTGGCCATGCCGGGAAACACGCGGCGCGACAGTTTCAAGGAGCACACGAGCGACTGGTGTGCGGGCGTCAGCTTCAGCCTGGCGCTTTCCGCGCGCAGGAATTTTTCATCGAAGCTGGCATTGTGTGCCGACAAGGCATCGCTGCCGATGAAGTCCAGCAACTGCGGCACCACCTCGGCCACGGGCGGCGCCCTGTCGACCATCGCCTGCGTGATGCCCGTCAAGCCCGTGATGAACGAGGGAATGCGCGCATTGCAGTTGATCAGGGTCACATAGCGGTCCGTGATCTGCCCGCCTTCGATGCGCAAGGCCGCCACTTCCGTGATGCGGTCGCCCATGTCGGGTGACAGTCCGGTCGTCTCGAAGTCGATCATGACGATCGGTTTGTCAAACACATTCATGAAATAAGGCTCTTTCTGCGATGCTGCGGTGGGCCAGCTTAGCCGAACTTGCGCACGGCGTCCAGCGCCAGGCCCGCGCCGATACTGCCGAACAGGTCGCCTTCGACCTTGCGCGCGGCCGGCACCAGGGCGGCGATCTTTTCACGCAGCAAGCGCACGCCGCTCGATCCGCCCGTGAAGAACACGGTGTCGACGGCGTCCGGCGCCACGCCCGCGTCACGCAGCAAACGCAGCACGGTTTCTTCCACGGAACCGCACAAATGGCCGATGGCGTCGTCGAATTGCGTACGTTTCAGCAACAGGTTTTGCGCGGGCGACAAACGCTCCAGCTCGAGCTGCACTTCGGCCGCGTCGGACAGGGCAATCTTGCCCTCTTCCACTTTCATCGCCAGCCAGTGGCCGGCGCGCTCGTCGATCAGCTTTTGCAAACGCCCCATCTTGTCTTGCTCACGCGCATCACGGCACACGTCGGCCAGCTGTACCCAGATCTTCTTGGTGTAGGCCAGGTTGATCGTGTGCCAGGTAGCCAGGTTGAAATAATAGCTGGACGGCACTTCGCTATTGTTATGCAGCCGGCTGCCATAGCCGAGCAGGGGCATGACGGATGACAGGCTCAGGTATTTATCGAAGTCCGTGCCACCGATGTGCACGCCGCCGGTGGCGAGGATATCGTCGCGCCGCTCCGCCTTTTTCGCCCGTTCCGGCGACAAGCGCACCAGCGAAAAGTCGGAAGTACCGCCGCCGATGTCGGCGATCAGCACCAGCTCTTCCTTGTCGATCTGCGACTCGTAGTCGAATGCAGCAGCGATCGGCTCGAACTGGAAGGCGACATCCTTGAAGCCGACGGAACGGGCCACTTCGGCCAGGGTGTCCTGCGCCAGCTGGTCGGCCTGCGCATTGTCGTCGATAAAGAAGACGGGACGGCCGAACACGGCGGACGAGAATTCGCGGCCGGCGGACTGCTCGGCGCGGCGTTTCACTTCGCCTATGAATTGCGCCAGCAACATGCGAAATGGCAGCGCCCGGCCGCCCACTTCCGTCTGGCCATCGATGAGACTGGTACCCAGCAAGCTTTTCAGCGAGCGCATCAAACGCCCCTCGTAGCCGGCCAGATAGCCGGCCAGCGCCGCGCGGCCAAAACTGACTTCCTCGTCTTCCGCATTGAAGAAGACAACGGACGGTAAGGTCGTCTTGCCATCTTCCAGGCCGAGCATGGTGCTCTGCCCGGGACGTGCCCAGCCTACCGTGGAATTTGACGTGCCGAAATCGACGCCGCAAGCATTGGCCATGTCGACCCTTCCCTGAATAAAGGGGCGTTATTTTATCAGAAGACAGGCCATTGCACCAGAAAAATACTTCCGGCACGGCCAAGACAACAAGCTTGCTTTGCATCAAGTAGGGACGGCGTGCAAAAGCTACTCTTGAGAGTGACGCCGAGCAACTCGGCAAGCTCCCGGAGACCCATCGTGCCCCTCGCCCCCCCCTGCGCCGCCCGCGCCACCTGCCCGCTACTTTACTGGCTGCCTTCTTCGTTTCCCTCGCCGGCTGCGGCGGCGGCGGCACCGATACGCAGGTGTCCGGCGGCTGTTCGCTGCACAGCACGACAGGCTGCGGCGGCAGCCCGCCACCGCCCGTCAATCCGCCCGTGACGCCGCCAGTCACCCCACCGGTGACGCCACCCGTGATTCCGCCCGTCACACCGCCCGAGCCTGCCAACCTGGCCAGCGCCGTCAACCTGGTGTTTTCCAGCACGGAACTGGCCTCGGCGGGCCTGGCCGGCAGCGAAGTGGCCGTCACGGCCCTCGTCAAGGATGGCGCCAACCTGGCCTTGCCAAACGCAAAGATTTCCTTTGCCACCGATTCCGGCATCCTCGGCAGCGTCGATGCCGTGACGGACAAGAACGGCCAGGCGCGCGCCCTGCTGGGCATAGGTGGCGCGAACAGCAACCGCAGCATCACCGTGACGGCCAATGTGGGCGCGCGCAGCGGCAAAGGCACGGTGGCTGTCACGGGCAGCAGCGTGGAACGGCTGGGGCCGGCCGCACTGATGCTGGGCCAGGGCGCCGACCTCACCGTCACCGTGCGCGATTCGGCAAAGCGGCCCGTGGCCGGCGCCGCCATCGCCTACAGCACGGGCGCCGGTAATGGCGTGCGCGTCAAGGATGGCGGCGCGGCGCTCAGCAATGCGCAAGGCCAGCTGGTGCTGCGCCTGACGGCAGGCAGCCTGGGCAAGGATGCCGTCTCGGTCAGCGCCCTGGGCGCCGCCGCCACGCAAGCGTATGCCGTGGCCGGCAGCGACCTGCGCCTGAGCCCGGCCGTGGGCCAGGACGCCAGCGGCGCGGACGTGCTGCCGGAAGTGACGACCCTGGCGTGCCAGCCCATCGATGCGCGCTACGACAAGGCGGGCGTGGCGCAAACGGGCAGCGCTAGCCTGTCCACCTCGCGCGGCAGCCTGTTTGCAGACAGCGCCTGCAGCCAGGCCCTGCCCGCCAGCTTGGTTTTTAGCAATGGTAACTTGCCGCGCAGCTATGTGCAGTCGCCCAACGCGGGCGTGGCACTTGCCATTCAGTCATATTTTTTGCAACATGAACAATAAGCGTGAATAAGTATGCAGTCTTGCCACACGACAATCCTTTGCGCTATGCTCGTTCTGCCCGCCCTGCCGCCACAAACGGCCGGGCCTGCAGGAATGCTTTGAGACAGCTTGCTTGCCAGACCAATATGCGAAAAAAGAATACTGTAGACCGGACACCCAGCACCACCCGACCCGTATCCGGTGCCGGACGGCGCGTGACCTCGTATGACGTGGCCCTGCTGGCCGGCGTGTCGCAATCGGCCGTGTCGCGCTGCTTCAAGCCCGGCGCCAGCATCTCGCCCGCCAGGGCAAGCGTTTATTGCTATTTACCCTGGAGTGCGAAGCGGACATCGGCAAGGTCTTGAGCGATGTGTGGCAATACCAGGTCGACGGCGCCATCGTGGCCGCCGGCCTGTCGGACGAGCAGATGGCCGAATTCGGCCGGCGCGACGTGCCGCTGGTGCTGTTCAACCGCAGCCCCCGCGAGCATGCCGTGCATGCCGTTCTGTGCGACCAGGCTGAAGCGGCGCGCCTGCTCGTCTCGCGCCTGGCCGAGGCGGGACACCGCCAGTTCGCCATCATCGACGGCCCCGGCGACTCGGCCGTCGCGCAGGAACGCAAGGCCGGTGTGCTGGACCGTTTGCTGACCCTGGGCTTGCCCGCGCCCATCGTCGTCAGCGGCAACTACGATTACGCCAGCGGCGGACGCGGCTTGCGCAAGGTCATCGACCGCCTGGGACGGGTGCCTGACGCCGTCATTTGCAGCAACGACATCATGGCCACCTGAAAACAGAAAACCTCGCATCGCTGCGAGGTTTTTTGTTATTGCGTCGGCTGTATCAACCGAAGATCTTGCCCTTGAGCATATTCAAGCCCTGGCTCACGAGGTCATTGCCTTCTGGCACTTGACCGTTCGGCGTCAGCTTGTCGATCAGCTGGGGCAGCAAGGCTGCCAGGCCGCCCGAAGCCGCGTCCGGGGCGACGCCCGCTTTTTCAGCGATCTGGGTGATCGTGTCGGTGCCCAGCGCATCCTTGATCTGGTCGCCGGACACGGGCGCATTGGCGCCGGTGCCGATCCAGCTGGCTACCTGGTCGCCCAGACCGCTTTCCTGGAATTTCTGCAGCAGGCCGGGCAAGCCGCCATGCTGGTTGACCAGGTCCATCACACTGGCCATCAATCCCGATGGCGCTTCCCCATCCGCGCCCTTGTTGCCCAAAGCGCCCATCGCCTGTCCTGCAAGTTGATCTAGCAAACTCATCGTATTCTCCTGAACGCTATCGATTCGTGCCGCGTGACCGCGACGTCCGGCATGGCGCAGACCATTCTGCGCCATGGAAAACATTATACTATGAATAATAACAATGCTATAATTACAATCTCGCGGCGAGCGCGTGGACGAACTCACTGTCGAGCCGCCCACCTCCATCATATTTACTTCGGCATAACATGCAAGCGTAAATTGACGGTTCGCGAAACCGTGTAGAATTAATTTTCCTACTTACTGAGGAGTATCAACACATGAACATTAATAAAGCGGTAGACAAAGCCTACGAAAAAAAGACGTTCAAGGAAATCGCTGATGCGCCCGTCGATGCGCTGCAAGGCGTGAGCGAGAAGGATGCGGAGCTGCTCAAGCAGGCGTTCAATATCAAGACCGTGCGCGATCTGGCGAACCTGAAATACTCGAAATGGGCGCGCGCCATCGTCACCCTGGCCGATACGGAAGAATAGACCGGGCCATGCCCTTGGCAACCCCGTCAGCACAGCCGCCCCAGTCGGCGGGTTTTTTCATTCCGGCCGGCTAGCGGCTGGCAAGCCGCTAGCCACCCGGGGGCGCCATTGGCGACGTCGCTGACCCTGCCCGATATCTGCAGGCCCCTGCAAGCGAGCACGGGCCATCTTGCCGTCACCACCGCCACATCACTGGCCACTTTCGCGCCGGCGCGGGGGAAGACGCCATCGTCCTGTGCCACCTGCTACCCGCCGGAAAGTTTCGCAATGGCGCGGCACGCCATTGGACTGCAGCGACTGCGGTCAGTGCGGCCATGACGCCTCGCACAGCGCCACGCCTGTCGTCTCGACGCCCCTGTGGCGCTTGCGTCTACACATCACGCAATGCTTCTGAAGGTGCGCCGCGCCACAGTCGGCCTGGTCGCTTGTGCGTAGACTGGCCCCATCACCACCACGAGGACGGTCACATGCCACACGCGCAACACCAGGATGAAGATGGCCAGCCAGGCGACGATGGCGATTTGTCCGACCTGCTCAGCGAATTGCGCATCCTCTTGCCGGGCGCGCAGATGCTGACGGCCTTCCTCATCATTCTGCCCTTCAACGGCGGTTTTGCGAAGATCGTGCAGGCGGAAAAGATCGTCTTCCTGCTGACGTTTTTCCTTTCCATGACCAGCCTGGTGCTGCTCAGCGCGCCAGCCATCCAGCACCGCATCATGCGCCCCCTGCAAGACCGCGAGCGCTTCAAGCGCGTGGCCGACCGCATCATGATGGCGGGGGCACTGTCGCTGGCGCTGGCATTCATCCTCGGCACCAATCTGGTGATGTCGGAAGTGTTCGGCCACATCGCTGGCATCGTCGCATGCACGCTGATGGGCTCACTCATCATCTGCATGTGGTGGTGGCTGCCCTTGCACTTGAAGCGCGACAGGGAAATCTGATCATTTACTTTTGCAAGATAGTGATCTTGCCATCCGCTTCCAGGAACGCGCATTTCATGTCCGGCAACGGACAATCGGCCTCGCGTAGCGCCTGCTCGACATCGCCGCTGGCCACGCGGCATTTCTTTACCACGTCGTTGAAAATCACGCCATCGCGGCCCAGCAGCACGGGCGTGCCATCGACCAGCTCGGCAAGCTTGCGGCTGCGCGAAGTGATCCAGGCAATCAGCATGTTGAGACAGATCAAAGTCAAGGCCAGGATCAAGCCGCCGGAAATCGAATCGTCGCCGCCCGACAGCGAGTTCGATACCGCTTCACTCAGCAGCATGACGACCAGCAAGTCAAACGGCGTGAATTGCCCCACCGTGCGCTTGCCCGTCATGCGCACCATCAGCAGCAAGGCTAGGTAGACCATGACGGCGCGCACCACCAATTCCCACGCAGGCAAATCCAGATCGAACATGGCAATCCTCCCGACAGGTGATTGCCTTATTTATACGTCTATTTGCTCCGGCAGACCACACCGCTGGCCTGCTCCAGCAGGGTTACGCTGAAAATCCCCACCAGCGGACGCAAATTCACCTTGTTATACAGGCGCTCTGCGGCGCGCCCCACGTGTTCTTCCTCGGCGACGGCGCTGAAGTATTGCTGCTGGCGAATATCGAGCATGTCAGACCTTATGGGAATCAAGTTAAGCTAACTATGTCTACGACGAGCTTGACTTGCCCAGCCATTCTGTCTTCACTCCGCCACACCAATTTCGCCACAGCCATGCAATCTTCGCCCACCTGTGGCGGAATGCGGGGGATTCTGTGTTATCGTTAACAACAAGCGCAAGCGCTGTCGTGTGCAGTGCAGCAGATTTTAGCCATCCCCCAGCAGAGCTGGCCCGAATCTTTTACAATGTTGTCTTTGGGCAGTTCTTATAGCCCGAAAATACTCGCCGGCCATCGACTCTGGTGGCGCATTGCCGCCTCCGGCTGGGCCTCAGCGCGCCTCTCCACCTGTCATTCTTTACCCAACCAATAAGAACATGCACGCCTCCGTAGATCCCCTGATTCCGCGCGTCACTGCGCCTTTTGGCGCTGGCTATGCCGACCTGGCCCTGGCCATCGGCGGCCTCGCCATCGGCACGGGCGAATTCGCCTCCATGAGCATCTTGCCCGTGGTGGCCGACGACCTGGGCACGACCTTGCCGCAGATGAGCCACATGATCAGCGCCTACGCGCTGGGCGTGGTCATCGGCGCGCCATTAATCACCATCTTCCTGGCGCGCATGCCGCGCCGTTTGATGCTGATCTGTCTGATGCTGATGTTCGCTGGCGGCAACTTGCTCAGCGCCATCGCCCCCAACTACGGCTTGCTGGTGGTGGCCCGCTTTGTCGCCGGCATTCCCCATGGCGCGTATTTTGGCGTGGCAGCCCTGGTGGCCGCCGCCCTGGCCGAACCGGACAAACGGGGACAAGCTGTCGCCCGTGTCCTGATGGGCTTGACGGTGGCCAACATTTTCGGCGTGCCGCTGGCCACGTATATTGGCCAGACCCTGGGCTGGCGCTCGGCCTTCTTGCTGGTCGCCGCGCTGGGCTTGCTGACCATGCTGATGGTGCGCATCTTCGTGCCCATGGTCGCCGCAGGCGATTCGAGTCCGCGCCGCGAACTGGGCGTGTTCCGCCGCCTGCAAGTGTGGCTGACCCTGCTGATGGTGGCGATCGGCTTCGGCGGCATGTTTGCCGTCTACACGTTTATCACGCCCACCTTGCTGGAAATCACGAAAGTGTCACCGCTGGTCATCTCCATCTTGCTGGCCATCATCGGTGTCGGCATGACGTTGGGTAACCTGATCGGCGGCTGGCTGGCCGACCGCTCGCGCCTGTGGACCATCTTCGGCGTGCTGCTGTGGAACGTGGCCGCGCTCGCCGCGTTTACTTATACCAGCAGCAATGTCTGGCTGACGGCGATCAACCTGTTTGCCATCGGCGCCGGCATCGCCGTCGCCCCCGCCGTGCAGACGCGCTTGATGGACGTGGCCGGCGACGCGCAAACCGTGGCTGCTGCCCTCAACCATTCCGCCTTCAACATCGCCAACGCCCTGGGCGCCTGGGCCGGCGGCATCGCCATCGCCATGGGCATGGGCTTGCGCTCGACAGGCTGGGTCGGCGCCATGCTGGCCTGCGGCGGCATCGTCGTGCTCGGCATTTCCGTGCTGGTGGAAAACCGCAGCCGGAATGTGAGCGGTGCGCAGCCGGCTTGATGGTGTAAGCGAGCGACGGCCTGGCGGCCGCTCATGTGCGAGCGGCTAGTCTTCGATGGCAAACGCCACCGCCGCCTCGCAATGAATCGCCATCGTATTAAATAACGGTAAGTCGACATCGCCCTGTTGGATCAGCAGCGGTATCTCCGTGCAACCCAAAATCACGCCCTGTGCGCCTTGCAGCCGCAATTTCTCGATGATGCCCAGAAAGATCTTCCGACTGGCATCGGTAAAGATATTCTGCACCAGTTCCGTGTAGGTAATCTCGTGGAGGATTTCCTGGTCTGCCGCGTCGGGCGTCACCGTCGCGATGCCGCACTGTTCCAATGCCTGGTGATAAAAGCTGCCCGCCATCGTTTGCTTGACGCCCAGCAAGCCGACTTTCTTCAAACCTGATTCCCGCACCCGCTTCGCCGTTTCCTCGACGATGCTGATAAAAGGCAGGCCGATCCGCGGCACGACGGCCGGGGCGAAACGGTGCGCGCCATTCGCGCACAGCAGGAAGAAATCCGCACCCATGCCTTGCAGGCGCCGCCCCTCGCCGACCAGGAATTGTTCGATGGCATGGGAATCGGGCTGCGATGCGTGCGCGACAAAATCGGCCTGGTCGATGCTGACCAGCACGATGCGCGCGCTATGCGCCGGCCCGATGCGCGCTACCAGCATTTCATTGAGGAGCCGGTAGTATTCCAGGGTGGAAGCCCAGCCGATGCCGCCGATCAAGCCTATCGTCTTGTGTTGCACGTCTGTCCTAGCGAAAAGAATTGCACAAATTATACGTCGAGGTCAGTCAGGTGGATACGGGGACAGACTCATGCAACATCAATACTCTCGCCTTGGAGCGCACGCCGAGCATATCGCACGGCAGAGGCATCGTCGGACTTCTTGACAGACTGTGCTCCAGACATCAGGTTATCCTGTTCAAACTGGCGCAATTCCTGCAGCAGCGTGTCCAGCGCCGTTTCACCGCAACGGCGCACCAGCCCTTCCATGGAATACAGGCCATAGGCATCGACCAACCGGTAAAAGCCATCCGTCATTGCCAGCAGTTGCGATTGCCTGTCCATGTCAAAAGCATATTGTCTGGCCTTGAATTCCCCTTGCGGATACATGCACAGTATGCCCGGCGCCTCGTGCAAGTTTTGAAATGCACGCCTGTCCCGCAACATCGGCAGCAAGGCCGCGAATACTTCCGCCTTGTCCTCGATACCTTGCGCTTTTAACTGCGCAATGGCTGCCTTCAGAATGTCTTCCTGCGCATTCTCATAGGGATCGATATCACGCACGTCCCCGGCTGCGCTGGAGACAAATACCTTGCAATCGCCGAGAGCATATATCTGTACAGCGGCGCCAGCGTCACCTTCGATAATACGTGCCCACGTCACGGCGGCAATTGGATAGGCATACGCAGGAATGTGCGCCAGATCAAGACGCGCCTGCACATCGCGCTGGAAACGCGCCAATGCCAGCTTGATGCTGTCGTGCTGGCTCAATCCGGGCGCGACCACCTCTTTCAGCAAGGCGGCAAAAGTCGCCACGAACCAGGCGGCATCGCCCGCTACCGTATCGAAATAGTTCTTTTCGGACACTGAACTTGCGCCATCAAAAATCAGGATATCCACGATTCCCGCATTGTGTAGATAAACCGTTACCAGATCTTCATTATTCTTTGCGCCGGCTGCATCGGATACGTGGACAATTTTCATTAGTTTTATGGATTCTTCTCTTAAGGATTGTTGGCGAGGCCGGTATGGCCATTCCCTAGCCCAGCATGACATCATGCCGGTTCGACGTCTCGCGGCTGTATTCACGTTCGAACGCGGCCAGACTCTCCGCCTGCGCCCACAAGCTGGCGATATAGTGAAATTCCTCCTCGAACGGCTGCTCGAAATTCGGCACATCCGTCGCATACTCGCAATTGCGGCTCAGCATGACCAGCCAGTCCGGATAATCGAGCGCCGGATACAGGCGGGTAAAGATGGCATCGAGCGACGACACGTTTTCCCGCCCCGCCAGGTAAGCTGCGCGCAGTTCGACAATGTATTTGCCGCCGAGGAATTGGTCCTCCAGGCGCTGCGCGCCCCGATAGCGCTCGATGATCACGTCGGCCAGCGGCAGCACCTCATCGCGGCCACGGGCGCTGGCCAGCAGCACAACCTCCAGGTCGTCGCCTTCCTGGTCCAGGCGCAGGCGTTCCACGGCCCAGTCCACGCAGCGGTCCGCGTGCGCAAAGCCCATGCGGAGCTGGAAAACGGCGATTTCAAGTTCTGTCAGTTGTTCCATTACTTTCATCTGCTAATACCATCCTCACTGCGCCTGCAGCATCTTTTGCAACACCATATCGAGCTCATAAAAATCCACGGGCTTGGTCAAGTGCAAATCAAAGCCCGCATCGGACGCCATCTGGCGGTCCTTGTCCTGGCCCCAGCCCGTGACGGCCACGAGGATGGCGTTCCGCCCGCAGGGCTGGCTGCGCAACAGTCTTGCCACGTCGTAGCCATTCATGTGCGGCAAGCCGATGTCGAGCAATATCACTTGCGGCATGAAACTTTGTGCTGCCGCCATGCCCGCCGCGCCGTCGTAAGCCGTGCGCACTTCGTAGCCGAGGATGTCGAGCGCCAGCGCCAGGCTTTCGGCCGCATCGGCGCTGTCGTCGATGACCAGCACGGTGCCCTCGCGCGTGCCGGCCAGCAGGCGGCGGCTGGGCTCGGGCGGCGCTTGCAGCGGCACGGCGGGCAGCGGCAGGCGCAGCTCGAACGTACTGCCCTGCCCCACGCCATCGCTGTGCGCGCTGATGCTGCCGCCATGCAATTCGGCCAGGCCGCGCACCAGCGACAGGCCGATGCCCAGGCCGCCCTGGGCTCGCGACAGGGCCGGCTCCAGCTGCGAAAACAGGTCGAACACCTTGTCCAGGTGCTCGGGCGCGATGCCGATGCCCGAATCGCGCACGCTGATCAACACTTCCTCTTGCGTGCAGGCCACTTCCAGCCCGATGACGCCGTTGGCAGGCGTGTACTTGACGGCGTTGGTCAGCAGGTTGGCGATCATCTGCCCCAGGCGCGTGGCATCGGCGTCGAGCCAGATGGGCTGCGGCCATTGCTACACGTGCACGCTGTGGCCGGACTGCGCCGCCAGCTCGGCCACGCTGTGCAGGGCCGCTTCCACAACGGGCGCCAGTTCCACGCTGGCACGGCGCAATTCCAGGCGCCCCCGCGTGATGCGCGACACTTCCATCAAGTCGTCGACCAGGTGCGTCATGTGGGCCACCTGGCGGCCCAGCACGTCACGGACCCAGCGTAGCTGCGGGTCGTCCAGCTGGGCCAGGCGCAGCACTTCCAGCACATTGCGGATCGGCGCCAGCGGGTTGCGCAGCTCGTGCGCCAGGGTCGCCAGGAATTCGTCCTTGCGCCGGTCGGCCGCGGCCAGCTGCTCGTTGAGCGCGCCTGCTTCCTTGCGCGCCAGCTGCAGCTGCTGCTCGTATTTGCGCCGGTCGCTGGCGACAAAGGCGGCGATTTCGTCATAGCGCACGCCGTCATGCACGCGGCGCACGGCATTGAACAGCATGGGGATGGATAGCCCCTGGCGCTGACGCATGTCGAGCAAGATTTCCGACACGCTGCCCTGCACCTGCATCAGGGGCAGCCAGTACGTCTGGTGGAACACGCGCCCGCCGATGGTCAGCAAGTCTTGCAGTTTCTTCTTCCCGAGCAATTCACCTGCGCCATAACCGAGCCAGCCGCAAAAGGTGGCGTTCGCCTGCACGATGGTGCCATCGGCCGTGCACAGCAGCAAACCGCAAGCGGCATGCTGGAACAAAGTATGGGTGTCAGGCAAGGAAGGTATCGTATCGCGCATTACAGGTGCAGGCCGTCAAGAAAGTGGCGGATGGCGCGGTAACTGGCATCAGGCACGCTCATGTGCGGGCAATGGCCCACATTCTCGACCACCTGCAAACTGCTGTGCGGCAACATTTCGCACAAGTACTGCCCCACGGACGGCGGCGCGATGAAGTCGTCGCTGCATTGCACGATCAGGGCCGGCGTGCTGTTGCGCGGCAAGATGGCGCGGTGATCGGACAAGAACGTGGCTTGCGCGAAATGCCGGGCAATGACGGGATCCGTGCGGCAAAAGCTGTTCACCAGGTCTTGTCCCAGCGCCGGCTGCCCGGACGCACCCATGATGGCCGGCGCCATGCTGGCGGACCAGCCCAGGTAGTTGCGGTCCATGGCGTCCAGCAAGTCATCGATATCGGCACGGCTGAAGCCGCCCCGATAGCCGGCAGCCGCATCGTCGACATAGCACGGCGACGGTGCCAGCATGACTTGCGCGGCGAACAGCTCCGGTTCGACGATGGTCGCCAGCAAGGCGCTCATGGCGCTGACGGAATGGCTGACGCAAATCACGGGGCCGCCGCCGACGGCATGGATAACTTGCCGCAAATCGGCGCCATGCGCGTCGAGCCGCGCGTAGCTATCGAAATCATAGGCGCCCAGGTCCGAAGCGCCGCTGCCGACCAGGTCGAACAGCACGGTACGGTAGTGGGGACGAAACAGCGGCTCCAGGTAACGCCACATGGTCTGGTCGCAGCCGAAGCCGTGCATGAGCACCATGGTGGTTGCCGCGCCCGCCTCTGGCGCAGCGCAGCATTCGCTCACGCGGACATTGTTCCGATCTTCTATGCGCATGCCTTGAATATTTCCATGTGGAATGTAAATTAACTTCTTGCTAGCATCTTAGCATGCGCGATTTGACCCTGGGCAACACCATTGGTGCTGGACAAATGCCATGCTGCGGCGGATAATGAGAACGATTCCCATTATCAAACTACCAGGCGTATGCCTGGCTTTCCCTATGCGCCGCGATGGCGCCCGCTGGCGGCAACAAGCCGGTTTCATGTTGAAGGTTTGTAACGCATGCGCGCTTTCTGGACTGTCATACACCGCTGGGCTGGCCTGACCATCGCCCTCTTCCTCATCGTCGCCGGCCTCACGGGCGCCGTCACGTCGTGGGACCACGAACTGGACGAATGGCTCAACGCCGACATCATGGACACGCCGGGCCGCGGCCCCCTGCAGGCGCCGTTTGCGCTGGCGCACAAGGTAGCTGCGGCCGACCCGCGCGTGGAAGTCAATTACATGACCCTGGGCCTGGAAGAAGGCCATGCCGCCGCCTTCATGGTGCGCCCGCTCACCGACCCGAGCACGAACAAACCGTTCGTGCTCGACTACAACACCGTCTACATCGACCCCGTCACGGCGCACATCACGGGCACGCGCGATTCGACGGCCATTTCCCTGTCGCGCCGCAGCCTGATGCCGTTTTTGCGGCACCTGCACTACAGCCTGCACGTGCCCGCCTTCTGGGGCACGGACCGCTGGGGTTACTGGCTGATGGGCAGCGTGGCCCTGATCTGGCTGCTCGACAGCATGGTGGCGTTCTATCTCACCACGCCACGCCGTTTGCGCCCGCGTGAACATGACGAGGCGCCGCGCCACCGCGACGCCGCCAACTGGTGGCAGCGCTGGAAACCGTCCTGGGTGGTGCGCTGGGCGGCCGGCGGCTACAAGCTCAACTTCGATTTGCACCGCGCAGGCGGCCTGTGGGTATGGGGCATCATCCTCGTCGTGGCGTTTACCTCGTTCTCGCTGAACCTGTACCGCGAAGTGTTCTATCCCGTGATGTCACTGGTATCGACCACCACGCCGGGCCCCTACGAAACGCAGACGCCGGCACCCTACGGCACGTATATCAAGCCCTTGATCGGCTTCGAGCAGGCAGTAGACATTGCCAAAAAGCAAGCCGTACAACGCGGCATCATGGCGCCCATCGGGGGCATTTATTATGGTGGCAATTATTCGTTCTATAACGTTTCGTTCTTCGACCCGGCCGACGAATTCGGCGCGGCCGGCATGGGCCTGTCGAACCTGTACGTCGATGGCATGGACGGCAGCATCATCGGCCAGCACAAGCCGTGGGAAGGCACGGCCGCCGACGTCTTCGTGCAACTGCAATTCCCTTTGCACTCGGGCCGCATCCTCGGCCTGCCGGGACGCATGTTGATGTCCTTCATGGGCATCATGGTCGCCATGCTGTCGGTGACGGGCATCGTCATCTGGGAGCGAAAACGGCGCGCGCGCCGGCTGCAGGCGAAGAGCCATTAAAGTCACCTGAAGTAGCGACTCCACAACGGCGCAGGCGGACTCAGCTATTTCAGTCTGCGCCGCACACTTTGCCACCAGCATGATCACACGCAAGGCGTAAGGCCATCGCACCTCCCCACTTTGCTACACAGTAGCTGGCACATGCCGGCTGTCTGCGCTGCGCGCTTTCCGTGCGCCAGCCCGGCAACGGCCCCTTCCTCGTCCCGACCGTTCAATGTCATCAAATGCAGTTTACTTGCAATAGCGTTGCGTGCAAGCTATTATTGCAACTTGATTGCATCTACACCCTTGCGCTGCGCCTGCGTCCAGCGCCAGCACCACATTCCGCCTTTTTAGAGAGTCCTATGCGCCATCACGTATTCGCAGCTGCCATGCTGTCCACTGCCCCGCTCGCTTACGCGGCAGACGACGTCACCCTGCAGACCATTAAAGTCCGGGCAGACAAGCCTTCAAGCATCGACAGCGTCGTTCTGGTTGAGAATACGCAAGCCCAGAACAGAACGCTCGGCGGCATGCTCGAGCATGTCTCGGGCGTGCAAAGCAGCGCTTTCGGGCCGAATGCCGGTGCACCGGTGATACGCAGCCTGAGCGGAAGCCGGGTACAAATCCTGGAAGACGGCCAGTCCATCCTCGGCATGAATGCGCTCAGCGGCGACATCAACATCCCTTTCGATCCGCTCTTCGTGCGCAGCGTTACCGTGAACAAATCGTCGGATAGCGTGCGTTTCGGCGGCAATGCGATTGGCGGCAGCGTCGACGTCGATTCCGGCATCATTTCCAGGAAAATGGAGGCCAGGGAGAAAGACCTGGAACTGATCCTGCGCAAGGGCTTCAACGATGCCAACGCCCAGGGCTTGCGCATGAACTTCAACGACCAGAAGCGCTTCTCGACCAATCTGCAGATGTCATTCCAGAAGATCTCGCATTATGATATTCCGGGAAACAGCAAGGCAGGCGCTTGCAATAGCCAGCTATTCCCGTTGAAGGGCGGCGTGAATACCTTTTTGGCCGACAGTTGCCAGAAAGAAGCGAGAATTCAGCAGATCTACAACAAGGCTTCGCAGCCCTTTATCGACCAGTTCATGACAGAAAATCCGGACTGGGCGGACGGTGATTTTTCCTTCTATACCAATCAGCCGACGTCCGTCTGGCAGCGCAAGACCTACGTCAATCCGGCCAACGCCGCTTATGTGCCGGGCACGCCATCGATGATCCAGAAGAAGATCAACAAGGACGTGACTCCGGATTACCACGGCACCCTGGGCAACAGCTATGCCAGCAATTCCCACTTTGCCGTCGGCACCACCTACTTTTTCGATCGTGGCTACGTGGCCGCCAGCCTCGATACCAAGAATAGCGAATATGGCGTCCCGGGCTTTTCCATGGAAAACAAGTCTTTCGGCGCAAATCATGACGAAGGGCTGCCCGTCGGCGTGGTGATACAGCAGGATAAATATGCGCTGGAAGCCCATCTGCTCGACCCTGTTGCTTACCTTGAAAGCGCGCAATTGCGCGTGTCACGCTTGAACAATGCATCGGGAGAACGTCTGGGTACGGCCAAGGCGAATGACTACCGGTTTGACACCAATCAAGCCGAGCTTCTGATGGCGCACCGGCGCGCAGGCCCCTTGAGCGGCTTGCTTGGTTTGAGCCATAAGGCCAGGGATATCGCCGGTACCGGGTCGCAACTTTACCTTCCCGATGCGAACACGGTCAGCAACGCGCTGTTCGTCAAGGAGAGCCTCGACTTCGACTGGGCCTCCTTCGATGCCGGCTTTCGCCATGAAAAAGTGGACCACGCGATCCGCAAGAGCGGATTCAAGACGTCGAGGAATGCGAGTAATTCCAAACTCGAGGACAAGGCGTTCAGCCTGAACAGCTATAACCTGGGGGCCTCGGCCAAACTTGGCCGGCTTTTCGGTGCGAAGGTGCGCTATGCATCGTCGGAAAGAGCGCCCGATGTCAATGAGTTGTATGCGAGCAACCGCCACTATTCGATCATGACCCAGGAAGAAGGAGACCAGAACCTGAAGGCCGAGCGCGCGAGGAATACCGAACTCACCGCCCTGTTCGGCAATCGCGGCTTGAACCTGTCGGCAACCGCCTACGTCATGAAGTACGAAAACTATCTCTACCTTGGTCACTCGGGGATGCAGACGGCGAATCGGCTGCCATTAAAATATTGGAAGCAGACCGACACGACGGTCAAGGGATTCGAGATCGACGCCTCCCAAGTCTTTCAGCTGGGCAGCTACGGCAAGGTGAATATCTCCGCATTTGCCGACTTGGTCAAGAACAAGGCGGACAATCCTGACAAGCTGCGCGCGCACAACGACGGGGAATATCTGCCCAACATGCCCACCAACCGCTACGGCGCGAATCTGCTGTGGGAGAACAAAGGCTGGAAGGCCAGGGTATCGAGCACCTGGTACGACAAGCAGAAGTACCTGGGCAAAAGTGTCAGCGAGGAAGTGCCGCTCGATGGCTACACCATGGTGAACTTCCAGGTGAGCCGCGAACTCCAGGTGCCAAATTCGCCCTTTGCAGGCATCGAAGTGTTCATCAGCGGCACCAACCTCCTTGATGACGATGCCAGGCCGCACAATTCCCCACTGAAGTACATTGCGCCCTTGCCAGGCCGTGGCTTCCAGCTTGGATTGAGCGCCAGGCTGTAATGCGCGGTGGCAACGTGCCGTGACGGTCAGTTGCCACCCCGCTCCCTGCCCACCAGCGCCAGCAAGCTGTCGCCCCGGTTGCCGTCGCTGCAGACGGCCACGCCATCCGTGAAATCGGGCGCCGGCAGGCGCATCAGCACGCTGCCCGGCGGCATTTCCGGCACCAGCCGGGCGCCCCGTTCCCACGCTAGACTGGCACATGGTCGAGGGTCGACTCATCCTAGAATAGGCCATAGGTGCGAGCCCGCTCGCTTAAGGACTCCGGCATAGGTTTGATGCCGGGCATAGACGCAGTTTGGCCTGTGCACTTCGGCGCGCTCTCCTTTCGTGAAATCGTCTCGATTATAGATTGCGTTTGTACCGGTCTGCGGCTGGCGCTTATTTTTTCGCTGCCGGTGGGGTGCGAGCCACGTTTCGCCTCCCAAACCTTTACACCGCGCTATCCCAAGGCGCCGACAGCCGCACGGCGCAGTTGATGAGCCCCACCATCGAATACGTCTGCGGAAAGTTCCCCCACATTTCGCCCGTCACGGGATGCGTGTCTTCCGACAGCAAGCCCAGGTGGTTGCGCGCCAGCAGCATGGTCTCAAAAATTTTGCGCGCCTCGTCCTTCCTGCCGATGCGCGCCAGGGCGTCGATGCGCCAGAAGGTGCAGATGTTGAAGGCCGTTTCGGGTTTACCGAAGTCGTCGGGCGCTTCATAGCGGCGCATGTAGGGGCCGTCGCACAGCGACGCTTCCAGCGCGTCGACGGTGGCGATGAAACGCGGGTCCCTGGGGTCGATGAAGTTGACTTCCGCCATCAGCAAGACGGACGCATCGAGGTCGCGCCCGCCCAGGCTTTCGGCGAAGGCCTGGCGCTCCTCGCTCCACGCTTCGCGCAGCAGGCGTTCGCGGATCAGCACGGCGCGGCTGTTCCAGTGGTCGGCCCGGTCCGGCAAGCCCAGTTTATGCGCGACCTTGGCCAGGCGGTCGCAGGCGGCCCAGCTCATCAGCATGGACGAGGTGTGGACCCTGGCCCGCGTGCGCAGCTCCCACATGCCCGCGTCCGGCTCCGCGTGCAGGCGGAAGGCCTGGTCGCCGACGGCTTCCAGTGCGGCAAACTCGGCCTTGCCGGCCCGGTGGAACAAACGGTGGTCAAGGAAGGCCTGCGCTGCGCCTAATACAATATTGCCGTACACGTCGTGCTGGAAATGTTCCTGCGCCTGGTTGCCCACGCGCACGGGACCGTTGCCCCGGTAGCCGGGCAAGTGGTCAAGCTTGGATTCCGGCAACTGTTCTTCCAGGCCGATGCCGTACAGAGGCTGGATGTGGCCGCCCTTCGAACGGGCGACGATATTCGTCAGCCAGCGCAAATACTCTTCCATCGTGCCCACTTCGGACAGGCTGTTCAGGGCGCGCACGACAAAGAAGGCGTCGCGCAGCCAGCAATAGCGGTAGTCCCAGTTGCGGCTGCTACCGGGTGCTTCCGGGATGCTGGTGGTCATGGCGGCGATGATGGCGCCCGTGTCTTCATATAAAGACAGTTTCAGGGTGATGGCGGCGCGGATGACCACGTCCTGCCATTCCAGCGGCACGGCCAGCCGGCGCGTGTAGGTGCGCCAGTAATTGATGGTTTCCTTTTCGAAGATGCGCGCCGTCTCGTCGATGCCGCCGGCCAGGGTTTCATCGGGGCCCAGCAGGAAGTTGGCGGTGCCCCCCAGCACGAAATACGTTTCACTCAGTACATAGTTGAGCGATACATCCGTGTTCAGGCGCAAGGTCTGTTCCGGCCCCACATAGCGGATGTGGTGGCTGCCCTGCGTGATCTGCGGCGCCAGCCTGCCCCAGTCGTAACGGGGGCGCAGGCGCACGCGGATGCGCACAGCGTGGTCGAGCGGGCGCACGCGGCGGATCAGCATCAGCGGGCGGAACATGCGGTCGCGGCTGAGGAAACGGGGCGCGAAATCCGTGATTTCCACGCCGCGCCCTTCGGTGTCGTACAGGCGCGTGCGCAGTACGGCCGTGTTCGGCTCGTAGAATTGCTCGCTGCGCGCATAGTTTTCAATGTCGATGGCCCACACGCTACCGTTTTCCGTGTCGTCCAGCAAGCGGTTGAAGACGGGATCGCCATCGAAGCGGGGCAGGCACGACCAGACCACCTGCCCGGCCTGGTCGATCAGGGCGCTGAAGGCGCAATTGCCCACCACGCCGCAGTTGAGGCTAGCCTGGATGGGCGTGGCGGGCGCCGACGCGCTGGCCGCCGCGGTGGCGGAAGCGACCTGCGAGGCGGCGGCACCGCTGGGCGTGTCATACGCTTGTTCTTGGGAACTCGTCATCATCTACTCCTTCTGGGGATACGGAGGCGGCCAGCAGCGTGGCGCGCAAGGCGCCAGGGCTGGCCAGGCGCAGGGTGGCGGCGCTGGGGCCGCTGCCCACTTTCACGCCCTGCCCGCCAACTAATTGTACAAAGGCAAAGCCTGCCTCATCGGTGGTGTCGTCGCCCGCGAACACGGGGCGGCGGCCGGCGAATGGCGCCTCAAGCAGGAAGGCGGCGATGGCGCCGCCCTTGTCGGTGGCGGCCGACTTGGCTTCCAGGACCATTTTGCCATGCAACAGCAATACCCCGGGGCACGCTTGCACGGCCGTTGTCATTTCCTGCAAGCACAATTGTCCGAGTTCAGGCGCCAGGCGGTAATGCAGGGCCACGGCGCCCCGCTTCTGTTCCACCAGCAAGCCGGGGTGGACAGAGGCCAGCGCCCGGGCGCGCGCCAGCACGGGCGAGACGTCGGGCGTGGCCGCCACATGCAGCGCGCCATCAGCGCTGCGCCGCTCCACGCCATGCACGCCCGCCACGGGCAGCACCAGGGGCGCCAGCATGGCATCGATCTGCGCCACGGGACGCCCGGAAATGAGGGCCAGCGCGCCGCCGTGGCGCTCGGCCAGCAGCGCCAGCGCTTCGACCACGCCCGGTTCCAGGCGCACGCCGTCGGGCGTGGGCGCCAGGTCGACCAGGGTGCCGTCGAAGTCGAGGAAGACGGCGCTGCCGGAGGTACTCAGCAGCTGCAACAGGGCCGCGCTATCGTCAGGCATCTCCGTCATCAAATCCCCTTGCGCCGCTTGATGCGGCTGTGGGCGTCGATCTTGGTCATGACCTTGTCGCGCTGGCGCAAGCGGGCCGCGTCCAGCAGCATGCGCCCGGCCCAGCGGTAAACATTGAAATGTTTTACGCGTGCCCGCATGCTCTTCATGCGCTCGCGCTGTTCCACGGGCGGCATCACCAGGCCACGGTACAGGGCCTCGGCGCCCTGCTCGATATGGTAAGGATTGATGATCAGCGCTTCATGCAGTTCGCGCGCTGCACCCGTGAACTGACTTAGAACAAGTACACCCATCTCGTCGTCGCGCGCGGCAATGAATTCCTTGGCCACCAAGTTCATGCCGTCATGCAAGCTTGTCACCATGCACACTTCCGAGGCGCGGAAATAGCGCTGCAAATCGTCCTGACCATGGTGCTCCGCTTTCAGCAGGATGGGCACATAATCGCCGCTGCCGAAACGGCGGTTGATGCGCTCGACCATCTTGCGCACGCGCGCATCGAAGCTTTGATATTCATCGAGCGAAGCGCGGCTGGGGGCGGCGATTTGCACAAAGGTAAAATTGCCCACCATGCCGGGCTGCTGTTCCAGCATGCGCTCGACGGCCTGGAAGCGCTCGACGATGCCTTTCGTGTAATCGAGGCGGTCCACGCCGATGCCCAGCAAGTGGTCGGGCGCCACGCCCAGTTCGGCACGGATTTGCATGCGGCAGGCGGCCACGTCGGGCTGGTCGGGATTATCCTCGGGCCAGGCGATGGAAATCGGATAATCCTCCACCTGCGTCATCTCGCCGCCGTAGGAAATGGTCGACGCTTCCGGTTCGATGCGGGTTTCCAGGTAGCGGTCCACCGTTTCCAGGAAATTCTTGCGGTGGAACGGCGTGTGGAAGCCAAGAATCGTGCTGCCCAGCAAGCCGTCGAGGATTTCTTCGCGCCAAGGACAAATGCCGAACGATTCCGAGTTCGGCCAGGGAATATGCCAGAAGGTAATAATCGTCGCTTTCGGCAAAGCTTCGCGCACCATGCGCGGCAGCAAGGCGAAGTGGTAATCCTGCACCAGCACGACGGGATTGTCCGTCTTCGCCTCGGCGATCACAGCTTCGGCGAAGCGGCGGTTGACCTTCACGTACTGCTCCCAATCGGACGAGCGGAACACGGGGCGCACGTGGGCGATATGGCACAGCGGCCACATGCCTTCATTGGCAAAACCATAATAATAGCCCTGCTCTTCTTCTTCCGTCAGCCACACGCGGCGCAAGGTATAGCTGGGATGGTCGGGCGGCACGGGCACGTGGTCGAGCTTATCGACCGTTTCGCGGTCGGCGGAACCGGCGCCATGCGCGATCCACGTGCCGGAACAGGCGCGCATCACCGCCTCCACGGCCGTCACCAGGCCGCTGGCGGGGCGCTGCACCGTGATGCCTGCGTCCGTTTTGGTGTGGATATACGGTTCGCGGTTCGATACCACCAGCACCTGGTCGCCCTGCAAGTCCGCTTCCAGCAGGGCGCGCAGTTTGTCCGGCGTCCAGTCGGATGACCAGCCGTTATCTCCCTGGCGTTCCAGATGGTATTCCTGCAGCAATTCGCGCAAGTCGCCGATCAGCGGCTGCATTTCCGGCGGCGGCGCGGGCGCGGCGGCGGGCGCATCGGTGGCCTGGACGGCCGTGACGCTGCGCGGCAGCAACTCGCCCCGTAAAATATCCTTCACGGCCGACAGCCAGCCGCGCCAGCTCAGGTGGGCCACGAAGACGGTCATCAGGGAAATCAGCACGGCCAGCACGGCCAGGAAGGCAAAGATGAAACGCTTGGTATCGGTATTGCGGCGCTCGACAAAGCTCATGTCCTGCACCAGCACCAGGCGGCCCAGCTGGGACGCCTCCTGCATGACAGGCGTTTCGCTGATGTGGACTTGCCCTTGCGGCAATTGCGCCAGGGATTTGTACAGGCCGCCCGTGGGAGGCGTGCTCCAGCAGCCGATGGAAGCCGGATATTGCGTGGACTGGTAGACCAGGTGGCCCGCGTTGTCGCAAAAGCCGATGGCGATCAGGCGTTCATCGCGCGTGGCGCCCTGGAACAGTTCGCCGATGCGGGTGGCATCTTGCGCGGGCAGGTATTCGGTGAGTGAGGGCCGGAGGGTTCCAGCGAGCAATTCCGCTCGGCTGTCGAGGTCGCGCACATACCAGCGCAGGGTAATATTATCGAGCAGGGGTACCACAATATAAGCAAACAATCCCAGCACCAGGGCCAGCGGCAGGATGAAGCGCAAGGACATTCGGAGTGATCGTACTATCATCGTTTTCCTTTGCAGACATGAACAACCATTGCAAGTATGGCTATATTTCCATCACGGCGGCGCCCGTTTGCTTTGCGTAGTGAAACGTCAACCTGGCATGGCGCACCGCAGCAATTTCTGCCAGTATCCACCTTGAGGCAGGTCTTATCCGTTCGGCAACGCACGCCCCCGCGACGTCATCTACCCGTAAAATAACCGCTTCCGACATCCTTCACCCATTTCAAGGAGTTTTCGCCTATGGATCTCAGCACGTTTCACTCGCTGATGGGAGGCCCGCTGCGCTCGGCGCTGACCGTGCTCGTTTCCGCCCTGCTCGTCACCCTGGTCGCCATCGTCGTGCACCGGGCCGGCATCGGCTTGCTGAAAAAACTGGCCAATGGCCGTCCGTTCACCAGCAACGTCGCGCGCGTGGCCTTCCGCGCCAGCCAGCTGTGCATGATCGTCTTCGGCCTGCGCATGGTGCTGGCCGGCGCGCCGGACGACACGCCGGGTCTGGTCGCCATGTCGCATCTCACCAGCGTGGCGCTGATCATCGCGCTGACCTGGCTAGCCATGCAATGCATCGAGTCGCTCAGCATCACGATTTCCCAGATCAATCCCGTCGACGCGGCCGACAACCTGCGCGCGCGGCGCAGAATCACCCAGGCCCGCGTGCTGACGCGCAGCGCGCACGCCATCGTCGTCATCCTGGGCCTGTCCTTCGTGCTGCTGACCTTGCCCGGCGCGCGGCAGATCGGCGCCAGCCTGCTGGCTTCGGCCGGCGTGGCGGGCCTGGTGGCGGGTATCGCCGCCCGCCCCGTGCTGGGCAATTTCATTGCAGGGCTGCAAATTGCGTTCTCTCAACCCATCCGCATCGACGACGTCCTGATCGTCAATGGCGAATGGGGCACGGTGGAGGAAATCAAGGGCACGTATGTGGTCGTGCGCGTGTGGGATGAACGCCGTTTGATCGTGCCGCTGCAATGGTTCATCGAAAATCCGTTCGAGAACTGGACGCATACCTCCTCGGACATCCTGGGCACGGTCTTTCTGTGGCTGGACTTCAGCATCCCGATCGAGCCGCTGCGCGCAGAACTGACGCGCATCTGCGCGTCCGCCACACAATGGGATGGCCGGGTCTGCACCGTGCAAGCGACGGATTCGAATGAGCGGGCCGTGCGCGTGCGCTTTCTGATCAGTGCGATAGATTCGGGCACGGCCTTCGAGTTGCGCTGCCTCGTGCGCGAGCAGATGCTGGCCTTCATCACGGCCCACTACCCGCACGGCTTGCCCCGCTTGCGCTCCACGCACGACCCCATCGAAGTACGCGAGATGCAGGCGCAGAACGACAGCGTGTCGCTGTACAAGGTTTAAAACAAGGCTTAACAAACCCTGCAGCGCGCTGCCCTTGCCCGCACGCCGCTACAATGGGGCGCATGAGCACCACCGCCTGGTTCATCCTGATCGGCTGCCTGATGCTGGCGCGCGGCCTGGGCGCCGCCGGCATCGCGCGACTGCCATGGACCTCGGCCATGGCTTACCTGGGCGTGGGCTTGCTGCTGGGGCCCATGTTCCTCGGCCTGTTCTCATTCGACCTGCTGCAGCAGGCGCCCCTGCTGGAAACCCTGACGGAAATCGCCGTCCTCATCTCCCTGTTTTCCGCTGGCGTCAAGATGCCCGTGCCGTTCAGCCTAGCGCGCTGGCTGCCGTCGCTGCGCCTGGCCTGGCTGTCGATGGCCATCTCCGTGGCCCTGGTGGCGGCCTTCGCGTGCCTGGTGCTGGGCCTGCCGCTGGGCGCGGGCGTGCTGCTGGGCGCCATCCTCGCGCCCACCGACCCCGTGCTGGCCACCGACGTGCAGCTGCGCCATGCGGGCGACAGCGAACAATTGCGCTTCATCCTCACCAGCGAAGCGGGCATGAACGATGGCAGCGGCTTTCCTTTCGTCATGCTGGGCCTGGGCTTGCTGGGCCTGCATGAGCTGGGACCGCATGGCGCCACCTGGCTGTGGCGCGATTTATTCTGGGCCAGCGCAGCGGCCATCGCCCTAGGCGCGGCCTGCGGCGCGCTACTGGCCTGGCTGGGCTGGCAGGTGCGCGCCAAGGAACCAAAACATGCGATGCTGGACGACCTAGCGGCCCTGGGCTTGATCGCCTTCGTGTATGGCGTGGCCATGTGGCTGCACGCCTGGGGCTTTTTGGCTGTGTTCTTTGCCGGCGTGGCCTTGCGCCAGACGGAACTGCAGCTGGCCGGCGCGCCGCAAGACAGGCAAGGCTTGTTGCAGGCGGAGGAAACCCATGCCGTGTCCGCCACTAAACCGCACGCCAGCGAGGTAGCGCTGACCGTCAGCGGCGAGTCCCTCGTCTTCAAGGAACACCTGGAACGCCTGTCCGAACTGACCCTGGTGCTGTTGCTGGGCGGCACCGTCACGGCCGCCGCCTGGAGTTGGCAGGCGTGGAGCGTGGCGCTATTCCTGCTGCTGGTGGCGCGCCCGGCCAGCGTGATGCTCGGTTTGCTGGCCTCGGGCACCAGCGTGCGCCTGCAGGGACTGGCCGCCTGGTTCGGCGTGCGCGGCATCGGCTCCTTGTACTACCTCAGCTATGCCATCGCGCATGGCTTGCCGCACGGCCTGGCGCGCGAACTGGCCGACATCACCCTCGTCGTCGTCATTTTATCCATCGTCGCGCACGGCCTGACGGTCAAACCCCTGCTGGAACGCTACTGGCGCAAATAAGCGCCGGTTTGCCCCTTTGTCACTGCTGTAAAGCAATGTTTTGTCAATCGCCCCTATGGCGGGCGGAAATGTTGTTAAGATCATTAAAAACAGCAAAGAGAGAATCAATGAAACGACGAAGCGTGCTGGGACTGGGCGTCTCACTGGCCCTGCTGCAAACGGGCTGCGCCACCGATCCGGCCAGGCTGGCGTGGGAAACGGAATTTGACGGCTTCATGCGCGATGGCCTGGCCCGCACGGAAACGCCGGGCATGAGCGTGGCCGTGGTGCGCGGCGAGCAAACCATCTTTGCGCGCGGTTATGGCTGGGCCGACATCCAGGCCGGCAAGAAAGCCGATGCCAACACGGTATTTCATGTCGCCTCCGTCAGCAAGCTCGTCACTGCCACGGCCGTCATGATGCTGCTCGAACAGGGCGCCTTCCAGCTCGACGACAAGGTGGCGGCCTATCTGGACTTCCCGCTCATGCATCCGAAGTTTCCCGACGTGCCCATCACCTTTCGCCATTTGCTCAATCACACCTCGGGCATTTCCGATGCCGTGTACGACAAGACGACGGCGTTTGCCGTGCAGGGCGATCCGCGATTACCCCTGCGCGACTTCGTCAAGGGCTATCTGTCGCGCGGCGGCGCCTGGTATGACGCGGATGTGTCGTTTGCTGCCCGGCCCGGCACGGAATGGCGCTACAGCAATGTGGGCATCGCCCTGCTCGGTTATCTGGTGGGCCGTTTGAACCCCGATGGCCTCGACGCCTACGCGCACGAGCACCTGTTCGAACCGCTGGACATGAACAGCACGGCCTGGAACCTGGCCGGCTTGCCCCGGCGCGCCGTCGTCGCCCAGCCGTATGCGCACAAGGAGCCGGGCCTGCAAGCGCTGCCGCCCGTCGGCTATCCCGACTGGCCTGCCGGCCTGCTGCGCAGCTCGGCGCATGACTTTTCCCGTTTCCTGGCCATCTTCAGCAATGGCGGCCGGGTCGATGGTCACCGCTACCTGCAAGATGCCACCTTGCAATTGTTTTTTGCCCCGCAAACGGCCGCCGTCGTGCCTGCCGATGCGTCCGTGCGCCAGGCCCTGGTCTGGCTGCTGCGCGACGTCGACGGCAAGCCGCTGGCCACGCACAGCGGCGGCGACCCGGGCGCCGCATCCGTCGTCTGCGTCGACCGCGCCAGCAGGACAGCCGTGCTGGCCTTCGCCAACGTCAGCGCCGACAAGGAGTTTCGTTCATTCCAGAAAGAAGTCGTGCTGCGCCTGCTGGCCCATGGGGGCAGCGGCGTGCCGGCGGCAAAAAAAGGCTAGGCGCCGAACCAGCCGCGCAGCTTGTCGGCGGCGCGTTCCTTGACCTCGGCCGTGATGTAGGTGGCGACCGTGGCGACGGCCGCCGCCAGCACGGCCAGGTCATCCGCATAGCCGACCACGGGCGTGATGTCGGGAATCGCATCGATGGGCGAAATGAAATAGCCGAGTGCGCCGTAAATGGCCGTCTTGGCCCACAGCGGGGTATTCGGCTGCTGCGCCGCGTAGTACAGCCACAAGGCTTTTTCGATGACTTCGCGTCCCGCCGTCCTGGCGAACTTGACGACCTTGTCCCAGAAGCTGTCTTCCGTGTATTTCTTTTCATACTGCTTGTCGGTCTGGGGGGCGTGGTCTTCTTCCAGATTCTTTTTTCTGCCAAACATCTGCTGCTCCTGTCTGCCGCGCACGGCGTTACGAATGCGCACCTTAGCATAACGGCGCGCCGGGTGCGCGGCGTGCAAGGTAAGCTATCGTCATGGAAATATCTGCCACCACCACGGCCCGCGCCGCCGGCCTGCGCTACACGGGCGACCACCAGAAGGGCATCGCTCGCCTGGGCAAGCCCGGCAAGTTCCGCTACCGCGACGCGGATAGCCAGCTCCTGCGCGATGCCGCCACCTTGATGCGCATCAAGGCGCTGGCCATTCCGCCCGCCTGGACAGACGTGTGGATCTGCCCGCGCGCCAACGGCCACCTGCAGGCGACGGGACGCGATGCGCGGGGCCGCAAGCAATATCGCTACCATGCGCGCTGGCGCCAGGTGCGCGACGAAGTGAAATATGAGCGCATGCTCAGCTTTGGCAACGCCCTGCCCGCCATCCGCGCCGCCGTCGCGCGCGGCATGCAGCTGCCGGGCTTGCCGCGTGAAAAAGTGCTGGCCACCATCGTGCACCTGCTGGAATTGACGATGATGCGCATCGGCAACGAGGAATACGCGCGCACGAATAAATCGTTCGGCCTGACCACCCTGCGCACGCGCCATGTGCAGGTCGACGGCAGCGCCGTAGCCTTCCACTTCAAGGGCAAGAGCGGCGTGCGCCACGATATCCGCCTGAGCGACCGGCGCCTGGCCAGGGTGCTGCAACGCATGCGCGAACTGCCGGGGCAGGAACTGTTTCAATATGTCGACGACGATGGCGAGCGCCACGGCGTCGATTCCGGCGACGTCAACGATTACCTGCGCGAAGTGACGGGCGAAGAGTACACGGCCAAGGATTTCCGCACCTGGTCCGGCACCTTGCTGGCCGCGCTGGCCCTGCAGGCGTTCGAGCAAGTCGATTCCGAGGCGCAAGCGAAGAAAAACATCGTGCAGGCGATCGAGTCGGTGGCAAAAAAGCTGGGCAATACGCCGACGATCTGCCGCAAGTGCTATGTGCACCCGGCCGTGCTGGAGTCGTATCTGGATGGCAGTTTATTGGAAGGCATGCGCGCGCGGGCGCGGCAGCAGTTGCAAGAGGACTTGCCGTCGCTGGCGCCGGAAGAAGCGGCCGTACTGGCCTTGCTGCAGCAGCGGCTGCAAGGGGCCGCTCAGATCAAGCCTGGCGCCCAGGCTGGCAATGTGCCGACAATGTGAGGGCATCGCTACTGCAGACCGGCAAGGCGCCGTGGCCAGCTTCGCGCGCCACTGGCGCTGGCGCGGCGTCGCCCGTCTGCGCATCGCCCGTATTCATCAAGGTGGCCGCCAGGGTCGAGAAGGTGAACAGGCAGATCAGCAGAAACGGCTTGTTCAAATGGCTGGGCTTGGCTAGCTTGGGCATCGCATACTCCGTCGGACTGGTTGGCTGTTGCAGCATGAACACGATCATCGCGTGTTTCCGCAAGGCATACAATCAGACAGTTTCGACAAGATGGGTAGGACAGCGCTGACAGCGCTCATCCCTAAAGACCCGTGTCGGGAGATTTGACACCGGCGCCGGCCCGTATCAGCCAAGTCCTTGTTTTTGCAGCACAATTTATACGGGAACGCTTCCTGCTTGACCTCTTTCCCGGGCACGCTTGGCGCCAGTCAACGGGGAGAACGATCATGAGCTTTATCAAACAGGCGCTGCTGGCGCTGCTGCTGTGCGCGATGTCTGCCGCGCACAGCAGCAGCATCGGCTACACGGCGACATCGCTGGGCGGCACGCAGTGGCGCTACGACTATACCGTCAGCAATACTACCCTGGCCATCCCCATCGAGGAATTCACCTTGTTCTTCAGCGTGGGCCAGTACGCCAACCTGCACAACGTCTCCACGGCGCCGGGCTGGGACGTGCTGCTGGTACAGCCCGACGTGGCCATTCCCGCCAGCGGCTACCTCGACGCGCTGGCGCTGGCGGGCGGCATCGTCCCCGGCGCCACGGCCACGGGCTTTTCCGTCACCTTCGATTACCTGGGCGCGGGCAGCCCCGGCGCGCAGCTGTTTTCCATCCTCGACCCCGTTTCCTTCATCGAACTCGAGACAGGCATCACGCAGCCGGCCGCCGTCGCCCTGCCGTCCACGCCATGGCTGCTGCTGGCCGGCGTGCTGGCCATCGCCTGCCTGCGGCGGCGCCAACTGGCCACCGCCGCGCTGGCCACTACCCTGGCGCTGGGCCTGTGCGCCTGCGGCGGACCCGGCGATCCCACCCAGCCGCCCGCGCCGAAAGCCATGCTGGCCGCCACAGCGACTACCAGCACCACCGCCCAGGCCGCCGGCGACTTCGAAGTGACGCAGCTGGAGAAAGTGGCCGAGCAGCGCGTCAGCCGCACGGTCTGGGACTACACCTACCGCGTGCACATCCGCAACAACAGCCGCGCGGCGGCCAGCAATGTGCAAGCCGTGCTGACCAGCGCACCGGAAGGCAGCAGCATCATTGATGGCGAGGTGCTGGCCGGCAGCATCGACGCGGGCGCCACCGTCACGCCCGACGACACCATCATCCTGCGCATCGAGCGCAACATCGCCTTCCAGAGCGCGGCCCTGGCGTGGACCTTCAGCGCCAACGCCAGCATCGAACTCGATCCCGTGCTGCCCGCGCAAGTGGTGACGCTGTCGCTGGATGACCTGGGTTTTACGGACGGCGCCGATAGCGTCAAGGTCAGCGGCGCCGTCACGGACGTGCTGCTGCAGGACGGCAGCCTGCGCTTTTCCACGCCCGGCGACACGGGTGTGGACCAGCACGCGCAATTTTCCCTCAGCAAGGGCAACAGCGTCACCACCCTGAACCTGCTGATCCAGACGGACTTGCCCACGGCCGTGGAAACCTATGTGGAGCCTGACGACGACGGCAACTTGCCGGCAACCGCGCCCGTGCTGGCCATCACGGGCCTGGGGCCGAACAACCGCCTGCAGCCGGGCGCCCTGGCGTTCCGCCTGGTGGCCGCGCCCACCATGGCCCTGCAAGACGACAGCGACGGCTTGCTGTCCAGACCGAACGGCGTGGCCGTCAGTCTGAAGCAATATTGGGTCTTCGATGCGGCCAGGGGCACCTTCAGCATCAGCGCCACGGCCATGCAGCAATTGCTGGCATCCTTGCCCAACGGCAGCTACGACCTGAACCTCAATTTCGTCTCGCAGGATGGCGAATTCACGGCCAGCTATGCCTTGATCGTCGTCAAGTCCTCTACCTCCCTGCAAGGCCAGCTGCGCACGCCCACGGGCGGCAATGCCACGGGACTGGCCGGCAAGAAGATGTTATTGGTTGGCTACAACAGCCACCAGCGCCAGGTAGCCGTGGTCGACGCCACGGGCGCCTTCCACTTCGATGGCGTGCTGCCCGACACCTACCAGCTGACCTTGAACGACCTGGTCCACCCGAACGTGGTCAGCGTCAGCGCCGTCGTCTTCGACAACAGCAGCAGCGTCAGCGTCGGCATCGTGTATCCGTACGGACCCGGCCTGGCCCAGCGCACCGCCTCGGCGCAGAGCTATGTGGCGGGCAGCGTCACGCAGGATGGCGCCGGTCCGCCCGCGCGCGACGTGCCCGCCAGCCCCCGTGGCACGGGCGACGTCACGCCGCAGGCTGACGAGGGCAGCAAGACGTTTACGGCCACGGCAGCCGCGCAAAACCAGACCATCACCTCGCCCGTCGCCTTCACGGTGCCCAAGGGCACGAAAAACGTGGGCGTGAAAATCACCGTCAGCACGGCCGAGTATCCCGTCTACACGACGGCGCAAAGCCAGTACAACGATACCTGGTCGTACGCCGTAACGGGTTTGCCCGGGGTCAACCTGGCCGCCACGGGCGCCGTCAACCAGACGCATTACACGCAGGGCAGCATCGTCAGGACGGAATGCGTCGACGTCAGCAAGCAAACCAAGGAGGGGGCGCTGGCCCTGGGCGGCAGTGTCAGCGCCACGAATATCGGCGACAGCGCCCTGGCCACCGTCACGACGGTGGAACTGAGCCTCGTGTGCAAGGGTTTGAAGGTGACGCAGGCGAAATTCCTCTCGCCCAACAAGGCCGCCCATCCCGTGCTGCAGCCGATCAAGCTGACGGGCAATCTGCCGGGGCCGTATGTGTCCGTCTCGCAAGGCGCGGCCACGGCCACCCACACCTTGCCGCTGGAATTGCACTACACGCCGGCGGCGGCGACGATTACGGAAGTCAATATCGGCATTTCGTCCGGCGGCGGCAATCCCGCCTTCAGTACAGAGAATTTATTGTCCCAGACCAATACCAAGACTGCCGGCACAGTGAAATTTCCCAGCCTGGTGCTGCCCGCCTTTGCCGGTGCCAAGCTCGACAAGAAGGCCGTCGTCACGCTGCGCCTGAAGGGCCGCATCGACAATGCCGATGCCAGCTCCGACCCGGCCGAAGGGGGGCAAGTGGAGTTCAAGGGCAGCACGGCCTACATCCCCCTGTACCTGGCCAACAACGAGGCGGCGCTGGCGGCGCGGCGCTACGGCACGCGCGACGCGGGCGGCGATTCATGGGCCACGCGCCTGGCCATCGCCTGGCTGGCCGGCAAGGCTTACCGTTTCGACGACATCAGCGGCCAGCATGTGACGCAGACGGCGGCGGGCGATTCCATCCTCGGCCACCGCGGCCACAGCGACGGCCAGCAGATCGACTTGCGCTACGCGGACGGCGCGGGCGGCTACTCGGATGCGCTGGGCGGTCAGAACAATGGCGCCGCCATTCACCAGTTGATCATCGACGCGAAGGCGGAAATGGTGGCCAACCCCGCGCAAAAGCCGAAACTGGCAGCCCTGCTGGCGTGGATCGCGGCGAACCGGGCCATACTGGCCCAGGAAGCGGCACCGGCCAGCACGCGGGTCGTCTACATCGGCCCCAGCTTCGTCAAGTTGGCCCTCGTCGACGGGCGTTTTTCCGCCGCGCCGGCCGACAAGATTCCCGGCGCAGGCGCCTGGCTCAAGCCCATCAAGGTGCATATCGAAGCGGGACATCTGAGCCACTGGCACATCAGCCTGACGGCCCATCCTTGACCATGACCATGCAGCAACGATGGCTTCAGGCGGGCAAGTCGGACAGCTCCAGCTCCGAAAACCCCGCCCGGCGCCGCGCTTCCAGGTTGAACGGCCCGCGCAGGGTGGGCGCTTCGTAGCGCAGCGCCAGTTCGGCATACGTGGCGCGCAATTCCAGGCCGCGCTGCTGGCACAGGTAGCCATACCAGCGGTTGCCGATCTCGACGTGCCCCACTTCATCGCGCAGGATGATGTCGAGGATGGCGGCGGCGGCCATGTCGCCCGCCTGCGCCAGCTTGGCGCGCAGCGGCGGAATCGCGTCCAGGCCCCGCGCTTCCAGGGTGCGGGGCACCAGCGCCATGCGCGCCAGCACGTCGCCACGCGTCTTGTCGACCATTTCCCACAGGCTGTCGTGGCCGGGAAAGTCGCCATACGTATGGCCCAGCACCTGCAGGTGCGCCTGCAACATGGCAAAGTGCGTCGCTTCTTCCTTCGCCACGCGCAGCCAGTCCGTGTAGTAGTCAAAGGGCAGCTCCGGGAAGCGCCACAGGGCGTCCAGCGCCAGGTTCATCGCATTGAACTCGATATGCGCGAGCGCATGCACGAGCATGGCGCGCCCTTCCGGCGTGATCATCGAACGCCGCCCCACCAGGCGCGGCGGCACCAGTTCAGGGCGCTCGGGACGGCCCGGCACGGCGCCGGTGGGCGCCAGCGGCGATTGCGCATCGAGCGAAAGTTGCGCCTCGGCCATGGCGGCCACCATCGCCACTTTGGTTGCCGGGTCCGGTTCCAGCAGGCAAGCGAGCGCATATGCGCGCAGTTCGCGCAAAACCGGCGGCGTGATGGCAGTCAATAGGGATGATGTGTGCATGGTGCTTCCTTCCTGCGCTGATTCCAGCAAGGGCCGCAGTGTATCAAATGTGGCTGAAGTGGCGTACTGGGGTCAGACCCGCCGGGTCTGACCCCGGCCCTGCACCAGCAGCCAGTCGAACAACGCCTGCACTCTCGCCGGCAGCGCGGCGCGTCCGCTGTGCACGAAGTAATACGCCTGCGGGCTGGCCAAGGTAAATCCGCCGAATGGCAAGACCAGCTGGCCGCTGGCCAGCCACGGCTGCACCAGCTGGCGCCGGCCCATGGCCACGCCCGCGTGGTGGATGGCCGCCTGCGCGCACAGGTCGGCGCGGTCGAAACGCAGGCTGCACGCGGGCAAGCGCACGCCTGGCGCCTGCACGTCCAGCCACAAGCGCCATTCGGCATCGGGCGCGCAGGCGGGCCAGGCCAGTGTGTCGTGCAACAGGGTCGCGCTGGACAGGTGTTGCGGCGCATCTTGCAAACCGTGTTCGCGCGCGTACGCGGGACTGCAGACGGGCGCCAGCCATTCATCCATCAGCTTGCGCGATGCCAGGCCGGGAAAGCTGCCGTCGCCATAGTGCAAGGCCAGGTCGACCTGGCCGGCGCGAAAGTCCACGCTATCATTACCCACGCGCAAGTCAATCGACAAGTCCGGATATTGCGCAGCGAACCCCGCCAGGCGCGGCACCAGCCAGCACTGGGCGATGGAGGGGCGCGCATGCACGGTGATGCTGCCCGCCAGCGCATCGCTGCCGGCAATGGCTGCATGCAGGCTGTCCCAGCTTGCTTGCAGGGCAACGAAGATGCGCTCACCGTCCTGCGTCAGTTTTACTTGCCGCGTCAGGCGCTGGAACAGCAGCAAGCCCAGGCTCGCCTCCAGGCGGGCGATGCGGTGACTGACGGCGCTGGGCGTGAGCGCCAGTTCCTGCGCGGCCAGCGCGAAGCTGCCACGGCGCGCCGCCACCAGAAAAGTGTGCAGGTTGGCGAACTGGCTGGCCGTCAGCGTGGCCATGCGCGGCGCGCCGGCCGGCATCACGCGGCCCCGGCCGCCAGCAGCGCGCGGCCACGCGCCACGTAGGCGGCCATTTCCTCTTGCGGCACCATGCTGCCGCCCGTGCCCCACACCAGGTGCGTGGCAGTAACCAGATGCTGCTGATATTGCGGCGCCGCCAGCACAGGCTTGATGCCCGCGAAACCGGCCACGGCAGACGGTTCCAGGCGCAAGCCTTGCGTTTGCTCAAGCAGCGCCAGCAAGCGGTACAGTTCTTCATCCGTGACGGTGGCATAGCCGTCGATCAGCCGCTGCATGGCGCGCCCGACGAAACCGGATGGGCGTCCCACAGCCAGGCCATCGGCGGCCGTGAGGTTGTCGATGCCGATCTCCTGCACGCTGATCCGATCGTGCAAGCCCGTGTGCACGCCCAGCAGCATGCAGGGCGAATGCGTCGGCTCGACAAACACGCAGTGAACGGCATCGCCAAACGCCAGCTTCAAACCAAAGGCCACGCCGCCAGGGCCGCCGCCCACGCCGCACGGCAAGTACACGAACAGAGGGTGCTCGGCATCCACCGCGACACCGTTTGCGGCGAACTGGGCTTTCAGGCGCTGGCCCGCCACCGCGTAGCCGAGAAACAGATCGTGCGAGTTTTCATCGTCGACGAAGTGGCAGCTGGGATCGTTCTCCGCCTGCCTGCGCCCCGCTTCCACGGCCACGCTGTAGTCGGTAGCGTACTCGACGACGGTGACGCCATGGCTGCGCAATTTATCCTTCTTCCACTGGCGCCCATCAGCCGACATGTGCACGGTGGCGCGAAAGCCCAGGCGCGCGCTCATGATGCCGATCGACAAGCCCAAATTGCCCGTGGAGCCGACGGCGATCGCATACTGGCCGAAAAACGCCCGCACGGCGTCGCTGGCCAGCAGCCTGTAATCGTCGCCCTCCTTCAGCAGCCCTGCATCGAGCGCCAGCATTTCCGCGTGTTTCAGCACTTCATAGATGCCGCCGCGCGCCTTGATCGAGCCGGAAATGGGCAAATGGCTATCCTGCTTGAGCCACAGCTGACCGTTCATCATGCCAAGCGCCGCCTGCATGCCTGGCAGCGGCACGACGGGCGACTCGATGATGCCGCCGCTGGCCTGCGTTTCCGGGAATGCCTTGGCCAGGTACGGTGCGAAGCGCGCCAGGCGCGCGCTGGCCTCCGCCACGTCGGCCGCCGTCAAGCCCACGTCATTCAAGGCCTCGGCCGCCTGCGCGATGGCGGGATTGAACCAGCTCAAGGGCTGCAAGGCCATCAGTTCATTGATCAGGGGAAATTTTTTGCACAGCGCGGCGATGGCGGGAGTGGGTAGCATGGCAACCTCGTGTAGGAACAAGCCATGATTAGACCGCATCCGGGCGCCGCTGGCAAAGGATGGTTGATCAGGCAATGGGTGACGGAAGATCATGTGTCATGATGGCCCGGCTGCTTCCCTATTTCAATTTAATGTACAGATGCATGGCGGGATTCTTTTCGCTTTGAACTTCTTTTATTTCAACGAAAGGAAGACGACGCACCAACTCACTCAATTTCTGGCATCCATAGTGGCGCGGATCGAAGGCCGGATTGTTCTTCACGATCAAACTACCGACGCCACTTAAGGACGCAAAACCATCGTCACGCGCTGCGGCGATGATGGCCTTGCGCAGCACTTCTTGCGTGTCCACGTCGAGGGAGACAGGCGCCAACGCATGTAAGGATTTTTGCTGCTTGCCGGCCAATGGCGGCGGTGTCACCAGCCGCAAAATCTCCGTATAAACGAACTTGTCGCAAGCGGCGACGAAGGCTGGCGGCGTCTTTCTTTCGCCAAAACCATACACGGCGAGTCCTGATTCACGAATACGTGTTGCAAGGCGCGTGAAATCACTGTCAGACGATACCAGGCAAAAGCCGTCCAGCTTTTCAGAGTGAAGCAAATCCATGGCGTCAATGATCAACGATGAATCGGTTGAATTTTTACCTGTCGTATAGCTGAATTGCTGGATCGGCTGAATGGCCATCAAATGCAGGGTTTCTTTCCAGCCTTTCAAATTGGGCGTAGTCCAGTCTCCATAGGCACGTTTCACCGATGCGGTACCAAAGGTGGATACCTCAGTCAGCAATTCCTTGATAATCGACGCCTGGGCATTATCTGCATCGATCAAGACTGCCAGCTTGGCATTACTTGTCATATTTTTTTGGCTTCAAAAAGTTGATATTCCCACCGTGGCTCAATACTAATGGACACGGGTCAATCAGGTATCCGCAGTTTGTTTGCAATCCCTACTATGCAGTCAAATGTTCCGGTAAGCAATACCCAAACCCGCAACTGATCCCTGCCGATAGCTAAATTTAATTCTTGAATGCACTATCGATTAAAGAAAAATTTCCACAAAGGCACAAAAATAAGTTATCTTTAAGGCAAAAAAAGGAGACATTTTTCTCTTTTCTACCGAGGCAAAAATGCGCTCCAAGAATGACAAAGCCACTGCTACCGATATGGACCTCCTGGACTGCGCAAGGCAGGACGATCTGACGGCCCAAAAAGTCGAAGTCGGCATTATCTTCCAGGAAATGCTCGATACCGCCACGGCCGCCGCCTACCTTGCCAAGAACAAGGTGCCGATTGCCACCGCGCTGCGCGTCCTGACGGGGTCACGGCGAAAAAAGAGCGGAGGCGGAAATTGATGGCTTTATGCCGGATTACCTGGGGCGCGCGCTGGATATGCGACGCCAGGCGCACCCGCTCTCCAGAAACATTACTGTAGGCAACGCTGGAAGCGCTCCCACACCTGACGCTGACATAGCCTCGTTGAACAGGTCAGGGTTTCAGGGGAAGAGAAGCCACTTCATACCACACCCGCAGACCCCGCTCAACCTGGGTTATCGTCACATGGAGAATACCAAATTACCGAAAAGAAACATGCACACATTGTCACAAACACCTGATTACCGTCGAGGCGGTGACTCTCGCAGACGCCTTCCACCACAACCGGCAGCAGGAAGGCGCTATTGCTGACGATCGGCCTTAGAACTTCAGTTGCAACCCCACATCAATCGACCTGCCCTCGGCCGGCAAGGCTTGCAGCGCCCCGCCTTGCGCCTTCAAGCCCGACAAATACACGCCACCCAGCGGGTCCGCATACGCGCGGTTGAACAGGTTGCTCACGCCCGCGCTCAGGCTGGCCATCTTGCTCAATGCCACGCTGCTGCGCAGGTTGACGAGGGCATAGCCTCCCGTTTCCGGTTCGAAGCGGCGCGCATCGACCTTGTCCTTGCGGGCAACGATCTTCGTTTCGATGCGGCTGCTCCAGGCGCCCAGCTTGTGCTCGACGGCCAGCAAGGCGTTCAGCGGCATCATGCGGTACAGGTCGCCGCCATCGCTGCGCTTGCCCCACGTGTAAGCCGCGTTGCCCGTGGCCATGAAGCGGCCCCAGCGCGCGCTGCTGGCCAGCGGCAACTGCCACGCCACATTGGCACCGTACAGCTTGGCGTCGTGATTGGCGAAGCGCAGCAAGTTGCCGTTCGCGCCCATTTTCATGTATGGGTGGAAAGACGCCAGCACATCGACGTCGATGTAATTGTCCACCTTGCTGTAGTAGGGGTTGACGCGCAGGAACCAGCCCTCCTCGCCGCCGCCATGCCAGTCGGCCGTGAACGCCGCCGTGTAAGCCGTCTCGGGCTTGAGGTCGATATCGCCCACATAGCCGTTGCCGTCGCCAAACCAGTTGGTCATGGTCATGGCCATCGAGCCGCGGCCCCACGAGTAGCGCTCGTACAGATTCGGCGAGCGCACCTTGCGCGCCAGCGCGAATTCATAGCTGCTGGCGGCATCCGGCGTGAAGCTGGCTTGTGCGGAGGCATCGATATTTGTGTCGCGCTGGCTACGGCTGCGCGCATTGAAGGCCCTGGCGGCCATCACGTCCGGCATGTTCATCATGTTGGTGCCGTACGATTGCACGTCGCCCGTATCCATGCGCACGGATTCGCCGCGCAAGCCCAGCACGCTGCTCCAGCGCGCATCGTGGCGCGTTTCCAGTTCGCCAAACAGCACAGTGCGGTCGCGCTTGCCGTCATTGATATTCAGGTAAGTGCGCGGCCCCATCATCATGGAACCGGGCACGGCCGGCCAGTAATCGTCGAGGCGGAAACCATGCCACTCGTGGCCCAGGCGCAATTCGCCCGCGCCCGTGGGCAAGCTGGCCATCAGCGCATAGCCCGTATTGCGCCCGTGCGTGAGCATCGGCATTGTGCCCGTACGCTCGGAAGAGAAAAAGCCCATTTCATGGTCCGTCTGCTGCCAGTAGGCGCGCGCATCGAGCACGCCCCAGCCGAATTCGCCTTTGTAAGCGAGATTGGCGAACTGGCCGTGGTTATCCGTCATGTCCATGTACTGGCTGGGAAAGCCCTGGTACGGGATGTGCTGCACGCCGGCGCGCAGGGTCAGCTGCTGGCCCTGGCCTTTCGCCGCCAGCACGATGGCCTGGTTGATGCTCTCGAACATGCTGCCCAGCACCTTGTTGCCGTGGCCATCGTCATAGCTGTGGCCGCGCGTGTAAGCGCCGCTGTAGCCGATGCTCAGCATATCGCTGGCGGCCGAGGCATTCACGCTGGTCGCCATGCTATTGTTGACGCTGCGTCCCGACACGGCAAAGCTGCCTTGCGTCAGCAGCCCCGCGCCAGGCTGGGCGAACACGGGCGCGTTTGACTGCACCTCGATGGTGCCGCCGACGCTGTCGCCGCCCGCGCTGACGGGCGTCACGCCCGCGATCAGGCGGATGCGCTGCACTTGTTGCGGATCAATGTAGGACAGCGGCGCATTCATATGATTGGCGCAGGCCGATGTCAGTTCCATGCCATCGATGCGAATCTTGATGCGATCATCGGCAAAGCCATTCACCACTGGCAAGCCGGACACGCCGCCGCCTGCCACCACGCTGTAGCCGGGCGTACTGCTGAGCATCAGCACCGTGTCGGCGACGGGACGGTAGCCGTCACCAATGGCTGTAACGATGACTTTCATCTCGGGCAAGACGGTGGTGCCTGCTTCACTGCGGGATTGTGCCAAGGCAGGCATGGCGATGGCGAGGGAAATCAATAACGGTAAATGTTTCATGGTGCTGCTTTCAGAATCTGTATAGGTAAGACGAACAGACGCAAGCGCACGACACGCGCGGCGCAAGGCAGTTCAGGGAAAGGGACAGATCAGAAAGCGGCGGGCGGCCCACGGGGCTGGACAGGCGTCCAGGCGAACAGGGGCGTGGCGGACTGGTAGAACAGCACGGGCAGCAAGCCCGTGATGAGCTCGCCGGAGGCGAGCACGAGGGAGGTGAGGGGAATCGATAAAGTGTCCGCATGCATGCTGCAGCACGGACAGTCAGCCATGCGCATGCCCTGCTTTTCGGGCGCGGAGGGCTGTTGTACATCGAAGCGGGCGGGCATGGCTTGCATGCCGCCCGCCACCGAGCAGATTTCCAGGCTGGGCACGGCCATGCCGCTGGCGACCGTCAGCGTGCGCGACACCGTAGGGGCGAGCGTGGCCAGGAAGATGGCGATACACGCGATCCACAGGACGATGCTGGCCTTGCTTTTGCTGATGAACATGGCAATATTGTATCAGGGCAAGCACCCTGCGCACAGGGCGCAGGTCAAAGCCGCCTCTTTCTCTCCTTACAAATCCACCTTCATCGACAGCTTGATGGCGCGCGGCGCACCGGACGCCAGGCGCGTGCCGGCGCCAGCCCAGTAGCGCTTGTCGGCAAGGTTCTCCACGTTGAGTTGCCACACGACGGTCTTGTCCATCACGCGGCGGGCATAGCGGGCGCCCGCGCTGAACAGACTCACGCCACCGAGGAAAGCCTGGTTCAGGTCGTTGACGGGACGGGCGCTGTAATAATATGCGCCGCCGTTGACGGACAAGCCCGGCACGCTGTCAAACGCATAGGCGAGAAAGGCGCTGCCCGTGCGTTTCGACGCGTTTTCCGGCGCCTTGCCGTTGTAGTCGGCATTGATGTGGGCAAACTTGGGGTCGAGGAACTGGGCCGAGGTCTGCCACGACAGCTGGCGCGTCAGCTTGCCCTGGGTCGACAGTTCCAGGCCACGGTAGCGCTGTTCGCCATCCGAGGTAAACACATTGCTGGCGTTGGTGTAATAGCCGGGGCGCGTGATATCGAACAATGCGGCGGAGACCAGGGTGCCGCCCGGCCTCAGCCAGCGCGCGCCCAGTTCTTTCTGCTTGCTCACGCCAGGCGCCATCTTGACGCCCTGGTTGACCGTGCCCGTCGGGCCAGTCTCGCCCTCTTCCAGCCCCCGCGCCGTGGATGCGTAGAACGACAGTTCGGGCGTGGCCTTGTAGATCAGCGAGGCCATCGGCGTCGTCTTGCTGACGTCGTAGTGGCTGGCGCCCTGCTCGCTCTGGTAGCTGCTGCGGCGCACGCCGATGATGCTTTGCCATTGCGGGTTGAAGACCATGCGGTCGAGCGCATACAAGCCCGTGTCGCGCGTGTCCAGCGCGGCCGTCGTCGGCGAAGTCGGCTTGGGGCCGAACACGACATTCGTCACGGGCACGGGGTTGTACAGATTTTGCGACGCAATCGTATAGTTGCTCTGATAAATCGGATCTTGTGACTTGTCCGTGCGCGAGGCGCCCAGGGTCAGTTCATGGGCGATGAAACCCGTGTTGAAGTTGCCGGCCAATTCCGCGCGCAGCAAGTCCGACGCCGTCACGCTGTGCTGGATATTGCCCGTGATGCGCCCCGCCCCCGTGGCCAGCGCGGCCGCGTTGTTCAGGCGGAAGATGGCCAGGCGGCGGTCGCGCGCCGTTTCCGAGTGGCCCGCCTCGACCGTCAGTGCCCAGCCATCCGTGATGGCGTAATCGGCGCGCAATTGCGCGTTTTTCGTTTGCGCTTCGAAATTCGACCAGTCGGGGCCGATCAGCTGGCGCGGATCGACGGCGCGCGGCAAGGCAATCACGCCTTTCACGGCGGCCGGCAAGGCTACGCCCGCCTGCTCCGTCACCTTGCGGCGGTCGTATTCCAGGTCCGCCTTCAGCAACAGTTTATTGCTCACGCGCCAGTCGAGCGCCGTGGAGAGAAAGCTGCGGTTGCCGTTGCCGACATGGTCCAGATAGGAACCCAGGGTGCCGCCGGCCGCGTTGATGCGTACGCCGAATTCCTGCTGCACGCCGAAGCGACGGCCCAGGTCGACATTCGCCACGGCACTGCCGCGGTCATCGAGAATCAAGCCCATGCTGCTGACGGGCTTGCTGACGGCCCGCTTGGTGACGAAGTTGACCACGCCGGCGGGCGACGTGAAACCGTAGTACAGGGCCGAGGCGCCCTTCAGCACTTCCACCCGCTCCTTGTTTTCCATGGGCACTTGCGAGAAGTTCATGATGGGCATGGAACCATTGAGACGGTAATTCGTGCGGTTTTCCACGGCAATGCCGCGTATCACCAATTGATCCCACGTCTCGCCGCCGTTTTGCTGGCGCGTCACGCCGGCCGTGTTGCGCACGGCATCGTACAGGCCGGACACGGCTTGCTGCTCCAGCAATTCGCGCGTGATCACGTTGACGGTCGATGGCACGTCCATGATGTTGGCGCCGCGAAAGCTGCCCGCCTCCGTGGTGACGGGCACCAGGCCTTGCGCGCGGGCACCCGTCACTTGCACGGCTTGCATGACTTTCGCATCGCCAGCCGTCAAGTCGTCCTGGCCGCTGGCAGCGTTGGCCACGTGGGAAGCAAAGGCCAGTGACAGGGCGGCGGCGACTGGAAGTAAGCGAGTGCGAGGAGAGATGACAGGCATGACATCGGGCTTTCAATGAAAAAGAGGTACAAATGGGAACTTACGGTTAGCGGCCATGATACCGATAATGAGAATCATTATCAAGAAAGGGTGAATGTGTGTGAGTTTTACAGAAGAAACAAGGTCACCCTGGCGCCTGTTATCACTTGAACACGTTTGAATTTTGCAGACGAGGCCGCAAAGAGGCATACTGACAGTCACGGCGCGCAGGTGTGCCGCCCAACAAGATCAAAAGGTCAGTTCGTGAACACAATCGACAACAAAAGCGTGCAGACGAAAACATTTCGCTGGAAACGCTGGCAGCGCTGGGCCGTCGGCACAGGCTGTGCCTTGGCCGCCTACAGCGCGGCCGGTTTCTGGCTGGTGCCCTACGTCATCAAAAACCAGCTACCCAAATTTGCTGAAAAGGAATTGTCGCGCCAGGCCAGCATCGCCGACGTGCGCTTCAACCCGTTCACCTTGCGCCTGGAAGCGGACCAGATCGCTTTCAAGGAAGCGGCCAGCGCAGATGGCAAGAGCGGTACGAGCGGTGCACCGCTGCTGTCCATCGGTGCGCTGGCCGTGCAGCTGGAATGGAAATCCATCGTGCGCCGCGCCTGGAGCCTGGCGGAAATCCGCGTCACGGCACCACAGACTCATTTGACCATCACGCCAGACGGCAAGTTCAACCTGGCCGAAGTGCTGGCCACCTGGCAACGCCGCCACCCGGAAAAGAGCGACGGCGGCATGCCGCGCCTCGTCATCGCCCACTTTGCGCTGGAACAAGGCAAAGTGGACTGGCAAGACCAGAAGGCGGGCTACGCAGACAATTTCACGCCGATCAACTTCACGCTCGACAATATCTCGACCCTGCCCGACGCCAACGGCAGCTACAGCCTGAGCGCCGACGCGGCGCGCGGCGGCAAGCTGCACTGGCGCGGCACGGCCTCGCTCAGCCCCATCCGGGGCGAAGGCGAGCTGATCCTGAACGATGCTTCCCTGCCCGGCCTGGCCGCGTATTTAAAAGCCTACACGCGCGCGACCGTCGCCAGCGGCAAGTTGTCGGCGCGCCTGCCCTACGCTTTTTCCTATGCAGATGGCACGCTGCAAGCCACGGTCAAAGGCGCCGGTTTGGCCTTGCGCGACCTGGCGCTGGTGCAAGGCGGCAAGGGCGAACCGTTTACGTCGCTCGCCACCTTGGGTATCGCCGGCGTGAACGTTGACCTGGCGCGCCAGAGCGTCACGGTCGACAAGATCAATCTGTACGGCGGCAAAGTGGCCATGCGCCGCGACAGCAAGGGCGAGATCGACGTGGCGAACCTGATGCTGCCTGGCAATCCCGCACCCGTTACCGCCGCGCCTGCAGCCCCGCCAGCGAAGCCGGGCAAGTGGAAGGTGGACTTGAAACAACTGGCGCTGGCCAACGTGGACGTGTCCGCCATCGATGAAACCGTCTCGCCGGCCCTGCAGTTGAGCGCCAGACAGCTGCAGCTGAACTTGCAGCTGGCCTTGCAACAGGGGCCATCGGGCATGGTCACCGTCATCGACGGCGCCAGTTTCGAGCTGGCCGATCTGGCCATGCAGCGGGGCGCGCAAACGCCATTCAAGCTGGCCCAATTGGGCTTTACGGAAGGCAAGATCGACCTGGCCGCACGCAAGGTGCACCTGGGCGCGCTGACGGCCAGCGGCGCGCAAATCGACCTGGCGCGCAATCGCCAGGGCGAGTTTGCGATTGCGCAAAAGCTGCCCGTGTTTGCCTCAAGCAAAGCCGACGCGGGCAAGGATGCACCGTCCGCGCCATGGTCCACCAGCATCGCCAAGGTGGAACTGAGCAAGTTCGGCGCCCGTTTCGATGACGCGGGCACTGGCATCAAGGGCAACTTGCAGGATGCTAGATTGTCCCTGCACAACGTCAGCAACGATATGCAACAGGCGCTGCCGTTCGAGCTGGGCGTGGGTTTGCGCGAAGGAGGCTTGCTCACCGCCAACGGCAAGTTCGTGCCGGGCACGGGCGCCGTCGATGCGCAGCTGAATCTGAAACAGCTGACCCTGGCACCCGTGCAACCGCTGCTGGCGCAGCATGTGAAACTGAAGCTGGCGGGCGGCTCGCTCTCTGGCAGCGGCCGCCTGACGACGGGCGGCGGTGCGCCGAAAGCACCCAAGGTCCGCTATGTGGGCGGCGTGGATATCGCCGGCCTGGTGCTCAATGAAACGGATGGCAAGCGCTTTGCCTCATGGAAAAGCGTGCGCGCAGACAAGCTGACGGCCAGCGTGGGTCCCGATTTTGTCGACATCCCCGAACTGCGCGTAGTCGAACCAAACGCCCAATTGATCATCGAAAACGACCGCAGCCTGAACGCGCAGCGCTTGCTGGTGAAGGCGCCGGAGCCAGCTGCCGCACAAACGGCTACCGCGGCGCCAACAACAGCCAGCGCGCCGGCCGCCGACGCCGCCTTCCCCATGCGCGTACGCCGCGTGCGCCTGCAAAACGCCAAGCTGGACTTTGCCGATCTCAGCCTGCGCCCCCAGTTCGCCGCCAAGATTTATGAACTCAATGGCGTCGTCACGGGCCTGTCAACCAAGCGCGATGCGCGCAGCCAGATCGAACTCGATGGCCGCATCGACGAATTCGGCCTGGCCCGCGTGCGTGGACAGCTGAATCCGTTCGCGCCCACCGACAACACGGACTTGAACGTGGTCTTCAAGAACGTCGACATGGTGTCCGCCTCGCCGTACACGATGAAGTTCGCCGGCTACAAAGTGGCCGAAGGCAAGATTTCGCTGGACTTGCAGTACAAGGTGCGCAACCGCCAGCTCGACGGCACCAACCAGATCGTGCTCGACAAGCTGACCCTGGGCGAGCGCATCGACAGCCCGGACGCCCTGAAACTGCCCCTGGAACTGGCGCTGGCCATCCTCAAGGATAGCGACGGGCGCATCGACCTGGGCTTGCCCGTGTCGGGCGACATGAACGATCCGCAATTCAGCTATGGCGCCCTGATCTGGAAAGCCGTGGGCAATGTGCTGACGAAAATCGTCACGGCGCCGTTCCGCGCGCTGGGCAACTTGCTGGGCATCAGCGCCGACAAGCTCGAATCGATCGACTTCGATGCGGGCAGCGCCGTGCTGCTGCCGCCCGAGCGGGAAAAACTCAAGCAGGTGGCGCAAATCCTGGCCAAGCGCGAACAGCTGAAGCTGGCCGTGCCGGGCCAGTACAGCGACACGGACGGGGCCGCCCTGCGCGCCCAGGCCGTGCGCCGCGCCGTCGCCGCCAAGGCCGGCATCAAGCTCGAAGCGGGCGAAGAACCGGGACCGTTGAACCTGGGCGAACGCAAGATACGGGGCGCCCTGCGCGAGCTGTACGGCGAACGCTTCGGCAAGGGCGAGCTGGACAAGCAGAAGAAGGCGGCGGAGTCGGTTGCCCCTGCGGCAGTGGCGGCATCCGCCAGCGCCTCCGCTCCAGCGGCAGCAGCTAAAATCCCCGTCTTGCAGCGCCTGGGCAAGCTGATCGAGGGCGAACCGCAGGTGGCCGATACGAGCGCGTTTTATGCCGGCTTGCGCGAGCAGCTGGAAGCCAAACAGCCCTTGCCAGCCGATGCCTTGAGCAAGCTGGGCGCCCAGCGCAGCGCGGCCATCCTGGCGGCCCTGCAGCAGGATGGCACGCCGGCAGCCAGGGTCAGTGCTGGCGCGCCGGAAAAAACGGAGGCCGCACCGGGCAAGCTGGTGGGCTTGAAGCTGGGATTGGCGGCACAGTAAAAAGGCGCTGTCATGGGGGGCAGAATGGCGCTCAAGCCACCATCACACGCCGTTTGAGAAACACGCCGGTCACCGAGTGGACATCGTGCGTCAATTGCGCTGGCGTTCCCTGTGCCACGATCTGTCCACCCTTGCGGCCGGCGCCCGGCCCCATGTCGATGACCCAGTCGGCACGGGCGATGACATCCAGGTTGTGCTCGATCACGATGACCGTGCTGCCTTTGTCGACCAGGCGATCAAGCAAGGCGATGAGGCGCGCGACATCGGACATGTGCAGGCCGGTGGTGGGTTCGTCGAGAACGTAGACCTTGCCGTTATTCTCCAGCTCGGTCGCCAGCTTGATGCGCTGGCGCTCGCCGCCGGACAAGGTACTCAGCGGTTGGCCCAGCGCCAGATAATCGAGCCCGACCTCCATCACCCGCTGCAGCGTCTGACAGATCGCAGACTGTTCGGCGAAAAAGCTCCGTGCGCTCTCTATGGTGAGGCGCAATACTTCGTCGATATTCTTGCCACGATAGCTGAGCGCCAGCACTGCGTCGGTGTAGCGGCGGCCCTTGCAAACTTCGCACACGCTCGTGATCGCGTCCATGAAGGCCAGATCGAGATGCGTCTCTCCCAGGCCTTTGCAATTCGGGCAGGCGCCCGCCGAGTTGGCACTGAACAAGGAGGCATTCGACGCATTGGCCTGTGCGAACAGCCTGCGAATCGGATCGAGTATGCCGGTGTAGGTCGCAGTATTGGAGCGGCGCGAGCCGACCAGCGCGCCCTGATCGATGTAGACGATCGTGGGATAGCGCCGCATCAGTTCACCGCTGATCAGGCTGCTCTTGCCGGAACCCGCCACGCCAGTGACCACCGTCATCACACACTGGGGAATGTCGACGCTGACGTCCTTCAGATTATGCAGCCTGGCGTTGCGCAGTTGCAGATATCCCCTGGGCACGCGCACCTCGGCTTTCAATTCTGCGTGGCGATGCAGATAACGGCCGGTGAGCGTTTCCGCTTTGGCCAGGCCGCTCAGCGAACCCTGATACACGACCTCGCCGCCGCGCGTGCCGGCGCCAGGCCCCATGTCGATCACATGGTCGGCGATGGCGATTACGTCGGGGTCATGTTCGACTACGAGCACGGTATTGCCCTTGTCGCGCAACTGCCGCATGAGTCCGTTGAGCTGATCGACATCGCGCGGATGCAGGCCGATGCTGGGTTCATCGAGGATATACGTCATGTCGGTCAAGCTGCTGCCCAGATGGCGTATCATTTTGATGCGCTGCGATTCGCCGCCCGACATCGTCGCGGTCGGTCGGTCCAGGCTCAGGTAACCAAGCCCGATGGACACCAGGTTGTGCAGCCGCTCAAGGATAGCGGCGACCATCGTCGGCGCGCGTGGATCGTCGATGCCTTCGATGAACGGGATCAGATCGTCGATCTGCAAGTTCGCGCACTGGCCGATGTGCTTGCCACGGATCTGGCACGACAGGATAACGGAATTGAGCCGATAACCCTCACAGGCGCGACAAGGACCGCGCGTCACCACCGCCGCGACGGCTTCGCGCTCCTGTGGTTTAAGCTGGTCGATGTCTTTGGATAGATACGCCTTCTCGAAACGCGGCACCACGCCTTCGTATTTGGCGGTCGGCGGCCAGCCGGGCGGCGCGCCCTTCAGCGGCATTTCTTGCTGATGTAGCAACATTTGCAACTCGGCCTCGCTGTAGTGCCTGAGTTGTTTATCGTTGTCGAACAGCCCCGAGGTGACATAACGCTTCCAGCGGTAGCCGCCGACCGGGAAGCCGGGCAGTATCAAGGCGCCCTCGTTGAGCGAGCGCCCCTTGTCGAGCAACTTTTCCAGGTCCAGCATGGCGACGCTGCCCAAGCCCTGGCAGCTTGGGCACATGCCTTCGGGATGATTGAACGAAAAGACGTTGGAATAGCCGACGAAAGGCGTGCCAATGCGCGAATAGAGCAGCCGCAGCAAAGCATGGATGTCGGTGACCGTGCCGACGGTGGAACGCGCATTGCCGCCGAGCCGCTTCTGGTCGACGATGATTGCCGCCGATAGATTGCTGAGCGTATCGACATCGGGCTGGCCATAATGCGGCAGGCGATGGCGCACGAAGGACGAAAAGGTCTCGTTCAACTGGCGCTGCGACTCGGCGGCGACAGTATCGAAAACCAACGAGGATTTGCCTGAACCGGACACGCCGGTGAACACGGTGATGACCTTCTTGGGGATCTCCACACTGACATTTTTAAGATTGTGCTCGCGCGCGCCGACGATCTTGATGGGGGCTGGACGGTTGCGTAGCTTCTCTTTCAAGGCGCTCATGAATACTCCAACAAATAGTGTAAAAAGCGCCGAATCAGGGACATGGCCGGACGCTCACGACTGCGCGCGGCGAACACGTAACCGCACCATCACTCCCCGCATTGCACAAAACGACGATACCCAGCTTCCAGAAAGCGATTCTGGCGCCGGGGATCAGAGACAATGCGGCAGCACCAGAATGGCAGTGCCGCTGCGCATCATGTCCTTATTTTGTCTTTCCTTCTTCCTTGACCACCCCTTCCGGCAAGGCAAACGCCACCAGGCTATCGCCCATCTTCGTACCCAGCGAACCGTGGCCGCCAGCCATCACCACCACATATTGACGCCCCGTCTTGTCGGAAACATAGCTCATCGGCGTGGCCTGGCCGCCGGCCGGCAAGCGGGCTTTCCACACGGTCTTGCCGTTACGCACGTCGTAGCCACGGATGTAATAGTCGAGCGTGCTGCTGAGAAAGGCCACGCCGCCGCCCGTGGTACTCATGCCGCCCAGGCTGGGCACGCCCAGCGGCAAGGCGATGGGCACGGGAGCGCTGTCGCGCGTGGTGCCATTCTTGTGCATCCACACTTTTTTCATGGTGCGCAAGTCGACGGCGGCGATATAGCCCCAGGGCGGCGCCTGGCATGGGAAGCCCAGCGGCGACAGGAAGGGCTTGATTTCCACGGCAAACGGTACGCCCGTCTGCGGCTGCAAGCCCATTTCCGAACCCGTGCCGCCCTTCGCGTTGGCTTGCGCGCGCGGCACCAGGCGCTCCAGAAAGCCCATGTAGTCCGGATTGACCAGCAGCAACTGACGCACCGGATCGACGGCCGCCCCGCCCCACTCGAAGATGCCCAGCGGGCCCGGCGAGATGATGGCGCCCTTGATCTTGCCTTCGGCCACGGTTTGCGGCGTGAACGGCCCCTCATAACGGTGCTGGCGGAAGATGATGCGGCACGCCAGTTGGTCGAATGGCGTGGTGCCCCACATATCCGTTTCGCTGATGTTTTTCTCGGGCAGGAACGTCAGCGCCGAGAACGGCTGTGTGGGCGACAGTTTGTCGCCAGGGGCCGCGTTGGCGGTCGGCACGGGTTTTTCCGGCGCCGGCACCACCAGGCTGCCGTCGCGCCGGTCGATCACATAGATATCGCCGCGCTTGGTGGTTGCCACCACGGACGGCACCCGGCCTTTGGGCGTGTCGATGTCGACCAGGGTGGGCTGGCCGCCGATATCCATGTCCCATATATCGTGGTGCACGGTCTGATACACCCAGCGCACCTTGCCCGTTGCCAGGTCCAGCGCGACGATGGCGCTATTGTATTTTTCGCCATGGGGATTGCGGTTACCGCCCCAGGTGTCGGGGGTTTCATTGCCCATCGGGATGTACACCATGCCCAGCTTTTCATCCACGCTGGACACGCCCCAGGAATTGGGCGAATTGTTGGTATAGGTCTTGCCATCGGCAATCGGCGCCGTGTCGTCCGGGTTCGAGGCATCCCAGTTCCACATCAGCTTGCCAGTGACGGGATCGTAGCCACGTATCACGCCTGACGGTTCTTCCGTGGAAAAGTTGTCCGTCACGCTGGCCGCCATCACCACCACGTTCTGCGCCACGGCCGGCGGCGACGTGGGCATCAAAAAGCCCCGCTTCTTCATGCCCATGCCGTGGTACAGGCCGATCACCCCGTTTTCGCCGAAGCTTTTGCACGCTTCGCCCGTATCGGCATTCACGGCGATCAAGGTGGCATCCATGGTGGGCGCGAAGATGCGGCGCGGGCACTCCATGCCGGCCGCCTGCGGCGCCGGATCATCCTTGGCGCGGCCCGCGTTGACATCCCAGTACGCCACGCCGCGGCAGATCATGTGCTGGTAGCTGGATGCGTCGCGGTTGATCTTCGGATCGTGGCGCCACAGCTCCTTGCCCGTGTCCGTGTCCAGCGCGATGACGATGTTATGCGGCGTGCACAGGTACAGCATGCCGTTCACTTTCAGGGGCGTGACTTCGTTGGCGATCTCGCCCGGATCGTTCGGCCCCTTGAAGTCGCCCGTGTTGTAGACCCACGCCTGTTTCAGCTGCGAAGCATTGGCCGGCGTGATCTGCGCGGCCGGTGCGTAGCGGTCGCCATAGCCGGAGCGTCCATACGCGGCCCAGTCGTTGGGCGCCACGCCGGGCGCGAAATCGCCTTGCGGCGTGGCCGCCATGTTTTCAGCCGGCACTTCGCCGTGCAAGGTGGTGTAATCCTGGAACAGGGAAAACACGCCCACGGCCGCCGTCAGCACCACGGCAGCAGCCAGGGCGCTCTTGCCCGCGTCGCGCGGTTTCGCGCCACTGGCCAGGGCCGGCGTCAGCCGGCGGTCGATAAACGGCAGCAGCAGCCAGACGGCGGCGGCAAACCAGATATCTAGGCGCGGCAGCAATTGCCACCAGTCGAACTTCACTTCGATGACGGACCAGATCAGGGTGGCGAACAGCAGCAGCGCAAGGAACAGCTGGGCGCTGCGCCGCCCTTTCCACACCAGCGCACCGGCGACCAGCATGCCGATACCGGCCACGACGTAATACCAGGAACCGCCAAGGCTGACGAGCCAGGCGCCGCCCCCAAGGAGCGCTAGGCCCAGCAAGATGAAGATGACTGCGGTGATGATAAGCAAGGGTCCAGACCGGGCAGAGGCAGTCATGATGCTCCTTTACAAGAGTCAATCGGCGGCACGCGCCTGCGCACCGTATTTAATGGCGATCAAGGAAATTACATCTTTTCACTAATTGACCAAGCGTGGCACACGCCAGAACGCAATATCCACGCGGTGTTGCTTTTCATCACACCCATCCTCCGCTCAGTCCGTTCTTCATCGGCGACTTCAAAAAAACAAAATAAATCATATGAATAACAAATTTCTCGAATAAATCAAATTTTTATCGTAAAATGAAAAAAACGAACTATGACAAACGATTTTCCCGATTTTCAACCTTCACGTGGAGCGGCACCCATCATGACTATCGCCCAACGCCTGTATGCATTGATACTCTCCGCCGTCCTGGGACTGGCCGCCCTGGCGGGCGTCGGCATGTATGAAATGGACCGCGTGTACACGGCGGCCAGCTATGCCACGGTCAACACCGTTCCCAGCCTGCTGACCTTGAACCAGACTTTCGTGCCCTTCACACAGATGCGCACGGCCGTCTGGCAGCACGTGGCCAGCAAGGATGCCGCCATGCGCGACAAGCTGGAAGCGGGCATCAAGCAAGCGCGTGCGGCAGTCGACCAGGCGCTCGACAAGTATGAAAAGGAAAACCTTTCTGATGAGCAAGACAAAGCGCTGCTGGCCACGGACCGTGCCGTACTGTTGCGCTACGATGCCGTGCGCGACAAGGTACTGGCCCTGTCGAAGGCGGGTGAACTCGACGCGGCGCGCGACTTGCTGATGCAGAACCAGCCCATCATCAAGGAACTGGTCGACGCCCTTGCCGCCCACCACCGCTACAACGAAAGCCTGGCCGCCAGGGGCGCGGCCGACGGCGCGGCCGCCGCTGACAGTGCGCGCTGGATCTCCATCAGCCTGGCCCTGGTCGTGACGGTACTGGTGGCCGGCATGGGCCTGCTGCTGGCGCGGCGCATCGTCGCCTCGCTGACCACCGCCATCGGCGTGGCCCGCACCATCGCAGGCGGCGATCTCAGCGTGCAGGTCCACGCCAGTTCGAACGACGAGGTGGGTCAGTTGATGACAGCCATGGCCGAGATGAGCGAGAGCCTGGTGCGCATCGTCTCCGAAGTGCGCTCCGGCACGGAGACCATCAACACGGCCTCGAGCGAGATAGCGGCAGGCAACCTGGACCTGTCGGCACGCACGGAACAGCAGGCCGGTTCGCTGGAAGAAACCGCCTCGGCCATGGAAGAACTGACGGCCACCGTGCGGCAAAACTCGGACAACGCCCGCCAGGCCAAACAAATGGCTGTCAGCGCCTCGGACAAGGCGGTGCGGGGCGGCGAGGTGATGGGCGACGTCATCCGCACCATGGAAGCGATCGACAGCTCATCCAACAAGATCGCCGACATCATCGGCGTCATCGACGGCATCGCCTTCCAGACCAACATCCTGGCCCTGAATGCGGCCGTGGAAGCGGCGCGGGCCGGGGAACAAGGACGCGGTTTTGCCGTCGTGGCGACCGAAGTGCGCAACCTGGCGCACCGTTCGGCGGCCGCGGCCAAGGAAATCAAGGCACTCATCAGCGACTCCGTCGAGCAGGTGGAACAAGGTGGCAAGCTGGTCCAGCAGGCCGGCGCGGCAATGACGGATGTGGTCGACACGGTACGCAGCGTCACCGACATCGTCAGCGAAATCTCGGCCGCCAGCGCGGAGCAAAGCACGGGCATCGACGAAATCAACCGCGCCATCACGCAGATGGATGAAGTCACGCAGCAGAATGCGGCCCTGGTCGAAGAAGCGGCGGCGGCATCGCAATCGCTGCAGGAGCAGGCGGGCAACCTGGCCAGCGTGGTGGGCGCCTTCAAGCTGGCGCATGGCCAGGCAAACGCGGCGCAACAGAGCACGCCGGTGCGCCATGCCCCAGCGGCCAAGCCGCCTGCACCGCGCAAGACGGCGCCGCTCAAGCTGGTCGCGCGGCGCGACCCCGGCCCGGCCCGCAGTGCGGCCAGCACCGGTGCCGGCGGCGACTGGGAAGAATTCTGAAGCCACCGCCACGCAGGATCACTGGCATCGATCGCCCTGGAGCATCGCCATGACAACCGTTTTCAACCACTCTCACTGCATGCAGGCATTGCCATGAACGCCTTCCTCGCCGTCCATCCCTACCTTCGCTGCGACGACGTCTCGCTGATGCGGCCGGCGCTGGCCCTGGCAGGCCTGCTGTTGCTGCTGGCCGCCCTGCTCTGGCGCCGCCTCCGCTGGCGCCAGGCCGGCCGCGCGCCGGCTGCCGATCTGCATCAACTGCTGCAAACGCGCAGGGTCACCCAGCCGGCCAAGGCGGCAGACACGGCGCCGCCACAGCCCCTGCCCGAAGCGCTGGACACGCCGCCGTTCGAGCTGGCCCGCCTGGATGCCATGTTCGGCTACGACCGGCGCCTGCAGGGTGAGATTCTGGCCCTGTTCGTGGCCGAGACACGCGACCGCCTGGCCGGCATCGCCCATGCGCTGCGCTGCGAACGCCCCGCCCCGGCACGCGTGCTGGCACAGGAAATTCTCGACAGCAGCCACGCCATGGGACTGCTCCCACTGCAGACCCTGGCGCGCCAGGCCGTGCATGCGGGCTTTTCCAATGATATCGGCGCGCTACGCCGCCTGCATGCGGACCTGCTGATGGCGCTCGACGTGCTGTCGCAAGCGGTCACGGCCCTGCAAACAGGCGCCGCGCAGGCGGATGACTGCAGCGGCATCGGGAGCCGGCCATGAATGCGCACATCGCTCTGGCGAGCCGGCTCGGCGGCGCCATCCTGCCCTCGCCCGCTTGGCGGCGCCACTGGCTGGCGACGCTGTGCCAGCAGCAGGTAGCGTTCGATGAGCTGGCCGAACAACTCGGCTGCGATCCGGCCCTGACCGGCAAGCTCATCGGCCTGGCGAACGCCGCCGTGCCACCGGGCGAGCGCGTGCATGCGGCAGTCGACGCCGCGATGCTGGCCGCCATCAGCCTGCCCGCCCTGCGCCAGGCGTTCGCCATCCCGGCCCTGCCAGCGGCCACCTGTGCGCACTTCGACGAGCAGCGATTCTGGTCGCACTCGCAGGCCATGGCCTGCGCCGCCCGCGTGGCGGGCGATGCGCTGCAACTGGCGCCGGCCAAAGAGCTGTACACATGCGGCTTGCTGGCCAACATCGGCCAACTGGCCCTGGCCATGCTGCATCCGCAAGCGTATGGACAACTGCTGGACCAGCACGGCAGCGCTGCCAGGGAGCTGCTGCTGTGCGAAGAATCACGGCGCTTCGGCCACCATCAACTGGCGCTGTCAGCCAGCCTCATGCGGGGCTGGGGCATGCCGGACATCCTGTGCGACGCCGTGCGCTGCCATGCCGCGCCGCCCGGCTTCGGGCAGTCCGGACGCATGACAGACCTGGCCTGGCTGCTGAAACTGGCCAGCAGTTTCGCCGACCTGATACTGCGCAATGGCGTGGGGCCGCGCGGGCCGGCCATGGCCGCCGCGCGGGTACTGGGTCTGGATGCGGAACACATGGAAACCCTGCTGCGCCACAGTAACGCGGAGTGGAGCGAATGGCGCGCGATCCTGGAGCCGCACGCCCATCTTGCCCCCTGCCGTACTCGCACGCGCACCAGAGTCCGGCCCGCCGCACAGCAGGTTTCTAGTGAATTTATCTAATTTGTTGAAATTGATTTTTTGAGCGTGATTGCGTATCATTCCATTCAACTTCACCCTCGAGCATAAAGTTCATCATGCACACTGCAGACGTATGCACTACCCAAAAGGCCGCCGAAATCCTCGGCATCTCGGTCACATCGGTGCAGCAATTGGTCGAGGCCGGCGTTATCGAAGCCTGGAAGACCAAGGGCGGCCACCGGCGCATTCCCCTCGCGGCCGTCGAGGCCTACAAGGGCAATCCCGGCCAGGACCAGCGCGCGGCACGGGCCAACCGCCCCGCCCCATCGGGGCGCCCGCCGTCCATTCTGGTGATCGAAGACAATCCGATCGAACGCGCGCTGTATGAAAAGCAGATCGGTTCATGGGGCTTGCAGGCAAGCTTGCGCTTTTGCGAGAACGGCTACCAGGCGCTGATGGAAATCGCCCGCGACCAGCCCGACATCCTGCTGGCCGACATCATCATGGAAGGCATCGATGGCTACGAAGTGATCCGCACCATCCTGGCCGACCCGCTGCTGGCTGACATGCATATCGCCATGCTGTCGAGCCTGACGCCGGAGGAACTGGAAGAACGCGGTGGCGTGCCGCCCGGCGTGGTGTTCTTTGCCAAGCCCGTCAATTACGACGAGTTGCGCGGCTACCTGCGCGCCTGCTGCGCCGGCCATGCGCGGCGCAACAGCCTGGCCGCCTAGCCTGCCGCCGCTTCCCCTCTTGCCCCTTGCCACGGAGCCGCCATGCCAGCCTATCGCCACATCGATCCAGCCGTGCTGTTCCAGGCCACCGGCCATGACCTGGAGATGTTCCGCGCCCTGTCCCAGACCTACCTCGACACGTCGCCAGCCATGTTTGCGCGCGTGGAGCAGGCCGTGCGCAGCGGCGCGGCGCAGGCCATCGTGCATAGCTGCCATACCTTGCGCGGTACCGTGGCCCTGCTGGGCGCCGGCGCGCTGGTGGCGCGCCTGGCGGAGCTGGAGCAACTGGTGCGCCACCAGGGTGTGGCGGCCGCCGGCTGGCTGGCGGAAACGGCGGCGCTGCTCGGCGCAGTGGAGCAGGAGGTACGCCGCAGCATGCTTGACTACACGGGCGCGCAGGCATGAACGCACGCCAGGCCGTCTTGCGCCTGGCGCACCGCTATCGGCCGCGCACCACGGCGGCTATCGTGGGCCTGGTGCTGGTGGGCCTGCTGGCGCTGAGCATCGTCGCCTCCGGCGTGCTGCTGCACCGCGAAGCCATCGATGACTGGAAACAGGACCTGTCCAGGCTGTCGCTGCTGCTGGCGGAAAACACGGCGCAAAGCATGACGGCGGCCCGCCTGGTGCTCGACAGTGTCAGCAACGACATCCTGGCCACGGCCCCAGTGGACGCGCACGCGCTGGCCGCCGCCGTCGGCACCCCGGCCATGCACCAGATGCTGCTGCACAAGATCAGCGGCGTGCCGCAAGTGGACGTCGTGTCCATCGTCGGCAGCGATGCCAGCGTACTGGCCTTCAGCCGCGCCTATCCCGCGCCATCCATCCGCCTCGACGAGCGCGATTACTTCGAGTATCACCGGCGCCACCCGGACGGCGGCATGCATGTCAGCGCGCCCGTGCAAAACAAGGGCAATGGCGCCTGGACCTTCTATATCAGCCGGCGCATCAGCGGGCCGGACGGCCGCTTCCTGGGCGTGGTGCTGGTGGGCCTGTCGTGCGACTTCTTCAGCAAATTCTTCCAGAGCACCAGCATCGGCGAACACACGGCCTTTTCCCTGTACCGTAGCGACTACACGCTGCTGGCCCGCTGGCCGGCCGTGCCCGCCATGATGGGCAAGCGCAACCTGACGGGCAGCACCTACCGCCTGCTGGAACAAGGCAAGACCGATGGCGTGCTGCAGGTGGACTCGCCGCGCGCGGCCGAGCAGGGGCGCATGGTCGACCGCCTGGCCGGCATACGGCTGGTGCGCGACTATCCGCTGGCCATCAACGTGACCATTACCGACGACGTCTACCTGGCGGCCTGGCGGCGCATGCTGCGCACCATGGGCGGCGCAGCGGTCATCAGCCTGCTCGTGCTGGCCCTGGCCATCGCGCTGATCATGGCCCTGCTGCGGCGCCAGGAGCGCGACGAGGCCATGGCGCTGGCGCTGCAAGCGCGCGCGGAAGCGGCGAACGCCGCCAAGTCGCGCTTCCTGGCCATCATGCGCCACGAGATCCGCACGCCCATGGCCGAACTGCTGCAGGAAACCGAACTCGGTGCCTCTCAGCAACAATATGCGCAGCGCATCGGCGATGGCGTGCAGCACCTGATGCGCATCCTGAACGACATTCTCGACCTGTCCAAGGTGGAGGCAGGCCAGATGGGCATCGAGCTGCGCGACTTCGACCCGCGTCTGCTGCTCGACGACGTGCTGGCACTGCACCGCCCGCAAGCCGACGGCAAGAAGTTGCACCTTGTCAGCGAAATCGGCAACAGCGTGCCGCAACGGGTGTGCTCGGATCGCACGCGCCTCGCGCAAATCCTCGGCAACCTGCTCAGCAATGCCATCAAATTTACGCCCTCCGGCAGCGTGACCGTGCGCCTGCACCTGGAAGCGGCTACACCGGACGGCGCCAGCGCCTGCCTCGTCGCCAGCGTCAACGACCAGGGCATCGGCATGAGCCAGCAGCAGCTGAGCCGCATCTTCGAGCCGTTTTGCCAGGCCGACGACAGCATCGGCGGCGCCTATGGCGGCACGGGACTGGGTCTGAGCATCTGCAAGTACCTGGTGGCGCTGCTGGGCGGCGAGATTTTCTGCAGCAGCGCGCCCGGCGCCGGTTCCCGCTTCACCGTGCGTATTCCCTGCCAGGCGGCCCAGGCGGCAGCCGCTGCCACGCCGGAGCCTGAGACGGCGCCAGCGCCGCCCGCCGAAGCCATACCGGTCTCGGCATCGGCATCGGTGCCGGGCGCGCGCATCCTGCTGGTCGAGGATACGGCGCTGAACCGCCAGCTGGTGTGCCTGCAGCTGGCCGCCCGCGGCTACAGCATCGACACGGCGGAGAACGGCGCACTGGGCCTGCAAGCACTGGCCGCGCAGCAGTACGACCTGGTCCTGATGGACTGCATGATGCCCGTCATGGATGGCTACCAGGCTTGCCAGGCCCTGCGTGCCCGCGAAACGGCCAGCGGCGCGGCGCGCCTGCCCGTCATCGCCCTGACGGCCGGCGTTACCGAGGACGACCGGCAGCGCTGCTTGGCGGCCGGCATGGACGATTATCTGTCCAAGCCCTTTACGGCCGCCCAGCTGCGCGCGATAGTGGACCATTGGCTGACCCGCCAGGCGGCAATGCGCTAGCCACCCAGGCCGGCGATGAATACAACACTTCTGCATAAAAATCAATTTATTCGATAAAATCAATTATATTCGCTATAATTGGCAGATCAACGCACCAGTGACGCCGGGCATCCGCGCATAGTGGCAGACCTGGCAGACCTGGCGGAGGCAGCATGCGGGAGTACAGAAACTGGAAGGCCATGGCCTGGGAGGGTTGGCAGGGCTGGCAGGGCTGGGATACGCGCAGCCTGCTGTCGCTCTTCATGGCGGTCCTGCTGGCGGGGCTATGGAGCATCACCGTGCTGCAATTGCAGCGCGCGCACGCCGCCGCCATCACCGATGCCGGGCGCGATGCGCGCAGCATGGCGCGCGTCTTCGACGAACACGCGATCCGCACGATCGAGGCGGCGGACCAGGCTGTCACCTACCTGCGCAGCCGCTACCAGGCGCTGGGCAAGCGCCTCGACATCGTGGCGGACCTGCAGCAAGGTCTCAATCCCGGCCCCCTGTACAACCTGTTTACCATCGTCGACGAACGGGGCGACACTGTGCTGTCGAGCCACCCCTTCAAACCGACCAAGCTGGCCGACCGCGAGCACATCCGGGTACACATGCAGCGCGACAGCGGCGAACTGTATATCAGCAAGCCGGTACTGGGCCGCGTGTCGAAAAAATGGTCGATCCAGATGACGCGCCGCATCAACCATGCCGATGGCCGCTTCAAGGGCGTGGTGGTGGTCTCGATGGACCCGTATTACTTTACACGCCTGTACGACGAAGTCGACCTGGGCGACAACAGCTCGATCACGCTCGTCGGCAGCGACGGCGTGGTGCGCGCGCGCCGGGTCGGCGCCGTCAACACCATCGGCCAGGATGTCGGCGGCAGCAAGGTATTTGCATTGATGCAAGGTAACACGCGGGGCAGCTTCACCGAGCGCAGTCCTGTCGACGGCACACTGCGCATTTACGCCTTCGAAAAACTCGCCAACTACCCGCTCTACATGCTGGTCGGACTGGACCGCGACACGGTATTGGCCGACTACGTCTCGCGCCGCAACCAGGCCTTGCTGATGGCCGCCGTCACGAGCGCGCTGATCGTGCTGTCCTGGGCTGCGCTGGCGCTGCTGATCGGCCGCCTGGTCGACAGCCGCGCCAGGGCCATCGCCGCCAGCGAGGCCAAGTCGCGCTTCCTGTCGAACATGTCGCATGAATTGCGCACGCCCCTGAATGGCATCCTGGGGTTCTCCGAGCTGCTGCTGGAGCAGCTGCGCGAGCCGGAACAGGCCGCCTACGCGCAAACGATACAGGACAGCGGCCGCCAATTGCTGGCCATGGTTGAGGCGGCGATGGAACTGAGCGCGCTCGAAAACGACCAAGTGCGGCTGGAGTCTGCCGCCGTGCCGCTGGACCAGCTGCTGGCGCTGGCGCTGGCGCCGCACCGGCAGCGCGCGGCGCACAAGGGCCTGCTGCTGGCCGCGCATGTCGCGCCCGCAACGCCGCTCAGCATCGATTGCGACCGCGTCCGCCTGGTGCGCGTGCTCGATATCCTGCTCGACAATGCCATCCGTTACACGTCCGCAGGGCGGGTCGATGTGCACGTCATGCTCAGTGGCGCGGACTTGCAGATCGAGGTGCGCGATACGGGCATCGGCATCGCGCAGGCGCAGCAAGCCGATATCTTCGACAAATTCTCGCAGGCGGACGACTCGCCAAGCCGCGCCCATGGTGGCGCCGGCATGGGCCTGGCCATCGCGCGCCAGCTCGTCACCTTGATGGGCGGCAGTATCGGCGTGGCATCCGCACCGGGCCACGGCGCCGCCTTCCGCCTGCGCCTGCCACTGGGCGGCACGACCCGCGCGATGGCGGCGGACGGCAAATTGACCACACTATCGCATGCATAGTCGTACGCTAACGTTGTTATCCATCCCTATCGGGTATAGCATCGCCCCATGACCTACCATACAGATGCGGCGGCGGTACGCAGAGAATGGATCGAATGGCTGTTTTTACTCCTCGGGCTGCTCCTCGTGGCTACCGTCCTTGCCTACGCGCATCTGGCCGAAGCCTCGCGGCACGACGCGGCCGAGCGTGAACGGCTCAGCGTGCTGACGGCACTGTTGGCAAAAAATATCGAAGTCGACCTGGCAGCGACCAACCTGGTGCTCGACGGCGTGATCCGCGACTATCTTGGCGCCGGTGCCGCGGCGGACTCCGGGCAAGCCCTGCCGCGGCGCCTGGCCGCGCTGGTCGACGCCATGCCGGGCGTGCGCACCATGCTGGTCATCGATGCGAAGGGCAAGCCGATCGCCACCAACATCCCGGAACTGGCCGACCAGGATTTTTCGCGCCGCGGCTACTTCCAGACGGCGCGCGACGCCCCTGATGCGCGCATGCTGTACATCTCGGCGCCCTTCCTGTCCTTCAAGCGTGACCTGGTCATCACGGCGTCGCGCATGGTGCAAGACCGGCAGGGCAGCTTTGCCGGCGTGGTGGTGGCCACCCTCGATCCTGAATACTTCACGGCCAAGTTCCGCACCGCCATGTATGCCCCCGACATCTGGGCCGTGGTGCTGCATGGCGATGGCCGGCAATTCCTGAACTATCCCGCCAGGGCTGCCAATGGCGGCAATGTGGATGTCCCCGGCAGCTTCCTGCGGCGCTTCCGCGACAGCGGCTACCAGGCTGGCGTCCTGAGCGGCGTCGAGATTGCCGGCGCCGCCACACCCCGCATCATGGCCATGGCGACCATCGCGCCTCCCGCACTGCACATGGACCGTGCCATCATCATCGGCCTGAGCCGCGAAGAGGCGGCCATCGCCGCCCCGCTGCGGCGGCAGGCACTGGCCTACGTCCTCTGCTTTGGCATGCTGGCGCTGGCCGGGGCCAGCCTGTTGTTCTGGAGCCAGCGGCGGCGCCGGCAGCAGGCCGCCTGGCATGCGGAACAGGAAATGGAGCGCCAGTCCATGCAAGCCGTGTCCGACAGCGAAACGCGCTTTCGCACGCTGATCGAAGATGCGCCCGTGGCCATCGCCATCCTGCGCCACGGCCGCTTCATCTACTCGAATCCCCGCTACCGCAGGCTGCACGGCTACACGGAGGACGACGATCTGAACGGCCTGCCCTGGTCCGCCATGATTTCCGCGCAATCGCAGGCGGCACTGGCCACCAACGAAGCGCTGATCGAGGCGGACTCACCCAGCGAACAGGTGTTCGAAGCCATCGGCCTGGACAAGCAGGGCCTTCCCGTGCCCATGTTCAAGACCACCACGCGCGTGATGCTCAAGGATGGACCGGCCACGCTGATCTTTGCACAGGATATTTCCGCGCAAAAGCAGGCCGAAGAGGCCATGCTGCTGGCGCGCGATGTGGCCGAAGCGGCCAACCGCAGCAAGGCGGAATTCCTCGCCAACATGAGCCATGAAATCCGCTCGCCGCTCAACGCCATCCTCGGCATGGCGTGGCTGCTGGAACGGAGCAGCCTGGATGGGGAAGGACTCATGATGACGCGCAAGATCCGCTCCGCCGGCCAGTCCTTGCTGGGCATCATCAACGACGTGCTCGACGTGTCGAAAATCGAGGCGGGCCACATGACCATCGAGCAGGCGCCGTTCCGCCTGGCCGAGGTGATCGAGAAAATTGCCGCCAGCATGGGCATTGCCGCGCTTGACAAGCCGATCGCCGTGCGCATCGGGCCGCTACCCGATGGTGTGGACCAGGTGCTGGGCGACGCGCTGCGGCTGGAACAGGTGCTGCTCAACCTGACCAGCAATGCCATCAAGTTCACGGCGCAAGGCACGGTCGAGCTGGTGTCCACACTGGAGCGCCGCGACGGCGCCGCCGCGGTGCTGCGTTTCAGCGTGCGCGACACGGGCATCGGCGTCGCTCCCGAAGTGCAGGAGACGATCTTTTCCGCCTTCGCCCAGGCCGACACATCCACCACGCGCCGCTTCGGCGGCACGGGCCTGGGCCTGACCATCTGTCGCCAGCTGGTCAGCCTGATGGGCGGCTCGCTGCGCCTGAAAAGCGGCCTGGGCCAGGGCAGCGACTTCAGTTTCACCGTGCCGCTGCAACTGATGCCCGCCGGCCCCCCGTCCTCGCCCGACATGCAAGCCTTGCATGCCCTGCTGGTCGATGCCAACGCCGACAGGCGCGATGCCGTTGCCGCCGTGGCGCGCGGCCTGGGCTGGAGCGTGCATGCCGTGGCCGGCGGGCGGGCGGCCCTCGACCATGCGCTGGCCTGCGCCGAGGGCGCGCGGCCCGGCGTCGTCCTGCTGGCCGCGCGCATGCCGGAGCTGGATGGCGAAGCCACGGCACGCGCGCTGCGCGAACACCTGCCACCGCAGGAATGCCCCATCATTATCCTGGCGGCCAGCGGCGCGCCAGCCACGCGGCCAGCGCGGCGCCATACCGACCCGGCCGATCCGGCCGACGCCGTCCTCAACGAACCGGTGACGGCTTCCAGCCTGTACAACGCGACGATGGACGCGCGCCGGCAGCGCGCCAGGGCCGCCGGCCAGGACACCAGTCTTGTGCCGCTGGAAGAACGCCAGCTCGCCGGCGTGCGCGTGCTGGTGGTCGACGACAGCGACATCAACCGCGATGTGATCAAGCATATCCTGTGCGACCAGGGGGCCGTGCCGTCGTTCGCCTGCGATGGCCAGCAGGCGCTGGACTGGCTGCTGGCCCACCCCGCCGCCGTCGACATCGTGCTGATGGACGTGCAGATGCCCGTCATGGACGGCTTGCAGGCGACGCGCGCGCTGCGCCAGCTGCCGCAATTTCAGGACCTGCCCGTGGTGGCGCTGACGGCCGGGGCGTTCCAGACACAGCGCACGGCGGCACTGGAAGCGGGCGTGAACCATTTCATCAGCAAACCGTTCGACGTGCCGCAAACCATCGCCCTGATCGCGCGCGCACACCGGCGTCATGCACAAGGGCTACCGGCCATGGCCGAAGCGGCGATGCCCGTGGTGCCGTGCGGTGCGGCATCCGTTATCGACCTGGCGCAAGGCATGGCGCAGTGGCTCGATGAGGCGCCTTACCGCCAGCATCTGTCGCGCTTTGGCAACACCTACCGCAACACGGTGGGCGCCATGCGCGCGCTGCTGGCGGCCAACGCACGCGGCGACGCTGCCGCGCTGGCGCACAAGCTGGCGGGCGAGGCTGGCAGTCTGGCCCTGCCCGCCACCCTGCAGGCCGCGCAGCAAGCAGAACAGTTGCTGCACGCCGGCGACGATGCGTCAGCCGCGCTTGTTACACTGGAACAGGCCCTGGCGCACGCCATCGATGCCATCGCTGCCTTCACGACGCAGACGCCCCCACCCGGCCAGCCGGCCATGCCAGAAACTCAGCATGGCAGTGCATGCCAATGATAAACTTGCCAATATGAAAATTTGGGAGACGCCATGATCTGGTGCAGGGATTTGCTGCTGAGAGCCTTGATGCTGGGCATGCTGCTATTCGTCGTGGGCGAATCGCTGTCCTACTGGACGCCGGAGATCAGGAAACTGATGGCCTGGCGCCCTTTCTGACACCCGCCTAGCCTTCGCGCCCATCCACCCTGACGCGCCACAGATAGGGCGCATACACGCACGCAAACAAGCCAAAGGCCAGCGACCAGCACGCGCCTGCTATCAGCAGCAGCGGCATGGCCAGCGCTGCGGGACCGACAGCGGCCAGCAGGCGAGCCAGCGCGCCCAGCTGGATCAGCCAGTACATCGCCGCTTCCGCCCGGCCGCCCGTCAAAGGGCGCCCCGTGTGGCCCAGGGTGGTGCGCGTCATCATGCCGATGATCAATCCCGCCATCGACCCCACCGTCAGCGCGTGAAATGCGGCGCTGGCCGGCAGCAGACCCAGGCTGGCCAGCGCCAGCAGCGCAAAGCCGACGCCTATCCACGCATACGACAGGTGCAAAATCCACAGCAAGGGCACGCGCAAGGTGCGCTGTGGCTGCCAAGCCAGCAGATTGGCCAGCGACACGCCGCTTGCCGCCAGGGCCAGCGGCGCCGTCAGCCAGGCTGGCGCACCTGCCAGCCACGCGATGGCCGCCGCCGCCATGCAGGCCACGGCGACCAGCGCCCGCTTCGGACTGGCCACCGGCGTACTGCCTGGCGCCCCATTGCGCGTAAACATGGGGATCACGCGCGCACCGATCACCGATTCGATCAGCACGATGATGAAGATGGCCGCCTGCACGGGCACGAACAGCGACAGAGGCAGCGCGCCCAGCACGGCCGCGTGGAACAGGCCATTGGCCAGCGCCAGCAAGGCCAGCAGGCCCACCAGGAACAGGTTGCGCGTATTGCCCGAGCGGCGCAGCACCTGGTACAGGGGCCAGGCGGCCAGCGGCAGGAACAGCCACTCGACCAGCGCCGCCACCAGCCCGGGGCTGCACAGCATGGCGATGCGCCCGGCCAACCATAGCGCCACCAGCGCCATCAGCCGGGCGCCATGCGGCGTGGGCAAGCCCGTCCAATTGCGCCCCGCCGTGTACAAAAAGCCCACGACGACGGCCAGCGCGAAGCCGAACACCATTTCATGCATATGCCAGCCCAGCCCCAGGTGCAGGCCGCCCGGCAGCAAGCCGGCATAACTGGCCAGCCACAGGGGTATGCTGACGGCCGCAAACAGCGCCGCCAGCAGGTAAAACGGGCGGAAACCCAGTTGCCAGACGGCGTGGCGGGCATGCCAGGGAGCGGCGCCGGCTGTTGTGGAAGAAGAGGAAGGTTCGCTGATCGGGGTGATGGCCATGATGGACTCGTATTTGAGATATATTCGTTAAAGATATATTCAATATACTACTTTAAAAGCGCGAAAACAGCCATCGGTAAAAGAACTAGCCGGCTAGCCCGCAATGACTAGCCGGCAGCGCAGGCTACTTGCCCTGGCGGTGTTCGACCGCGTACACGGCCGCCTGCACGCGGCTGGTGAGGTTAAGTTTTTTCAGCACGTTCTGCACGTGGATCTTGACCGTGCTTTCGGCCAGGTCGAGGGTGCGCGCGATGCCCTTGTTGCTCTCGCCGCGCGACAGGCAGTCGATGATTTCCTTTTCGCGCGGCGTGAGCTTGTCGAGCTCCGACACGGGTTCCTCGCGCCGCGTGCCCGCCTGCAGCTGCGCCACCAGCTTGCCCGTCATCGCTTCGGCGATGACGACTTCGCCGGCTGCCGCGCGGCGGATGGCGCGCACCAGGTAGTCGGCGTCGATATTCTTGATCAGGTAGCCGCAGGCACCCGCGCGCAGGGCCGTCGCCAGGTCTTCGGCGTCTTCGGAGACGGTCAGCATGACGATGGCCGTGTCGGGACAGTCGTGCTGCATCAGCTGCAGCGCTTCGACGCCCGACATGCCGGCCATGTTCAGGTCCAGCAGCACCACGTCGGGCTGCAGCTGGATGGCGCGCTTGATGCCTTCCACGCCATCGGCCGCCTCGCCCACCACGGAAAAGTCGGTATGCCTCTGCAGCAGCGAGCGGATGCCGCTGCGGAACAGCGCATGGTCGTCCACCAGCATGACGGTGATCGGTTTGACGGGAATCTCCATTTTTTTGTACTTTCAGATAGTTGCTTATGCGGCGCGGCGCTGCTCGCGCGACAGGTGCAGTTCGACCGTGGTGCCGCCACCGGGACAGGCATGCACGTCGAACGTGGCCTCGATGCGCTGCGCGCGCTCGCGCATGATATGGATGCCGACATGGCTGTCGCCCTTTTCCAGCACGGCGCAAGCATCAAAGCCGACGCCATTATCGCTGATCGTCAGCGCAAAGTCCTGGTGATCGGCGAGGCGCACCTCGACATGGCTGGCCTGGGCGTGCTTGCGGATGTTCGACAACGCTTCCTGCACGATGAATAGTAACTGCAATTGCTGTTCGCGGGGGAATGGCGCGCCATCGACATCGGCCAGCAGCTCGGCGTCGATGCCCGTCTGGCGGCGAAATTTGTCCACCGCCGCGCGCAGGGAGCCGATCAGGTCGTCCTCCATCAGGCGGCTGCGGAAGTTGACCAGCAGTTCGCGCACGTCGTCATAGCTTTCCTTTACGCCCGCATGCAGGGCCGGCACGATGCCCGCCACTTCATCGAAGCGTGCATTGCGCACCGAATCGTCGAGCATCTGCACTTGCAGGTTGAGGAAATTGAGGCTTTGCGCGATGCTGTCATGCAGGCCCTGCGCCACCAGGTTGCGCTCTTCGGAAATGGCCATTTCACGCTCGCGCGCGGCCAAGCGCAGGTTTTCCAGCGCGATGCCCAGCAGTTGGCCCAAAGTTTCCAGCAGCGCCAGCTCGCGCGCGGAAAACACGCGCGCATGACGGAAATGCAGGTTGAAGAAGCCCAGGTGCTGTTCGTGCGCATGGATATGGAAGACGGAGACGGTGGCAAAGCCCTCGCGGTGGCAGCGCAGCTGGTGCGCCTTGTCGATACGGCGCATGTCGTGCACCTTCGCCACCTTCATTTCGACAGCCGTGCCGCACAGGCAGTCGCCCACCTTCAGGCAATGCTCGGACGCCACCAGTTCTTCCGACAGGCCGTGGTGCACCACCATGTGCAGGTTGCCCCGCTCGGCATCGAGCACGCGCACGGTGGAGCCGTCCGCCTCGAAATAATCGACGATGCGCTGCATGAAGCCGCCGCAAATATCGGCCAAAGGTTGCGGGCGCTGCAGGAAAGCGGCGCTTTCGTACAGCAGGGCCAGTTCGCGGTTACGGTACTCCAGCGTGGCCGTCTTGCTGCGCACGCCCTCCTCCAGGTTGCCGTACAGCGCCTGCAGGCGGTCGGCCATCTGGTTGAAGCCACTGGCCAGCTGGCCGAATTCGTCATTGCTTTCGACGGCCAGGCGCACGCTGAAATCGCGCTCCTTCATGCGCTGCATGCCCAGGCGCAGCCGCGTCACCGGTTCGATGATGAGCATGAACATCAGGTAAATCATGCTGACCGTGCCGATGACAGCCATGCCCACCAGGATCAGCTGCGAGGCGCGCAGCCAGAAGGTGCGTTGCTCGCTATCGTGCTCGATCAGCCGCACCAGCTGATCGACCTGGCCGACAAAGGTATCGGCGTCATGCTCGAACTGGCGCGCGCGCGCGGTGCTATCGGCGGCCAGGGCGGCCGGGCGCAAGGCGCCGCGCCAGGCGGCGCCGATGCGCTTGAATTCCGACTTGATGGCGCTGCTGGGGGGCAGGAACAAGGGACGCTGCGGGTCGCCGTGGCCGATCTTGGCCAGGGTCTCGTCGATCAGCAGCGCTTGCTGGCGCGCCTGTTCGCGTGCGTCGCTGGCGATCAGCAGGGTCAGACGGTAAGTCTGCATGCGCAAACGGCCCGTCTCGTTGATGGCGGCAGAACTGCCTTCGAGTTGCCACGACAGGAACAGGGTGCAGCCGATGGCACTCAATGCCAGCACCAGCATGAGCAACAGCGCGCCGACGATCTTGGTCGACAGCTTCTGCCAGGAGGAAAACATCGCTTTAAATTTCATACACCCTTTACTTGGCACCGCCCCGTTCAGCCTCCGGTTTGGGCCATAAAACGGATAATCTTGTCTGGCTGCGTATTGAAATCGTGCTGCTGCGGCTTGAGTTCGATGGCGGCGCGGATCGCCGCTTCGATTTCCGCATCGGTGGCCCCGCCGCGCAGCATCGGGCCGAAGGCGAATTTCTCTTCCTGGCCCAGGCACAGATACAGGGTACCATCAACGGACAGGCGCACGCGGTTGCACGTGGCGCAAAAATGCTGCGACATGGGCGTGATGAAGCCGATGCTCGAGCGTCCATCGGGGGTCGCCATATAGCGCGCCGGCCCGCCGCCCAGTTCCTGCGCCTGCGGCACCAGGCCAAAGCGGGTCGCCAGGCGCTCACGCACGGGCCCCAGCGGCATGTAGCGGGCATTGCGGCCCGTACTGCCCATCGGCATGGCTTCGATCAGGCGCAGGATGAACTGCTGCTCGATGCAGAAGGCCGCCATGGCCTCGATCTGGCCGTCATTGACGCCGCGCATGGCCACCATATTGATCTTGATGGGATCAAAACCGGCCGCCTTGCCCGCCATCAGGCCGTCTAAAATAGGCTGCAGGCTGTCGCGTCCCGTGATCTGCTGCATGCAGGCGCGGTCCAAAGAGTCCAGGCTGACATTGATGCGGTCCACGCCCGCCGCGCGCAGGGCCACGGCGTGCTTGCCCAATTGGGTGGCATTCGTCGACAGCGACAGGTCTTGCAAACCGGGCAGTGCCGTCAGCCGCTGCGCCAGCTCGGGCAGGTTGCGCCGCAACAGCGGCTCGCCGCCCGTCAGGCGCACGCGGCGCGTACCGAGGCGAACAAAAATACCCAGCAAACGCTCGATCTCGTCGAACGTCAGCCAGCCCTTCGGCTCCTCGAAGCCGCGAAAGCCCTTGGGCATGCAATAACTGCAGCGCAAATCACAGCGATCGGTGACGGATAGCCGCACATAATCGATCGAACGGCCAAAACGGTCCTGCAACTTGACGCTACCCATGACACAACTCCTGTTTCTTCCTTGATTGTAAAGGCTGGGACACGATCTGGCTGTGCCCCAGAAGGCCTAGCGGCCTACGCCTTCCGGCCTACGCATTTCAGCCTACTGAACCAGCGGACTGGCTGTGCCTTCGAGCTCGATGCCCGCGATGTCGGCGCGCCCCACCAGCAAGTGCAGATACTGGTGCACGGCGCGCTGCCACGCTGCGCGCGACAGGCGGTCGGCGATCTGCGCCTGCACCGCCTCGTAGGCGATGGCCTGGCCTTCGACCCGGCGCTGCACCTGCACGATGTGGTAGCCGAAGCGCGTTTCCAGCAAGTGACCGGCCAGCGCGCCCGCCTCCAGGCGGAACAGCAGCGCGTCGAATTCCGGCACGCTCTGGCCCGGCGACAGCTGGCCCAGGCTTCCGCCCAAGGCGCCGGACGGGCAGTTCGAATACTGCGCCGCCAGTTCGGCGAAGCGCTCGGGCGCCAGTTTGAGGGCGTCGAGCACGGCTTGCGCCGTGGTGCGCAGCAGCTCCAGGGGCGCCTCGGGCGTCACCTGGAACAGGATGTGGCGTGCCTCGACCAGCGCCCCGCTGCGAAACAATTGCGGACGCTGCGCATAAAAGGTGCGGCAGGCTTCGTCGTCGGCCGCCGGCACTTGCACTTCCTGCTCGAACAGCGCCTCGATGCGGCCATCGTCGCTGTCGCCATGCACGCCGAGGCGCTCGGCCTCACCCAGCAGCAGGCGGCGCAGCACCAGTTCATGCACGGCCTGTTTCAGCGGATTGCCGGCACGGTCGTGGTGCGGCAATTCCAGTGCGATGTCGGCATCGTCGATATCGATGCCATTGACGGAGATTCCCATGATGTGACTCCTTTCTTAGCGGCGGCGCACCAGTTGATAGGCACGGCCAAGGTATCCGATGGCGCCAAAGCCGCTCCACACGTGCACCAGACGGGTGAACGGGAAGATGACGAACAGCGACATGCCCATGAACAGGTGCAGCTTGAAGACCAGCGGCGCATCGACGATGAAGCTGGCGGCGTCGCCGCGGAAGGTGACGATGTGCTGCGCCCAGTTCATCAGCAGGACCATCATGTGGCCATCCATGTGCGAGGCCGAGACAAAGATCGACGACAGGCCCAGCAGCAAGGTCAGCAGGATCCAGACCATCACCAGCTTGTCGCCGGCCGTGGTGACGGCGCGCAGCCGGTCATTGGAAAAGCGGCGCACCAGCAGGATCAGCAAGCCGACCAGGCACAGGCCGCCCATGATGCCGCCGGCAGCCATCGCCACGCCTTGTTTCAGGCTGTGCGACACGCCCAATGTATCCCACACCCAGACGGGGGTCAGCAAGCCGGCCGCATGGCCGAACAGCAGGCCGATGATGCCGATGTGGAACAGGATATTACCCAGGCGCAAGCTGCCGCGGTGCAGCAACTGGCTGGAATCGGACTTCCACGTGTATTGCTCGCGGTCGAAGCGGATCAGGCTACCCAAGAAAAAGATGGCCAGCGCGATGTATGGATAGATGCCATACACAAATTGATGCAAATAATTACTCATGATAACTCCTCGTCATGCGGGCGCCGTTCAAGCGGCGCGCCGCGGCTGCGGGTGAAAGTGCACGGGATGGACGCCGCCCGGGGCCTGGCCCAGACCCTGGCGCAGCAGCGGCTCGACGCCGTCCGCTCCGGGGCCGAAGGTTTCCAGCGCTTCATCCATGTCGCGGATGGGTGGTTCGGCCAGCATTTCGGCCGCCACGGGGCTGAGGCGTTCGAGCACCGTGAAGACGGGCGCATACGGACTGCCGTTGGCCGTCAACTTGCGGCCGATATGCGCCAGCACGTGGACGGCGTCACCCAGCAGCGGCGCCGATGCCGCCTCGTCGAGCTGCGCCAAAAATTCCAGGAACAGCGGCACGAAGTCGGGCAAATCGTCGCCCGTCATCTGCAAGCCATGGCGCTTGTATTCCTCCATCAGGTCGACCATGGCCTGGCCCCGGTCGCGCGATTCGCCGTGGATATGCTCGAACAGATGCAGCGAATGCGACGGGTTGCGGTCAAACGTGGCCACGTACTGCTGCTGCAGGTCGATCAGGCTGCTGTTTTCCAGGTGCGCCAGCAAGGGCCGCAACAGCGCGTGCTGCTCCGGCACGGCCGCCAGCGCCGCGTCCAACTCGGGCAGGTGCGCGATCAGCTCGGGTTCCGGATACAGCAACAGGCGCGAGAGGATTTGATAGTGATTCATAGCGTGTGTCATATCGGTTCCTTAAGCGCCTGGCGCCGTTTTGCGCGACTTCGGCATCTGCATGAAGATGGCCGAACCGTGTTTTTTCTTGCCGAACAAGGTAGGCTCGCTGGCACCGTCCGAACAGCCGTTACCGAAACTGAAGCCGCACGAACCCTTCTCGTTGAAGCTGTCTTCCGCCATTTCCTTGTGGCTGCTCGGGATGACGAAGCGGTCTTCGTAATTGGCGATGGCCATGATGTGGTACATGTCTTCCACCTGCGCCTTGGTCAAGCCCACCTGCTTCAATACCGTCAGGTTCTCTACCTTGTCGACGGTCTTGCTGCGCATATAGGCACGCATGGCCAGCATGCGGTCCAGCGCCGAGACGATGGGCGGCTGGTCGCCGGCCGTCAGCAAATTGGCCAGGTACTGCACGGGAATGCGCAGGCTTTGCGTGTCCGGCAGCATGCCATTCACGCCCAGCTTGCCCGATTCGGCCGCCGCCTGGATCGGTGACAGGGGTGGCACGTACCACACCATCGGCAAGGTGCGATATTCAGGATGCAGCGGGAACGCCACTTTCCAATCGACGGCCATCTTGTAGACGGGCGACTTGGCGGCCGCTTCCAGCCAAAGATCCGGGATGCCCTGGCGGCGCGCCTCGGCGATGATGGCCGGGTCGTGCGGATCGAGGAACAGGTCCAGCTGCGCCTGGTACAGGTCCTGCTCTTGCGGCACGGAGGCGGCAGCCTCGATCTTGTCGGCGTCGTACAACAGCACACCCAGGTAGCGGATGCGGCCGACGCACGTTTCCGAGCACACGGTAGGCTGGCCCGCTTCGATGCGGGGGAAGCAGAACGTGCACTTCTCCGCCTTGCCGGACGACCAATTGTAGTAAATCTTCTTGTACGGACAGCCGGAGATGCACATGCGCCAGCCGCGGCACTTGTCCTGGTCGATCAGCACGATGCCGTCGTCTTCGCGCTTGTACACGGAGCCGGACGGGCAAGACGCCACGCACGTCGGGTTCAGGCAATGCTCGCACAGGCGCGGCAGATACATCATGAAGGTGTTTTCGAAGGTGCCGTACATTTCCTTCTGCATGTTGTCGAACAGCTTGTCCTTGCTGCGGTGGGCGAACTCGCCCCCCAGGTCATCCTCCCAATTCGGACCCCATTCGATCTTTTCCATCTTTTTCCCCGTCAACACGGAGATCGGACGGGCGGTCGGCGGCGTCTGCGACAGCGGTGCGCTTTGCAGGTGCTCGTAATCGTAGGTGAACGGCTCGTAGTACTCGTCGATGGCCGGCAGGTTCGGATTGGCGAAGATATTCGCCAGGATTTTCAGGCGGCTGCCCTGGCGCGGCTCGATCTTGCCCGCGTCCGTGCGGCGCCAGCCGCCATTCCACTTGTCCTGGTTTTCCCACTGCTTCGGATAACCGATGCCCGGTTTCGTTTCGACGTTGTTGAACCATGCGTACTCGACGCCGTCGCGGCTGGTCCACACGTTCTTGCACGTGACGGAACAGGTGTGGCAGCCGATGCACTTGTCCAGGTTCAGCACCATGCCGATTTGCGCTCTGATTTTCATACTATGCTCCTTCTTCCTGCAACGGGCCTTCCAGCCAATCGACCTTGTTCATTTTGCGCACCAATACGAATTCATCGCGGTTGGAGCCCACCGTGCCGTAGTAATTGAAGCCGTACGCCAGCTGGGCGTAGCCGCCGATCATGTGCGTCGGCTTGGGCACGGCGCGCGTCACGGAGTTATGGATGCCGCCCCGCTTGCCCGTCATTTCCGCGCCAGGCACGTTGATGATTTTTTCCTGCGCGTGGTACATCATCGTCATGCCGGACGGGATGCGCTGGCTGACGACGGCCCGCGCCGTCAGGCTGCCGTTCACATTGAAGACCTCGATCCAGTCGTTGTCGACGATGCCGGCCGTCTTCGCGTCGATTTCCGACAGCCACACGTGCGGTCCGCCGCGCGACAGGGTCAGCATGCGCAGGTTGTCCGAATACGTGGAGTGGATGCCCCACTTCTGGTGCGGCGTCAAGAAGTTCAGCGCCAGTTCCTTGTTGCCGTTCGGCTTGGTGCCCAGCAGCGCTTCCGTCGTCTTCGTGTTGATCGCCGGCTTGTACACGCACAGGCCTTCGCCGAAATCGCGCATCCACAGGTGATCCTGGTAAAACTGCTGGCGGCCCGTCAGCGTGCGCCATGGGATCATTTCATGCACATTCGTATAGCCGGCCGTGTAGCTGACTTCTTCGCTTTCCAGACCCGACCAGGTGGGCGAGGAAATGATCTTGCGCGGCTGCGCCTGCACATCGCGGAAGCGGATGCTGTCATGCTCGCGCGGCTTGGCCAGATGCGTGTGCTCGCGTCCCGTGATGGCGGACAGCGCGGCCCAGGCTTTGACGGCCACGTGGCCATTCGTTTCCGGCGCCAGCGTCAGGATCATCTCGGCCGCATCGATGGCCGTATCGAGGCGCGGCTGGCCCTTCGACACGCCTTCATCGAGCACCGTGCGGTTGATGCCGCGCAACACTTCGACTTCATGCCCCGTTTTCCAGGAAATGCCCTTGCCGCCGTTGCCGATGGTTTCCAGCAGCGGTCCGATCGAGGTGAACTTCTTGTAGACGTCGCGGTAATTACGCTCGACCACCGTCATGTTCGGCATGGTCTTGCCCGGAATGGCGTCGCATTCGCCGGCGCGCCAATCCTTGGGATCGAAAGGCTGGCCCAGCTCGCCCGGCGTATCGTGCATCAGCGGCGTGAGGATGATGTCTTGCTGGGTGCCCAACAGTTCGCCACCGATTTCCGAGAATTTCTCGGCGATGCCCTTGTAGATTTCCCAGTCCGACTTCGATTGCCACAGCGGCTGCACGGCTTCCGACAGCGGGTGGATGAACGGATGCATGTCCGAGGTATTCAAGTCATCTTTTTCATACCAGGTGGCCGTCGGCAGCACCACGTCGCCATACAAACACGTGGTCGACATGCGGAAGTCCAGCACCACCAGCAGATCGAGCTTGCCTTCGGCGGCAGGACGCACTTTCACCTGTTTCGGCGTGATGCAGTCGTCTTCGTCGCTGAGCAAACCGTTCTGCGTGCCCAACAGGTATTTCAGGAAGTATTCGTGGCCCTTGCCCGAGCTGCCCAGGATATTCGAGCGCCAGACAAACATGTTGCGCGGGAAGTTGGCTGGATTGTCCGGGTCGTCGCAGGAGAACTGCAGCTGGCCGGCCTTGATCTGGTCGAGCGCATACGCGGCCGGCGCCTGCCCTGCTGCCTTGGCGGCCTTGGCCACTTCCAGCGGATTGGTTTGCAGCTGCGGCGCCGATGGCAGCCAGCCCATGCGCTCGGCCTTGGCGTTGTAGTCGAGCAGGGTCAGGTCGCCCGTGCCGCCGGCGGCCGATGGCGAGGCGATGTCGCCCGTTTCCAGCTTTTCATGGCGCCACTGGCTGGTGTGGGCATAGAAGAACGAGGTGCCGTTCATCTGGCGCATCGGACGCACCCAATCCTGGGCGAAAGCCAAAGGCGTCCAGCCCGTTTGCGGACGCAGTTTTTCCTGCCCCACGTAATGGGCCCAGCCGCCGCCCGACTGGCCGATACAGCCGCACATCATCAGCATATTGATGATGCCGCGATAGGTCATGTCCATGTGGTACCAGTGATTCAGGCCGGCGCCCACGATGACCATGCTCTTGCCGCGCGTCTGATCCGCGTTTTCCGCGAACTGGCGCGCCACGGTGATGACGTCGGCGCGCTTCACACCCGTGTGCTTTTCCTGCCATGCGGGGGTGTACGGCACGTCGTCGTCATAGCTTTCCGCCACGTTTTCACCGCCCAGGCCACGGTCGATGCCGTAGTTGGCCAGGGTCAGATCGAACACGGTGGTGACCAGGGCGGTGCTGCCGTCGGCCAGGCGGATGGTTTTCACAGGCACTTTGCGCAGCAGCATGTCGGCCGCATCCTTGCCGCCGAAGTAGGCAAAACCCACTTCCGTGACAGCGTCGCTGTCGTTGATCATGGACAGCATCGGCACGATAGGCACGCCGCTGCCGCCTGCCTTCTGCTCCAGGTTCCACTTGCCCGATTCGCCCCAGCGGAAGCCGATGGAGCCGGCCGGCGCCGTGATGGTGCCCGTGGTTTCGTCGATGACCAGGGTTTTCCATTCCGGGTTATTCGTTTCGTCGAGGTTGTTGTCCAGGTGCGAAGCGCGCAGGAAGTAATCGGGCACCAGGGTGCCGTTATGCTCCTTGAGCAGCACCAGCATGGGGAAGTCCGTGTACTGGCGCGCATATTCGCGGAAGTAGTCGGACTGGCCTTCCGAGTGGAATTCCTTCAGGATGACGTGGCCCATGGCCAGCGCCAGCGCGGCGTCCGTGCCCTGTTTCGGGGCCAGCCAGATGTCGCCGAACTTCACCATTTCGCCATAATCGGGCGAGATGGCCACGGTTTTCGTGCCCTTGTAGCGCACTTCCGTGTAGAAGTGGGCATCCGGCGTGCGCGTCATCGGCACGTTCGAGCCCCACACCATCAAATAGGTCGAGTTGTACCAGTCGGCCGATTCCGGCACGTCCGTCTGTTCGCCCCACACTTGCGGGCTGGCCGGCGGCAAGTCGCAGTACCAGTCATAGAAACTCAGGGCCACGCCGCCGATCAGCGACAGGTAGCGCGTGCCGGAGGCATAGCTGACCATGGACATGGCGGGAATCGGCGAAAAACCGACGATGCGGTCCGGGCCGTATTTCTTGATCGTCAGCGCATTCGCGGCGGCGATGATTTCATTCGATTCTTCCCACGTGGCGCGCACGAAGCCGCCCAGGCCACGGATGGATTTGTATTGCTGCGAGCGCACGGGGTCCTGGCTGATCCAGTCCCAGGCGGTGACGGGGTCCATGGTCTTGCGCGCTTCGCGCCACATTTCCATCAGGCGGCCGCGCACCATCGGGTATTTCACGCGCTGGGCCGAATACACATACCAAGAATAGCTGGCGCCGCGCGGGCAGCCGCGCGGCTCGTGGTTGGGCAGGTCGGGCCGCGTGCGCGGGTAATCGGTTTGCTGGGTCTCCCAGGTGATCAGGCCATTCTTGACATACACCTTCCAGCTGCAAGAGCCGGTGCAGTTCACGCCATGCGTGGAACGCACGATCTTGTCGTGCTGCCAGCGCTGGCGATAGGCGTTTTCCCAGGTACGGTCTTCATCGACCACGGTGCCATGGCCGTTGGAAAACGGCTCGGCAGGCTTGCTAAAAAATTTCAGGCGGTCCAGAAAGTGACTCATGCTACCTCCACATTGCGCCGCAGGCAGCGGCGCCAGGTCTTAAAAAACGCTGCAAGCAGGATGGCTCAAGCGTCGATACACACAGTCTATCGATGCGCCCCGCCCGGCGGTATTGGCAAGAAGTCGGTTTCCCGCACCAGGAATGCATAGGCGGGTAGTCACTATTGCCTATGGGCGCCGCGAGCGTGCTGCGGTATACCTGTCGTCATCGTTCAACACAGAGAAAGAGCATCATGTCCATTACCGATTACGCCAGCCTGCTGCGCAGCGCCCGCGACCAGGAACAGCCGCAGCGTCTGCTGTTCACCTTTACCCAGGCGCAGGCCCAGCCAGGCGGCCAGGGCAAGTCCCTCACGCCCGTGATGTGCGCCGACAAGCTGCCCGATGAACTGGGCAGCTTCGAGACATTGATGGAGGAGTCGAAACAGATGCAGACGCACTGGGACGTGGTCTTCGTGGCGGGACTGGCGGGCCAGGACGGCCAGCCGCCCGCCGCGCAGGAATGCGAGGCGCCCCTGCGCGCCATGGTAACGGCCATCGAGCAAGGGCGCATCGACGGCCTCCTGGCGTTTGACCGCAGCGGCGATCTGTTACGTTTTAGCTGAATCCGGCCAAGGGCGCTCGTGCAGGTGGCGCGCCCTTTCTATCGGACACACCAGCGGCAAAAACTGCTGCTGGCGCGCCGAATACGCCATCAGGGCGCCGCTATCGATGTCGAAATACCAGCCATGCAGTTTTAACACCCCCTGCTCCACCCGGCGCTTGAGCCACGGATAGGTCAGCAGGTTGTCCAGCGACTGCAGGATGCTGGCCAGCTCGCACGCATGGTGCTGCTCTTCCGATGAGCGGTGCGCCAGATCGCGCCGCACGCGCTGCGCCACCGGTTCGGCGATGCGCATCCACTGTCCCACGAAGTCCGTTTCCTGGCCTTCCGCGCGCGGCTGCGGTTCCAGCAGCGCACGGATGCCGCCGCAGCGCGCATGTCCCAGCACGATGACCCTGGCCACTTCGAGCTTGCAGACGGCAAACTCGATGGCCGAACTGACGCCGGGCGGCGCGTCGGGCGTGCACGGCGGCACCAGGTTGGCGATATTGCGCACGACGAACATGTCACCCGGGTCGCTGCCCGTCAGCAGCATGGGGTCGACGCGCGAATCGCAGCAGCCGATCAGCAAGGTCGTGGGCCGCTGCCCGTCGCGCAGGCTGTCGTACAAGGTCTGCGGCTCGCTGAAGTACTGCTGTTGAAACAGGCTGAAGCCGTTGACGAATTTTTCCAGTTCTTCCATGACATACTCTCATTTCCTCAACGTCTGGCAAGAACGACTTGCCAGACACTCCAACTTTAGCAAGGCATGGGCGCATTCTTGCGCGCATAGCACCACCAGGTAATCGCGATGCAGCTCACATAAAAGCCGATGAAGCACCACAGGGCCGCGTCGGGGCTGCCCGTCAGCGAAATCGAGGTACCATAGCTTTTCGGAATGAAGAAGGCACCGTAGGCCGCCACGGCCGACGTGAAGCCCAGGACTGCCGCGCCTTCCTTGTTGGCGTCGACGATGGCCTGCTCCTGCGCCGCCTTGCCCTTGCCGGCCGCGGCGCGCTGGTGCTCCGTCAAGAAGATCACGGGGATCATGCGGAAGGTCGAAGCATTGCCGATGCCCGTGCCGGCGAACAGCAGCATGAACATCCAGAAGAAACCCTTGAAACTACCCGCAGTGTGCACACCTTCGCCGGCTTGCGGCATGAAGTACAGCACGCCCAGCACGGCGCCTATCATCAGCAGGAAGGACCACAAGGTGACTTTGGCGCCGCCCAATTTATCGGAAATCACGCCGCCGGCCACGCGCGCCAGCGCGCCTACCAGAGGGCCCAGGAAGGCGTAATCGAGGGGATTGACGTCGGGGAACTGGATCTTGATCAGCAGCGGGAACGCGGCCGAATAACCGATGAAGGAGCCGAAGGTACCCGTGTACAGCCAGCACATGAGCCAGTTGTGCTTGCGCTTGAAGATCACGGCCTGTTCGGAAAACGAAGCCTTGGCCGAGGCCAGGTCATTCATGCCGAACCAGGCCAGCAAGGTACTCAAGGCGATGAATGGCACCCATATGAAGCCCGCGTTTTGCAACCACATGTCCTTGCTCATGCCATTCTTGACCCAGGTGAGCGAATCGCCGCCCCAGGCGCCGAAGACGGCAAAGGTGATCACCAGCGGCACGACGAACTGCACCACCGACACGCCCAGGTTGCCCAGGCCCGCATTCATCCCCAGCGCGAAGCCCTTGCTCGCCTTCGGATAGAAAAAGCTGATGTTGGCCATCGACGAGGCGAAATTGCCGCCGCCGAAGCCGCACAGCAGCGCCAGGATCAGCATGGTCGGATAGCCCGTGTTCACATCCTGCACGGCCAGGCCGATGCCGATGGCGGGAATCAGCAGCGACCCCGTGGAAATGGCCGTCCAGCGGCGGCCGCCAAAGATGGGCACCATGAACGAATAAAAGATGCGCAAGGTGGCGCCGGACAGGCCCGGCAAGGCCGTCAGCCAGAACAGCTGGTTGTTACTGTAGGTAAAACCGATGTTGGGCAGGTTGACCACCACCACGCTCCACACCATCCACACGGCGAACGCCAGCAGCAGCGCGGGAATCGAAATCCACAGATTGCGCGCGGCCGTGGCCTTGCCCGTGCTTTGCCAGAAGCTCGGGGTTTCCGGCTCCCAGGTATTGATCATGTAGCGGCTCACGGGGTTACTCATAACGTTACTCCTGCAGGTTGATTGGTTGGTGCCGCGCGCAGCGGCTTGAACGAGAAATACATCCAGACGAGGGAAACGCAGACGGTGCCGTACAGGAGCATGAAGGCGCTCGAACGCACACCGGTGAAGTCCACCAGGGCGCCGAACATCACGGGCAGGACGAAGCCGCCGAGACCGCCGGCCAGGCCCACCACGCCCGAGACGGCGCCGATGTTGTCGGAAAAATCATCGCCGATGAACTTGAAGACGGACGCCTTGCCCACGGCCATGGCGATACCGACGATGAACAGCAGCACGGTGAACCACAGCGGCGACAGCCCGATGTGGAAGGCCAGCGGTCCCGTGACGGTTTCCACCACCATCTGGGTTTGCGGATACGACAGCAGGAAGAAGCACACCCAGCACACCCACATCACGGCCCAGGTGACTTTCGCCGCACCATATTTGTCGGAGATCCAGCCGCCAAACGCGCGCAGCACGCCGCCTGGCAGCGAGAAGCAGGCGGCCAGCAGCGCCGCGTGCTTCAGGTCGAAGCCGTATTCGGCCACGTAGTACTTCGTCATCCACAGCGCCAGCGCCACGTAGCCGCCGAACACCACCGAGTAGTACTGGCAGTAGCGCCACACGCGCGGATCCTTCAGCACCTTCATTTGCGCCGAAAAACTCTCGCCCGATGGCGCCAGATGCGATTTGTCCGTGTACGAAAACAGCCAGAAGATGATGGCCGTGGCCAGCATGGCTACCGCATACACCTTCGGCAGCATTTGCCAGCCGAAGGCGGCGACGATGCCCGGCGCGACGAACTTGGTCAGCGCGGAACCGGAGTTGCCGGCGCCGAAGATGCCCATCGCCAGGCCGCGGCGCTCCTTTTCATACCAGCGCGCCACATACGGCGTGCCGACGGAAAACGAGCCGCCCGCCAGGCCCACGAACATGCCCAGCACGAGGAAATGCCAATAGGCGGTGGCGTAGGAGATCAGGTAGATCGGCACCACGCTGGCCAGCATCAGCCAAAAGAAGACGCGGCGTCCGCCGTATTTGTCCGTCCAGATGCCCAGGGGCACGCGCACGAGGGAGCCCGTCAGCACGGGCATGGCGGCCAGCAGGCCAAATTGCGTTTCCGTCAAGCCCAGGCTGGTCTTGATGGGGATGCCCAGTACGGCAAACATCATCCAGACTGCAAAGCAGATGGTAAACGCGAAGGTACTGCTGACCAACACGGAAAACTGCTTGCGCCGCATGCCGGGGTCGACTGCCTTGTTACTACTGTTGTTCTTAGTGCCATCTAGAGTAGCCACGATGTTTCTCCATGAATGCACTGGCCGTCTGGCCAGCCGTCCCGACCAGCTTACGTGGCAGAGGGGAAAGGTACTATCGGCCACAGGGTGATTCTGAAAAGGCAATCTGGATAGCCGTATCGGCAAAAGTGACTAGATGGCGGGGTGTGGACCTAGCCTGGATGGCGGGTGTTTTACAAACGACTGTATTTTTGGCACACTCGGCGCCTGGAGCAAAGGAGCGGCATGGAGAACAGGTACGAAACAGAGCAGATCATCACCCGCGTGGCCCAAGCTGGCGATGTGGACGCCATGCTGGCCTGCGATGCATACGCGCAGGCGCACGCCAGCCGGGGCGATGCCGTGCGCGCCGCCGTCGGCAAGGGGCACTGCCAGGTCGCCATCCGGGCCGGCCAGGTCGCCGGCTATGTCCTCACGCACGACGACTTCTTTGGCTACGGTTTTGTCTCGCTGGTGGTGGTCGCTCTCGGGCAGCAGCGGCGCGGCGTGGGATTGCGCCTGATGGCGGCCGCCGAAGCCGCGTGCCAGACAGAGAAACTGTTCACCTCGACGAACCAGTCCAACCTGGCCGCGCAACGGCTGTTCGCCAGCGCGGGCTTCGTGCGCAGCGGCCAGATAGACCATCTCGACGAGGGAGACCCGGAGCTGGTGTACGTGAAATGGTGCCGCTGATTGCGCGTCCTCCCGACGGCGTATGGCGCGGCGCGCCAAAGGCGGCTATGCTGTCGCTACCATCAATCAACGCCCCCGACATCACGCATGGATTATCTGAGCCTCAAGCATTTCCACATGGGCTGCGCCGCCGCCAGTGGCTTTCTTTTCCTCTTGCGCGGCGCCTGGATGCTGCGCGCCTCGCCCGCCTTGCAGCAGCGCTGGGTAAAAATCCTGCCGCACCTGGTCGACACGGCCCTGCTGGCCAGCGCCATCACCCTGGCCGTGTGGAGCGGCCAGTCGCCGGGCAGCCAGCCCTGGCTGGCCGCCAAGCTGTGCGCGCTGGTGGGCTACATCGTGCTGGGCACCATCGCCCTCAAGCGGGGCAAGACGCCGGCCGCGCGCGGCGCCGCCTTCGCAGGGGCCGTGCTGCTGTTTGCCTACATCGTCGCCGTGGCCATCACCAAACAGGCCTGGCCATTCTGATACATCAGAAGATGTAGCGAAGGGTGACGCTGGCATTGCGCGGCGCGCCCCAATACGCCTGGTTGTACATGCCAAGCTGGCTGTAGTAATGCTTGTCGAACAGGTTGTTGACGTTTGCCTGCAGCGACAGCTGACGTGACAGCGCATATTTCGCCATCAGGCTGGCCACGCTATAGCCGCCCTGCGCCACGCGCTGCGTGCCCTTCGGTCCCGTGGCGTCGCGGTAGGCGCCTCTCTGCCAGTTCACGCCGCCGCCCACGGACAAGGCGCGCCAGTCGCCATCGAGCTGCCAGGTGGAAAACACGCGCGCCAGGGTCTGCGGCACATAGCTGTTCAGGCGTGCGCCCGCGTTGTCCTCAGCCGCCGCGTGCGACACGCTGGCCGATACGTTCCAGCCCTTGGCCAGCTCGCCCGAGACGTCCAGTTCCACACCCTTGCTGGTGGTGCCGGCTGACGCGAAATACGCCTGCGTCAGCGAGTTGCCGACAACATGCCCCGTGTCTTCCTGCGCCAGGCCATCCTGCGCGATGTGGAACACGGCCAGTGCCGCATTGAGCTTGCCGCCGAAATACTCGCCCTTCACGCCAGCTTCCACATTCTTGCCCTGCGCCGGGTCGAGATAGCGGCCAAACCGGTCCTGATAGCCCTGCGGCTTGAAGATCTTGCTGTAGCTGGTGTACAGCGCATGCTGCGCATCGATATCCCACACCAGGCCCGCGTACGGCGTGACGGCATGCTTGGCATAGGCGTAGCTGCCGCCCCAGTCATCGACATGATCGGCCTTGTAGCGGCTGTAGCGCGCGCCGACGATCAGTTTCAAGGGGGCGGCCAGAGAAAAGCGCGCCGTGCCGTAGATGCCGCGCTGCTGCACCGTGTCGAGCAGCTTCCAGCGCGAGAAATTCGGGTCATTCCAGTCCGGCTCCGGCGTCACGCCCTGCCATTGATGGAAATTGCCGTAATCGACGCTGCCACCGGCCAGGCCCGGATTGCTGGAGAACTGCTTGCTGCCCGAAACGCCGAACGCCAGGTCGTGCGTACGCCCCAGTAGCTGCACCGGCCCCTGCACATAGGTGTCGACGCTGCCCTGGCGCCGCGTGCCCGAGTAAAAACCGGAGTAGCCCGTCAGGCCCTGCCCCGTGGCCTTGTCCGGCCAGGTGTTGGCGAAGAGTTCGGCCGCCGAGTAATTGCCCCAGCCGTGATTCAGCATGGCCGTCAGGTTCCAGCCCTTGCCCAGCTCCTGCTCCAGGCGCAGGAAAGCCGTCTGGCTGGTGCTGAACCAGCGGCTCCAGGTGGTCGCCGTGGTGGCGGAGCGGGACAAGGTGGCCCGTTCGCCATCCGCATACCACAGCGGCAAGCCGCCATACATGCCGCCGCACGGGCGGTTATCCTGGTATTCATAGCCGGCGATCAGCACGCTGCCAGGTGCCAGGTCCGCTTCCACGGTGGCATAGGCCATGGCCTTCTTGCCGTGATACAGGTTCACATACGATTCGCTGTCCTGGTAGCTGGCCACGATCCGCCCGCGCACCTTGCCATCCGCACTCAAGGGCGTAGACAGGTCTGCGCTGACGCGCGCATTGTGCCAGGATCCCAGGCTCAGGGCGGCGCTCCCGGCCAGCTGCCTCGATGACGCGCGCTTGCGCACCAGGTTGATGGTGGCCGACGGCTCGCCCGCGCCAGTGAGCAGGCCCGTGGCGCCACGCACGATCTCGACCCTGTCGTAGACCGTCATGTCCAGCGTGCTGTCGCCCACGCTGAATGCATTGTCGACCGTGGTGGGGATGCCGTCGTACTGGTAGCTGGCAATGGAAAAGCCGCGCGCGAAGAACGAAGTACGGTCGCTGTCGTAGCGGTTGATGGCCACGCCTGCCGCATTTTGCAGCACGTCTTCCACCGTTTGCAGGTTCTGGTCATCCATCTGCTGGCGCGTCACCACGCTGACGGCTTGCGGCGTCTCGCGCACGGACAGGCCCAAGCGCGTGGCCGAGCGCATGCTCTGTGTCGTGTAAGCGCCGCTGCCTTCCGTCGCGCCGTTCGCCTCGGCGCTGGCGCTGACCTTCGTCTCGGGCATGGTCTGGCCGCCATCGGCGGGCGCCACGTCGAGCACATAACCGCCATTTGCCTGCGGCACGGCGCGCAAGCCCGAGCCGGCGACGATGGCGCCCAGCGCTGCGGGCACGCTGTAGCTGCCCGTCAGTCCGGCGCTGCGCTTGCCCGCCAGGCTGGCGGCCTGGTAGGAAATCATGGTGCCCGTCTCCTGGCCGAAGCGCACCAGCACCTGTTCCAGGGTGCCGGCGGGTATCGCCAGTTCGATGCGCGCCGCATTGGCTGCCTGGGCAAGGGGTGCGGCAGCCGAAGCGCCGCTGGCGGCGAGCAGCCACAGGGCCTGGCTGACGGCCAGCGCCGCTACGCTGCGGCGGCATACGGTGGAAGCGGAAGTGGCGTAAATAGGTGTTGTGCTGGGCATGCGGACTGGTTTCCTGAAAGTGAATGAAGGGTTCACTTGCTATGTCACGCGAAAATCGCAAACCCCTCACTTTTCAGAAAATAATTACGGATGCTTCCGATGCGGCACCACGGTCACCCAGAAGCGCGTGCTCTGGCGCACGTCGACGGGCAAGGTGCGCGTCAGCATGTCGAGCACTTGCGTGGTGTCTGCCAGCGGGTAGATGCCCGACACGCGCAGATGGGCGATGGCCGGATCGCAGGCCAGGCGCCCGTGGCGGTAGCGCGCCAGCTCGCCGACAAAATCGGCCAGCGGCATGTCGTGCGCCACCAGCATGCCGGCCGTCCAGGCGTCCGCGCCGGCAGGCAGGGACTCAACGGACCCGATGCGGCCCGCCGTGAAAGTCACTTGTTCGCCCGCCTGCAGCCTGCGCACCGCATCGGGCGCTTGTTCCGGCACAATGTCGACGGCACCCGCAAACACGCCCAGGCGCGTGACTTCGCTGCCGGCGCGCACGGCAAAGCGCGTGCCCACGGGCTGCAAGCGGCCCTGAGCCGTCTGCACGATAAAAGGCCGGCCCGCAGGATCGCGCGCCGTGCTGACCATGATCTCGCCCTTTAACACCGTCACCAGGCGTTGGCCCGCGTCATGGCGCACGTTGATGGAGCTGGCCGTATTGAGGGCGATGCGCGTGCCGTCTGCCAGCACAATGTGGCGCAATTCGCCCGTGGCCGTGCGGTAGTCTGCCAGCCAGCATCCTGCCTGTTCATCGCCGCCAGCCAGCCAGGCGCCGCCGCCCACGGCCAGCAGCGCCAGCAGCTTGAGCGACTGCCGGCGCGCGGCATTGGCCTGCGCATGGATCGGCTTGCGCGCCAGCGTGCCGTGCGCCAGCGGCGCGGGCAAGGCACGCATGCGGGCCATGCAGCCTTCCACATGCAGCCAGGCTTGCTCATGTTCCGGATCGCTGTCGCGCCAGGCGCGCCAGGCCTGCTCCACTTCCGGCGTGGCGTCGCCAGCCTGCAGACGCACCAGCCATTCGACCGCCTGCAGGCTGGCCGCTTCCGGCGTGAAGGCGCCTTTCACGGCACCGAGGGAGAAAAGAAACACTGATGCATGGCCTTGACCAGGTAGCGCTGCACGGTGGCCAGCGAGATATTCAGTTCCAGCGCGATGGCCGCCTGCGGCATGCCATCGAGCTGCGACAGCAGAAACGCGCGACGCACGACTGGCGTCAGGCCATGGAGGCGGCGGTCGATGTCGAACAAGGCTTCGAGCAGAATGGCCTGCGCCTCGGGATCGGGCGCGTGCTGCAGCGGCAAGCTGGCCAGGGTGTCCAGGTACGCCGCTTCCAGGTCGCGGCGGCGGTACAAATTGCCCAGCACGCGCTTGGCCACCGTCGCCAGGAAGGCCCGCGGCTCGCGCGCGGCGATGGCCTCGTCGCGATTGAGCAGGCGCATGAAGGTGTCGTGCGCCACGTCGGCCGCGTCAAAGGCGTTGCCCAACTTGTGCCTGGGCCAGCCTTGCAGCCACCGGTGGTGTTCGTGATACAGGCTGCCCACCTCCTGGTGAGCGCCGGGTTGGGCAGCCGACACGTCGCATACTCCCTGGTTCGCAAATAATAATGATTCGCATTCTATATCTATGCGGTGCTGCGGCGCAAGCGGCCTGCGATGGGCGCGTGGTCGGTTCTGCCGAACGCGTCAGCTTGCACGGCAATGATAGTATTTATGACATCATGCACAAGCCGGCCACCTTGGCCATGCCCCCATTGAACGGCAAACATGTTGCTATCTGAACTGCTGACCAAGCTGACCTGCGGTGACCTGGAAGGAGAGGAGCTCGACGAAGCCGTCACCGCCATCTCCGATGCGCCCTCCGCTCCACGCGACGAGTGGAGCGATAGCGATGCGCAAGCCTACGCGATGGCGATCCTCTCGCATCCGGGCGGCTATATGGCGTCGAGCGACAAGCTCGATGAACTGCACAAACAGATACAGGAGATATTCGACGAATTCCCCGACTTCCCGTACGAACTGCTCAAGGACAGCGACGGTAGCGCGCGGCCCTATTTCGAGTGGTTGGACACGGAACTGGCGCAGCGCGCCGTGGACGAAGGCGGCTATGACCTGATACAGATCGATGGCAACGGCACCGATGAAATGGATGCGCTGGTGGTGTACCGGCGCGATACAAACGACATTATCCAGGCGGCGGCATTGATGGGAGTGACGCTAGCCCGGCCGCCCACCTACTATCGCGGCATCGAGGCGATGGTGGGCAAGCGGCCGGACTGAGGACCAACGCCTATTGCATCGGCAAGGCGCTCACATCGACGTCGGGTGCCTGCCCCGTCGCGGGCCGCGTGAAATTCTGGCCGGTTTTCACGTAAGCGGCAAAGAAGCCACCGTTATGCAGGTAGAACCTGCCGTTTTCCAGGCCGCCCGCATAATCCATGCGCTGCGCATTGCTGGCCGTGGCGTCGCCCGTGTAGCGCCCTGCCGTCACTTCCGACCAGGTGCCGGAAACGTTCCTTGCCCACTGGTTGCCAAACTGGACGCGGCGCTCCGTGTAGCCCAGGGTATCGATGAAGTTCTCGAGAAAGGAATGCACGCCCGTCAAATACGTGCTGATGGCCGGGCGCTTCCAGGTAGCGATGTAGCGCCACTTGCCCGTCTCGGGCGCGAAGAACCAGGCCGAGTAATCGCTGCCGCCCTTGCCGTCGGGCCGCGCGCGCGTGATGAAACGGTAGGTGGTGCCGGCCGCCCAGTTATATGAAAGGTAAGTCTGCCCGCCCGTGCCCTCGCCGCCAAACGCATTGTCGACCACGCCGGCACCCTTGCTGACCAGGGTGGTCTTCGCGCCATTCTCGGCGTCCCACACGGAAAACAGGATCCAGCGTTCGCTGGGCGACTTCACCTGGATGCCCATGTAGCCCTGGCCGAAGCCGTTGGCCATGAAGTAGGAGCCGATGGCATCCTGCCCCTTGGGTATCGTCATCTCGTTATAGAAATACTCGGTATTGGCCGGCACCGCGTAGCCCATGTGCACGGACGGCCCGCGCCGCGACCAGTAATAATTGGCGGGGTCGTTGGCATAGTTCAGCGTGGCGCCGGCCGTCACCTTCAGCGCGGAGACGTCGCCAAACGTGCCCTTCACGCGCGACAGCCCCTGCAAGTCCACCTTCACATAGCCGGCCGCCGGCACATTGACCGTGCCCACGGCGTAGGTCTTGCTGGCCTTGCCGGCCAGCTTGACGTCGAACGGCGTGCCGTTGATCTTCACGCGGATGGTGCTGTTGCCGCCATCGGCCAGGCTGGCATCGAGCGCCACCTGGACGGGACCCGCCCCGTCGACGCGGAAATACGTGCTGGCGATGGCAGCCGGATTGCTCCAGCCGGCCAGGCCATGTTCGCCGATGACGGCGCCCTCCTGCCTGCTGGTGATGAAGGCATTGCCGGCCAGTTCCACGCTGGCGGACGTGACCGGTGCGGCCACGCTGGCGGTCAGCAAGGCGGTGCCGCCCGTGCTGGTGCTGGTGCTGGTGGCGGTGGCGGTGGCGCCGCCGCAGGCTGCCAGCAGCAAGGGCATGGCGGGAAGGACTGCATAGCGTAATGAACTTCTGTGTTTCATCAACGTCTCCCGGGATAGAAAAAACCCGCTACGGCGGCAGGCGCGGTAGCGGGCGTATGGTGCTTAGTACTTGCCGTCGAGGGCGAAGATCGGCTTGCGCGATTTCCATTGGCCGCCCGTGAAGTCGGGGAAGTCCAGGGTCTGGAAGTTGGCGGCGATCGACTGCTCGGACAGCGGCGTGATGGCGCTCCACGTCACGGCATCGTAGATATCGATCGGCATCGGCGCGTTGGCCTTGAGGGCTTCGACAAAGGCGTGGATGACGAAGAAGTCCATGCCGCCGTGGCCCGCGCCCTCGGCCTGCGCCGCATATTTGCGCCATACGGGGTGCTCATACTTGTCCTGGTAGGCCTTGAAGTCGTCCCACTGGTGCGGCTTGCTGACGCCTTCGATGTGGATCGAGTTGTTCAGGTCCATCCACAGGCCGTCCGTGCCTTGCACGCGGAAGCCCAGCGAATACGGGCGCGGCAGGCTGGTGTCGTGCTGCAGGATGATGGTTTCGCCGTTGTCGCACGCCAGGGTGGTAGTGACCACGTCGCCCAGCTTGAACTTCACCTTGGCGTTCGCATGCTGCGCGCCGCCCGGCTGCTTGACGATGTAGTCGTGCAAGCCGCGCGCCTTGGTGGCAAAGGCGTTGATGCGCGTAAAACGGTTTCCGCGGTTGATGTTGGTGTACATGGCGCACGGGCCGATGCCGTGGCTCGGATACAGTTCGCCATTGCGCTCGACCGAGTGCTGCGTGCGCCAATGGGCTTCCGACCAGCCCTTTTCGCCGAATTCCACGCCGCCGCCATACGGCTTGGCCGGATTGCCGCTGTTGAATTTGACGGCGCGCAGGTCATGCTGGTAACCGCCCTGCAAGTGCAGCAGTTCGCCGAACAGGCCCGCGCGCACCATCTGCAGCGCGGCCATCACGTCGCGGCGGTAGCACACATTTTCCAGCAACATGTACGGCGTGCCCGTTTTCAGCTGGGTATTCAGGACATCCCAGTGGTCTTGCAGGGTGATGCCGGCCACCACTTCGCAACCGACGGGTATCTTCGCCTGCATGGCGGCGATTGCCATGGGCGCGTGGAATTCCCACGGCGTGGCGATGATCACACCATCGAGGCCGCCAGCGTCCAGCATGCGCTTGTAGGCTTTCTCGTCGCGGTCTTCGCCATACGTGCGCGGACGCGGCTTGCCGGCTTTTGCCACCTGGCCAAGCGCGTGTTTCAGCATGATAGGCTCGATATCGCACAGGGCGACCACTTCCACGTCGTCGCGGCGCACCAGTTCAGCCAGCAGCACCTGGCCACGCATGCCCGTGCCGATCAAGCCCAGACGGACCTTGTCGCGGCCGGCGGCAGGTGCGGCGTTAGCGTCGCCAGGCAGCAAGGCGCTGCCGGCCATGGCGCCACCGGCCAGCGCGGCGCTGGCGGACAGGAAATTGCGTCGATTGAATTGTGTCGTCATTGTCTCTTCTCGCTCCATTGGTAATAATCGTCACCGGCCCGCCATACAGCGGGCCGGCTGCAGTTTAATAGGTGTATTCCGCCGTGAAGCGCACCGAACGCGGCGCCGTGCGTCCATCGACCTGCAGGTAATTGCGGGAGATAGCGCCATGGTCTTCGCGCGTTTCGGTGTAGCGGGTCACGGTCTGGCTGTTGAACACATTGAAGACGTCCACTTTCAGGCTCAGGCCTTTGACGGCGCTGGGAGTATAGGCCACATTCATGTCTAACTGGGCTTGCCACGGCAGGCGGCCCTGGCTGCCGCGCGGCGCCGGCTTGCCATTGCAATAGAAGTAGGAATCGCCGTAGTCGTTCTCGAACTTCAGGTTATCGGGCAGCGCGCCGATGCAGTTGCGCGGTGCACCCGAGGTCAGCGACAGGTTGGCGCCGACCATCACGTCCGGGATAACCTGCATGAAACCATAGGCCTTGAAGGCGTGGCGGTGGTCGCCAGGCAGGTAGCCATAGGCGTTGTACATCAGTTCCTTGTGGTCGTCGCTGACCGTCAGGCCCACGTCGCCGCCGCCGATGCTGTCCGTCTGGCCTTCCATATTGCCCTTCAGGCCGGACAAGGTGTAGGTCAGCTTGCCGTACCAGCCGTTCGTGTACGGGTGCTCGACGAACATGTTCAAGGCGCGGTAGGTGCGCGATGGCAGCGGGTTGCCCCACTCTGCCGCCGAAATATCCACACGGCGCAAGCCCTTGCCATCGTCAAAGTCCACCATCAGGCTGTTGTCGCGGCCCGGGTTGATGATGGCGCACTGGAAGCCGCTCCAGTTGCCCGTGTCGACGCCGTTGCGCGTGGCCCAGGCTTGCAGCGGACGCGCGTCGCAGGTGTCGTCGTTGGTGTCGTTCAGCTTGCGGTACAGGACGCTGGCGCCCACCACCAGCTTCTTGCTCAGGGCACGTTCGAAGCCCAGCGAGAATTCATCCTGCGACAGCGGCTTCAGGCCAACGGCCGTCACTTCGCGGGCATCGCGGCTCTGGCCGTACGCGTTGTTGGCCGAATACGGCTTGCTGATGGCGTGCAGGCCTGTCGGCGCGCCCGTGACGGGATCGACACCCGTGTAGGTGAACATCTCGCTGGTGGCCAGGAAGGGGCTGGCCATGTTGCTCGACAGGTTAGACGGCACCGGCAAGTGGTAGCGGCCGCCGTTGGCGAAAAATTTCAGCGTGCCGTCACCCAGGTAGTCCCAGGTGGCGCCCACGCGCGGGGCGATCATGTTGCGCTGCGAAATGAAGGCCACGCCATCGGTACTGTAGTTGGTGAACTGTTCGCGGCGCAGGCCCAGGTCCAGCAGCACCCGTTCCGTGACCTGGTAGTGATCCTGGATGTACTGCGCCGACTGCACGCTGGTCGGACGCGCCAGGTTGGCATTCAGGTCCTTGCTGACATAGTAGCCATCCTTGCCGTAGCCGCCGCCCTGGGCCGGCGTCTCAAAGGCGCCGTTGATCGGCAGATTCGCATCTTTGGCTTTCAAATAGCTCCAGCGGTAGCCGCCCGCCAGGCTCAGGCCCACTTGCGATTCCACGTCGATGCGGTCGATGCCGCCGCGCAGCGAGTGCTTGCCCAGCTTGTATTCCAGGTCCAGGCGCTTGGCTTTCTGGCGGTCTTCCGAGGAAGGATCGACCAGGGTGCCCGTCACCGCTTGCGGATTGGCATAGGAGAGGCCCGGCACCTGGGTCGACGTGTTCGACGAGGTCTGCGCCAGCAGCGGGTTGTAGCCATTCGGCGTGCGGGTGTGCGCAGTGCGCGACTGGCCCATCATGGCCGTCACCGTCAAGTTGTCCGTCAGGTAGCCCGTATACTTGAAGATGTCGACATTCGCGCCTGGCGCAGCCGACGAGCCGCAGCAGTTGATGGTGGTCTCGCTCCCGCCGCCAGGCACGTTGTTGCGTTTCAGCGTGGCATAGTCGAAGCCATAGCTCTGGCTGTCCGTTGTCGTGCGGTCATACAGCTTGGTATATTCAAAGTGATGATCGTCCGTCAGATTGTAGTCCAGCTTGGCCATCATGCGGTCAACCTTGCTCTTGCTCTCGCGCCAGCCGTTCGGCAGCACCTTGTCCACCAGGTCGTCGCGCGCACCGGCGACGGAGCCGCCGTCCGTGCGCGTCTGTTCCAGCGCCACGAAGGCGAACAGTTTGTTCTTGATGAGCGGCCCGCTGCCGTACAAGCCGACGACCTTGCTGGTGCTGCCGTTATCGCGGTTCCAGTACTTCAAGGTGCCATCCGTCTTCGGATTGGCGCCCGTGTTCGGGTAATACCGGTTTTCCGTTGTGCCCTTCAGCGAACGGGGAATAATGGAAACCTTGCCGCCGAATTCGACCTTGTTGCCGCCGCTCTTGGTGGTGATGTTGATCACGCCGCCCGTGGAACGGCCAAATTCCGAGCCGTAGCCGCCCGACAGCACCTGCAGGTTGGAAATCGCGCCAAACGGCAGCTCCGACGCGCCCACCTGCGTCAGGATATTGGTGATGGGGAAACCGTTGACGTAAAACGCGTTTTCCGACTGGCCCGAACCGCCGATCGATGGCGCATTGCCATACACGCTGTTGGTGCCGCGCGCCACGCCTGGCGTCAGCTGCACGATGGAGGCCACGTCATTGCCGACTGGCAGCGCTTTCAATTCCTTGGCGGTGAAGATCACGCCATTGTTCGTGTTCGACACGTCGATCGGGTTGCGCGACGCTTTCACCACGACGGTCTGCTCCTGGCCCACGGTACCGGCCGCGCCGGCCGGGCCGAAGTTCGCTTCCGCACCGGCGCCGATCAGGGCTTCGACTTCCTGCGATGCTTCGACCGAACCGGCACGCAGCACGCGCACCGCATAGCGGCCTGGCGGCATGGAGTTGGCCACATAGCGGCCCGACGTATCCGGCGTCAAAGTGCGCTGCACGCCCGTCGCCAGGTTTTCCAGCACCACGGTGGCGCCAGCCGGCGCACTCACTTCGCCGAAAATGGTACTGGTGGCGTTCGACTGTGCCCAGGCCTGGCCTGGCACGCCGGCCGCCAATGCGATCACGATCGCGGCGGCACGGCTGATGTCGCGCAATTTGAGTCGGGTGCTATGCATGATTGTCTCTCCGTCTATATCGAGGGTTATACGCGCCCTCCCCGCTCCAGGGCGGAGTCGGGGGAACGCAATTTTTATGGTGGTCGTCGGCCGGTGCAACCAGGCAGTTGCACCTTTCGGGAAATCAGTCCGTATCGGCCGATTTTCGTTTTCTTGGGATTACTTTAAAAAGAAAAATAAGTATCGTCAACAAAAAGAAAGCTATAACGCAAATTTATCGTTCAATTTGGCAAATAATGGCGATTTATCTTTCGGTTTAGTGAGTTGCGTGGCAAATAACTTTCGTTATCGTGGTGTGGCAGATACACACGCACGCGAGGGGATGGTCAGCAGGGCACAATCCACGCGGTAATCCGGGGAGAAAAACGCGAAAGAAGACAGGGGTATCGCCTTTCGCTTACGTTTATCTTTCGTATTGTGCATTTCGGAACATTATCTTTTTCTTTCCATGACAAGACCCCGGCCCACCACCATGCCGGCTGGCGGGCCGGGGCAAGGTCATGCCTTAAAAGAACTTGTAGCTGGCCGAGAGAGCAAACTGGCGGCCGAACAGGTCCTGGCTATGGTTGTAGCCTTCCCAGCCGTTCGGGTCGTAGTAAGGCTGCTTGTTGAACGCGTTTTTCACGTTCAGGCCCACGTCCAGGTTCTTCACCGGCTTCCAGCTGAAGGCCAGGTTGACCGTGGTGTACGACGGCGCGCCCTTGCACTGGCCGGCCGGCAGCGCCACGGAGGCGGCGGTGCAGTTTTCCGGCGTGTTGTCCTTGTCCCAGGGACCGTAGGCCCAGCGCGTCTTGCCCGAGTAGTTGACGAAGACGCTGCTGACGAAGTTGCGGTAGCTCCAGTCGGCGTTCACAGTGGCGCGGTAGCGCGGCGAATCATAGTAGCCGACGGTATTGCCCTTGATGTCGCTGCCGTCTTCGCTGTCATGGGTGTCGCGCTTGCGGATGGTGGCCGCGATGCCAGTACTCAGCTTGCCCCAGTCACCGAGCGCAAAGCGCGTGCGCGCATCGATGTCCACGCCGTCCATCAGGGTGCGGCCGCGGTTCGAGTACGAGTTGATCAAGCCGCCCAGGTTGCCCACCGAGTAGCCCGGCACGCCGCCCGAGCACACGCCCGCGTTGGCGGGGTTGGCGCACATGGCAGCCACCGCCGCCACATTGCCCCGGTCCGCATCGGTCAAGCTATTGCGGATGGCGCTCGGCGTGCCGGCCAGGGTCGGGCCATACTTGTCCACCAGTTCCGTAAACAGCTCGTTGAAGTCCTGGCGCACGATTTCGTCGCGACGGTTGATGAACCAGTAATCGATGGAGATGCTCAAATCCTTGGCCGGTTGCAGGACCAGGCCCACGGTGGAAATCTTGGCTTTTTCCGGGCGCAGGTTCTGGTTCGGCGGCGTCAGGCCGCCCACCGTCGTCGAGCAATTCGAATTGAGCAAACTTTTGCCCAGGTCCGCATCCGTCGCCACCCTGGACTTCATCAGGGCGCGCGCCATGGCATTCGTTTCGTCGCAGCGCACCGTATCGCGGATACCGCCCACCTGCGCAAAGACGCCGCCCGTGCCCGATTCAGCCAGGTTGGGCGCGCGGAAGCCTTCGGAATACGTCCCGCGCAGCATCAGGTCGGGTCGCGCGCGCCAGATCACGCCCAGCTTGGGCGCCAGGTTGGCGGCAAAATGCGGGTATTTGTCCAGGCGCGCGGCCGCATTGACTTCCAGCGTGTCGCTGAGCGGCACCACCACTTCGCCAAACACGGCGGCGATGGTGCGCCGGCCATCGAACCAGGAACCGCCCTGCTGCGTGATCAAGCCATTGGCCGCATCCGCGTTGCCGGGCGTGAGGAAGCTCTCGCGCATGATGTTGGTGCCCACGGCGGCGCGCACTTCGCGCTCACCGAGCTTGAACAAGGTGCCTTCCAGCTTCGCATCCCACGTCATCAGCTTGGTCCAGGATTCGATGGCGAAGGTCGGGTAGGCGGCGCGCAGGAGCGCCGCGTTGGCGTCGCTGATTTCGCCGAACTTGTAGGCGGGATTGTCCGAGATGTACGTGCGGCCGCTGACGGGGTCTTTCGTGAACGGGCCGAACGCCTGCTTGAAGCCATTGATATTCAGATTGGCCGTCTGGAACAGCGTGGAATGGCTGCCCGCCACGCTGAGCGCCGTTTCAAAATCCCAGCCGCCGCCGATGCTGCCGCGCAGGCCGACGAGCGCGCGGTAGTTTTCATCCACATTCTTCTGGCCGAAGTGGCCCGTCGCATCCTGCAACAGGTAGTTCAAGCCAGCCGCGCCGCCCATCCTGGCCACCATGTCGGCATCGAGCTTGCCCTTCAGGTAGACGTTGTTCGGACTCAGAAAAGGTGTGGCGAAGGTGTTCAGGGTATTGCCTGTGTTGCGCGCGAACCAGTTGTTCGTGCTGCCGCTATTGAAGCTGGACGGACCGTTTTCACCGCGCATCTTGATGTGGGTGAAGGCGCCGTCCGTGAACGCTTCCAGGTCGCCGCCCAGTTTCAGCCGGCCGCTCAGGTAGGCTGTGGCGCGCTCCGAGGTAGGACCCGTGTCGAGCTGGTTGGGCAACGCATTCCACACGCAGCGCGTGCCCGACGCTTCGGTGATGCTGGTGTTGCAGCCAGGCGCGGCGCGCTGGGTGCGGGCATTGTTGTTGGCCTTGTCGAAGACAAAGAAGGTCCCGGGATTCATCACGCCCGGTTCGCTGCCGACGCCCAAGCGCATGTTCGGAAGGAAATTGGGATTGTTCACATAAAAATACGAGGGACGCTTGCGCCAGGTATCGGCCAGCGCGATGCGGTCGCGCTGGTAGACGTTCACGGAACCGTAGATGTTGTAGCCGTCACTGGCCAGGTCGCCCAGGCCATACAGCACGCTGGCCTGGCGCTCGCCATAGGCTTTCACGCTGGGCGAAAACTCGCCATTGGCGCGCGCTTCCAGGCCTTGATACGACTTCTTGGTGATCACGTTGATGACGCCGGCCACGGCATCGGAGCCGTACACGGCCGACGCGCCGTCCGTCAAAATTTCCATGCGCTCAATCGCGGCGGCAGGAATGGCATCAATGTTGACGAACATGGTCTGGAAGCCGGCCGGCGCGCCGTAGAAAGACAGGCGGCGGCCATTGAGCAGCACCAGCGTACCCTGCGCGCCGAGGCCGCGCAGGTTCGCTTGCGAACCGCCATCGGACCCTGTGAACATGGAGCGGAAGTCCTGCTGCGCCGGACGGGCGGCGGGCAGGTTGTCCAGCACTTGCAGCAAGGTGAGCGCGCCCATGTTTTCGATCTGCTTGGCGTTGATCACCTGTACGGGCGAGGCCGTTTCCGCGTTGATGCGCTTCAGGCTGGAGCCAGTCACTTCGACGCGCGCCAGCTTTTCCTCCTCCGCTGCCAGCGCCGTTGATGCCAGCGCAGTTGAGCCCAACCCTACCGCCACCATGGCGGCCATCAGTTTTTTCAAGTGCATTCCCATCTCCCTTTTTATAAGTGATTTGTTTTCGTCAGGCTGCAAGAGCCCCTCCCCGGTCCGAAGAGGGGCTCGTTTTTAGTGAAATGATGAAGTGTGTCTAGCGCGGCTTGACTGTCGCGCCTTCCGTACCGGTCAACACGGCGTTGGCCCAGTTACCGCAAACCTGGGCCGGGTGGGCGCCGCGCGCGCCCAGGGTGCGCAAACTGAGCTGGCTCAGGCCGCGCACGTCGATTTCGGGTTTGACCACCCCGGGAGCCGTGACCAGGCCGCTGTCATACAGCAGCCGCTCACCGCTCCAGACCTGGAATTGCAAGCCGCCCGCACTGCGGCAGCTGTCGTCCACGCCCAGGTCGGCGCGCAGCAGATTCCAGTTGCCCGCCAGCTGCAAGTCGATGCGGCTGGCCGGTCCCACGCCGAGGCCCTTGCGGAACCACAGCCCGTTCATGCGCATCTCGGCCGCCTTGCCGGCTGGCCGGTCTCTCGCGATATTCTTCGGCAGCGCCAGGTCCGACAGATAGCGCTGCACCTCCTCGCCTTCAGCCACGCGGTGCTCAAGCACGCGGAATTCGGACAGGGTGACGGGCGCCACGTCGGTCGCCAGCGCCGCGTCAAACGCGCGCGCCACCGGCCCCGCCTGCGCCGCCGTGACCATCGGGTCGGTGGACGCCGCGCCATCGCCTTCCGGATTTTGCGTGCTCATGACGCGGAAGCGCAGCAAGCGCCCGGCCGTGGCGGGGAAGTTGATCGTCTGCTTGCCTTCCAGCAGCTTGAGGGTGCCGCGCTGCAGGGGCGCGCCCCATTCGCCGTTGTTGTCGCCGATGTAGATTTCATAGTCGCGCACCTGGCCATGTTTCCAGTGCTGGTCGTTGCGCGGCGCCAGTTCGATGCCGTCCACCAGGCGCCGCTCCGTAAAGCCGATCACCCATTCGTGCGGACCGCTTTTCACGGACGGGCTGCGCACGGTGCGGAACCACGTCTCGGGCTTGCCGTCGAAGGCGTTTTCCAGCGGATAGCCGCTTTCTTCAAAGGGACGCGCCACCACCTGCATGGCGTCGGCCGGCAAGGCGCGGCCCGGCACGGGGGCGGCCGGAAAGTCGGCATCGATTCTCGCCACGGTCAGCGCGCCGGCGACCCGCAGAATCAAAGGCTGGCGGACATCCTGCGCCGCCACTTTCACGTGCAGGGTGCCTTGGCGGTCTGCCGCGTCGAAATACCAGCCTTCGACCGCCTTGTCGTAGGCGGCACGCTCGCCGGATGCCGCGATCAGCCGTTCGCCAGCGCGCACGGCGGCCGGTGCCTGACCGGCCAGCATGCGCAGCGCATAGCCACGGCGCGCTTCCTGGCCCTGGTACTTGCCATCGACGGCGCCGATATCGACCTGCACGTCGCCGCCCGTCTGGCGCATGCGGATGACTTGCTGGCTGAAGGCGCCGCCCTGGTACTGGCGCGTGTTGCCATCGTCTTCATACAGGGTGTAATCCGAGTCGCCATGCGGATAGATATCCAGCGTGAGTTGATCCTTCGGCTTCTGGCCGTCGTACAGCATTTCCGGATACATGGGCAGGATGGCGCCGGCGCGCACGAACACGGGCAGCTTGTCCAGGGTCACCTGCATATCCAGGTCGCGCCCTTTCGCGCCCGCCGTGGCCTGGCGACCATCCCAGTAGTCGTACCACGTGCCTTGCGGCAGGTGGATGCCCTTGCGCCAGCCGCCGCTAACAGCCTGGCTGCGGTAGACGGGCGCCACCAGCACGTCGCGGCCCAGCAGGAATTGATATTTATAGGCTTCCGTGTAGGCTGCCGGGTCTTGCGGAAAATCCCACATCAGCCCCCGCACCAGCGGCGCGCCCGATTGCTCCGCTTCGCGCACGAGCGTATACATATACGGCGTAAGGCGCATCTTAAGCTTCAGATAGCGGCGGTTGATGTCGCGGTACGGCGCATCAAACCACCACGGATGCTTGCGCTCGGCCGCGGCCCAGCCGGACATGCCCATCAGGACAGGCGTAAAACTCTTCCACTGCAAATCGCGCAAATAGGTTTCCGGGCTGCCGCCGAAGATGGCGTCCACGTCGCCCGATGCATACGCCTGGCCGGACAGGCCCGAGCCGATCAGGGTCGGGATGTGCCAGCGGATGTAGTCCCAGCTGGCGCTCTGGTCGCCCGTCCACGCCACGGCGTAGCGCTGGATGCCGGCCCAGCCCATCACCGTCCACAGGAAGGGGCGGCTGTCGGAGTTATTCAGGATGCCGTCGTAGGCGGACTTGTTCGCGTCCATGGCGAACTGGTAACCCTTGCCCGTCCACGCCACGTCCAGCTTTTGCACGCGGCTGCCCGCCTGGCCCACTTCCCAGGCGATCTTGTCGACGCCGTTTTCCGTCCACAGGCCCGTGCGGAAGCCATAGCCTGCCAGGCCTTTCACCGTTTCCGGCAAGTTCGTGTAGCCGCAGCCATAGCCATCGTTGGGCAGGATCCAGCCACCCGGCATGTCATGTTCGCGGTACTGGCGCGCCACCGTTTCCACCACGTCCGGCGTCTTGCCGGTCGGGCCATCGCTCCAGCCCTTCGGCACGGAGCCGGGCTTTTTCACATTGTCGCCATCGTTGTAGCAATCGGCGTCGCCGTATTCCAGCGCCCAGCGGGGCAGCATGCGGGCGCGGCCCGTCAAGTCCGTGTAGCGGGCGACGACGTCGCGCAGATCCTTGCCGACAAAGAAATACGCATCGAAGCGGCCTTCCGCGTGCTGCAGCGAGATCTGCTCCTTGTCGCGCAAGTCGTAATTACCGTCGGACCAGGTATTGCGCAGCACGCCCCAGCCCCGTGAGCTCATCAGGAACGGCGCGGGGTTCGGCCGGTCGCCCTCTTCCCAGCCGCCCGAATACGACACGGGCACCTGCTTGCCCTTGAATTCGAAGCGGCCATTCTGCTGGCCGCCGCCAAAGTAACGCTCGCCCGGCAGGCTCGATAGCACTTGCACGCCCTGCTTTTCGTCGAGCGACAGCGGCTGCACCTCGCGCCATAGCGGCACCGCGTCGCCCTTGCGCAGCAGGGTAAAGCGCAAAGGTGTACGGTCGATGCGCAGGCTCAGGGCCTCGGTACTGATCAGGATATGCTCGGCCTGCTCGCTGAGCTGATAAGCCACCTGCGCGGCAGGCTGGCCCACGACGATGGGCGCGGCCTTGTCGCCCGGCCCTGTCAAACCGGCCTTGCCGCCCGCCTGGATACGCAGCACGTCCGCCTGCGGCAGGCTGACCCGCAGCTGCATGCCCGTATCGCTGCGCAGGTCCCAGCCCAGTGCCTCGCCCTTCGCCACGTCGGCCGCGTGCACGGTGGAGAGCGACTGCAAATTACCGATAGTCGCGGCATGCAGGCCAGGCGCAGCCAGGGTGGCAAGGGCGGCGAGGACACAGGCAGCAAGGGCGCGACGGGGAAGCGGGAGTGGTTTCATCAGGCGGCTTTCAGAAAATCGAAGTGATGGAAATACTTTAAGAAGAAAAATAAATATCGTCAATCAAAAGAAAGTTTTTACCACCAATTTATTAATAGAATGCCCAAAATTGGCGCACTTTTCTTACGTTTCACCAAAATGTCACAAAACATACTTTCGTTATCGTCGCATTTCAGCGACAAGCGGCAGCAGCACTGGTTTCATGCGGCACCGCAACATGATTCAGGCACGGGATAACCCCAATAAGAACAACATTATTTCGCAAGACAGAAAAGATTTTACTTTCGTTTTACTTTCGTATTTGACTTTTCGAAATTTAGTATTTATGCTTTCTCCAACAAACACTTTACTGACACTCCATGACTACCCTTCTTCAGCGTGACATTCAAACCTGGCGCGACATCGGCGGCCTGCACACGGCCGAGGAAATCGCCCACCAGCCGGCCATCTGGCGCGCGCTGGCCAGCATTTTGCGCAGCGAGCAAGCCAGCCTGGCCGCCTTCCTGGGCGGCGCGCTGTCCGATCCCCGCCAGCGCGTCATCCTGACGGGCGCCGGCAGCTCGGCCTATGTGGGCGAGATCGTCGTCGATACCTTGAATACGGCCTGGCCCGCACAAATCCGCGCCATCGCCACCACCACCCTGCTGACGCACCAAGATCTGTACCTGGAAGCGGAGGCGCCCACCCTGCTCGTCTCGTTTGCCCGCAGTGGTGACAGCCCGGAAAGCCTGGCGGCAGTCGAACTGTTGCGCCAGGTCGTGCCCGGCGCGCGCTTCCTCAACATCACCTGCAACGCGGACGGCAAGCTGGCGCGCCAGGGCGCCAATGACGCCAACACGTATAACCTGCTGATGCCGGAAGGCAGCTGCGATCGCGGCTTCGCCATGACCAGCAGCTTTAGCAGCATGCTGCTGGCGGCCCTGTCGGTGCTGGGCAAGGACACGGACTTGTCTCGCCTGGAGACCCTGGCACAACTGGGCGAGCAAGCCTTGCGCGACTGGTCGGCGCCTGTGGCGGACCTCGGATCAACCCCCGTGCAGCGCGTGGTCTACCTGGGCAGCGGCCCGCTGGAAGCGCTGGCCAAGGAAGCGGCATTGAAAATCCTGGAATTGACGGGTGGCCGCGTGATGGCGATGGCAAATACCGCGCTGGGTTTCCGCCACGGCCCGAAATCGGCCGTCACCACGGAGTCCCTGGTGATCCTGCTGCGCAGCAGCAAGCCGCTGGCGCGCCAGTACGAAGACGACCTATTGAAAGAACTGCAGCGCGACAGCGTGGCGCAGACGTGCCTGACGGTGGGCATCGGCGGCGACCTGTCGGCCGACGCACCGGCCTGGCCCGACGCCTGGCTGGCGCCATTGTGGCTGCTGATGGCGCAGCAATATGCGCTGCACCAGTCCGCGCTGCTGCAACTGCGCCCCGACAATCCATTCGCCGGCGGCATCGTCAACCGTGTCGTGCAGGGCGTCACCATCTATGGCCATGACCAATTCTAATCAGACAACGGGCTACCACGCGGGCTACCACGGCATCGACATCGGCGGCAGCAAGATGGAGCTGGTCGCCTTTGCCGACCGCGACGGCGCGCTGGCCGAGGTGTTCCGCGAACGGGTGGCCACGCCGGCCGACGATTTTGCCGCCTTCGTGCAAGCCATCGTCGACCTGGTGGCGCGCGGCGACGCCGCCCTGGGCACGACGGCGCCTGTCGGCATCGGCTTGCCCGGCGTGATCGATAGCGCCAGCGGCCGGCAACTGAGTTCCAATGTGCCGGCCCTGAACGGCCGCCTGGTGGCGCAAACCTTGCAGCAAGCCTTGCAGCGCCCTGTCGCCATCGGCAACGATTGCCAGTGTTTCGCCCTGTCGGAAGCACAAGGCGGCGCGGCCGAGAATGCCGCCAGCATGTTCGGCGCCATCCTTGGCACGGGCGCCGGCGGCGGCTATTGCGTGGGCGGCCAGCTGCTGCGCGGCTTTAACGGCGTGGCCGGCGAGTGGGGCCACTGGAGCCTGCCCGCCACCCTGCTGGCGCAGCATGGCCTGGCCGACTATCCCTGCCCGTGCGGCAAGACTGGCTGCCTGGAACGCTATGTCTCCGGCCCCGCCATGCGCAAAATCCACGCGCACTTTGGCGGCGACGGCGCCGAGCCGCTGGCCATCGTGGCACGCGCCAACATGGGCGATGCCGTGGCCGAACGCACGGTGGCCGTGCACCTCGATGTGCTGGGGCATGCGCTGGCCAGCCTGGTGCTGGCCTACGACCCGCACGTCATCGTGCTCGGCGGCGGCCTGTCCAAGCTGCCGCACCTGTACGACAAGCTGCCGGCCGCCGTGAAGCGTCACCTGTTCCCCGGCGTGCACGTGCCGCCCATTTTGCCGCCCCGCTTTGGCGACGCCGGCGGCGCGCGCGGCGCGGCCCTTTTGATACGACAACATACAAAGGCGTCAACATGATGAAGCAAGTGGAAAACCCGACTTTTACCTTGTCCCCGATCCAGCAAGTGATCAAGGCGCACCGCCGCGGCGAGCGCGTGGGACTGTACGCCGTCTGCTGCAGCCACCCGAGCGTGCTGCGCGCCGCCATGCGCGTGGCCAGCGACTACGACACCGTGCTGCTGGTCGAAGCGACCTCGAACCAGGTCGACCAGTTCGGCGGCTATACGGGCATGACGCCGGCCGTTTTCCGCGACACCATGCTGGCACTGGCGCGGGAACAGGGTTTCCCGACCGAGCGCCTGGTGCTGGGCGGCGACCATCTTGGCCCGAACGCCTGGCAGCACCTCGATGCAGGCACCGCGATGGCCCACGCCGAAACCCTGATCGCCGCATATGCGTCGGCCGGTTTTCATAAAATCCACCTCGATTGCAGCATGCGCTGCTTTGACGACCCCTTACAGCTCGACGATGAAACCGTGGCGGCCCGCTCGGCGCGCCTGTGCATCGTCGCCGAAGCGGCGGCCGCCGCCGCCGGCTTCGAGCCACCCGTCTACGTGATCGGCACGGAAGTGCCGATTCCCGGCGGCGAAGCGGCGCTGGCGCTGGCCGGCGCCGTCACCAGCCCGCAGGCGGCGCGCCGCACGCTCGATGTGCACCGCCGCGCGTTCCTGGAAAATGACTTGCACGGCGCCTGGCGCCGGGTCATCGCCATGGTGGTGCAGCCGGGCGTCGATTTCGACCAGAACAGCATCCAGCACTACGATGCGGATGCCGCCACCGAACTGTCGGCCTTTGTGGCCGAGCAGCCTGGCCTCGTGTTCGAAGCCCATTCCACCGACTACCAGCGCGAATCGGCCCTGCACGCCATGGTGCGCGACCATTTCGCCATCCTGAAAGTGGGCCCGGCCGCCACCTTCGCCTTGCGCGAAGCGCTGTACGCGCTGTGCCAGATCGAGCAAGAAATGCTGCCGGCGCACGCCACCTCGCAGCTGATGCAGGTACTCGACGATGTGATGCTGGCCAAGCCGAAGAACTGGATCAAGCATTACCTGGGCACGCCGGACGAACAGCGATTGATGCGCCGCTATGGCTTGAGCGACCGTTGCCGCTATTACTGGGGCGAGCCGGAGGTGGCTGCCGCCGTCGGCAAGCTGCTGGCCAACCTGGATACCCTGGCGATACCGTTGCCGCTCCTGAGCCAGCATTTGCCGGAACAGTGCCTGGCCGTGGTGCAGGGCAGCCTGCAGGCGCGGGCGCCGGCCTTGATCGAGCACAAGATCGGCAGCTTGCTGGCGCAATATGCGCGCGCCTGCAACCGCAATGCGGCAGTCCCCGTCATTGCCGAAGCGGCAATCTGTTAAGCTCGGTATTTTCATTTTTTACTGAGCCCGCCACCATGCGAAATACCAGCCAACGCCGTGAATCCATCCTCCAAATGCTTGCCCAGCAGGGCTCGGTGCAAGTGACCGATCTGGTGGAAAAGCTCGGCGTGTCCGCGGTCACCATCCGCAGCGACCTGAATGCGCTGGAAGCGCAAGGCATGGCCACGCGCAGCCACGGCGGCGCGACCCTGACGCGCACACCGCCGCTTGAACACACGATACGCCAGAAGGATGCCATCAACCACGAGCAGAAGGAGCGCATTGGCGCCTTCGCCGCGCGGCTGGTGGAACCGGGTGACAACATCATCATCGACTCGGGCACCACCACCATCTCGCTGGCGCGCCATTTGCGCGATGCGACCGGCGTGACGGTGGCCACGAATGGCCTCAACATCGCATGGGAACTGGCCGACGCGCCCGGCGTGGACCTGATCCTCACGGGCGGCCTGCTGCGCAAGCAGTCGCTGTCGATCCAGGGCAGCCAGGCCGAAACCTGTCTGCAGGCCTACAGCTTCGACAAGCTGTTCTTGGGCGTGGACGGCTTCGACCTGCAATTTGGCGTCACCACCCACCACGAAGCGGAAGCAAGCCTGAACCACAAGATGGTGGAGCGGGCCAAGAAAATCATCGTCCTCACGGACGCCTCCAAGTTCGGCCGCGTCAGCCTGCACCGCATCGTGCAGCTGGACCGGGTCGATACCGTCATCACCGATGCCAGCATCAGCCAGGAATACCGCGAAGGGCTGCAAAAGCTGGGCATCGAACTTTTTATAGCGGAATAACACATGCTGAGCGGCAGAATCCTTACCCCATCTGGCTGGATCACGGGCACCATCACTTTTGATCAGCGTATCGTCCAGATACAAGAAGACCCTGCCGCCGACAACGCGCTGACCATTTTGCCCGGCTTCATCGACCTGCACGTGCATGGCGCGGCGGGTGTCGATATCATGGAAGGCGGCGACGCGGGTGCCACCGTGGCCCGGGTGCACGCGCGCCACGGCACCACGGCCCTGCTGGGCACCACCCTGACGGCCAAGGAACCCTCGATCCTGCGCGCCCTGCAAGGCCTGGCCGGCGTCATTGCCGAGCGCCCGGCCAACGGCGCGCGCATGCTGGGCGTGCACCTGGAAGGACCATTCCTGAACCTGCACCGCCTGGGCGCGCAGCCGCCCGACGTGGTGCAAGCCAGCCTGGCGCTGGTGCAGCGCTTCCACGCCATTGCCCCCATCAAGGTGCTCACCATGGCGCCGGAAATCCCCGGCCACCTGGAGCTGATCCCGCAACTGGCGGCCATGGGCATCCGCGTGCAGATCGGCCACAGCGCCGGCACGTATGACGAAGGCGTGGCGGCGCTGAAAGCGGGCGTCTCCGGTTTTACCCACCTGTACAACGGCATGACCGGCATGACGCATTACGACCCGGGCATGGTGGGCGCGGCGCTGGCGCACGCCGAGTACGCGGAAATCATCCCCGACCTGCAGCACGTGGCCAAGGGCGCCTTGCGCGCAGCCCTGCGCGCCATCCCGCGCCTGTACGGCGTGACGGACGCCACCTCGGCCACCGGCATGCCGGACGGCGAATACGGCTTGGGCACGCAGCGCGTCTACAAATGCCTGGGCTGCGTGCGCCTGGCCACAGGCTCTCTGGCCGGCAGCGTGCTGACCATGGACCAGGCCCTGCGCAATTTCGTCGACCTGGGCCTGGACCTGGCCGACGCCTCGAACCGCTTGTCGCTGTACCCAGCCGACTACCTGGGCGAATCCGAACGGGGCCGTTTGGCGCCCGGCGCCTGGGCCGATATCGTCGTCCTCGATGCCGACTTGCAGCCAGTGTCCGTCTTCGTCGAAGGCGCGGCCATCGATCTTTCCACCCGCTAGACCACCCACCCCACCTCAACCCCGTCCCGGAGTTTTCATGCACGACACGTCACACAAGGCCCCCGTGTGGGCCATGCGCTACCTGCTATTTATTGCCGGCATGGGGGGATTGCTGTACGGCATAGACATCGGCATCATCGCCGGCGCCCTGCCCTACCTGGAATCGACGGCCTCGGTAGCCTGGAAACTGACGGCGCAGCAGCTGAGCTTTATCGTCGCCGCCGTGCTCTTGGGTTCAGTCCTTTCTTCGCTGTTCGCCGGCGCCCTGGCCGATCTGCTGGGCCGGCGCTGGGTGATGTTCCTGGCCGGCGCCCTGTTCAGCGCCAGCATCCCCCTGATCGCCCTGGCCGACGGCTACATGCCGCTGCTGCTGGGGCGCCTGCTGCAAGGCATCAGCGGCGGCTTGATCGGCGTCGTCGTGCCCCTGTACCTGGCCGAATGCCTGCCCGCGCAACAGCGTGGACGGGGAGCCGCCCTGTTCCAGCTGCTGCTGACCATCGGCCTGGTGGCGGCCGCCCTGATCGGCCTGCAGCAGGCGCAGACGGTGGAAACGACCACGCAGGCGGCGCAAGCCTTGCCGGAAGCGGGCCGCATTGCCGCCATCTTCACGGCCAAGGACCACGCCTGGCGCAGCATCTTCTGGGTCTGTCTGACGCCTGGCCTGGTATTTACCGTCGGCGCCCTGCTGCTGGCCGAGTCGCCGCGCTGGCTGGCGCAACGGGGCCGCATCGAACAGGCGCGCCAGTCGCTGCTGCGCACGCGCCTGCCCGCTGCCGCCGACATCGAGCTGCGCGAGATGCAAGACACGCCAGAGAACGCGGCCAAGGCCACCGGCAAGGCCAGGGATCCGCTGCTGAGCCGCCGCTACGTGCTGCCCTTCCTGCTCGCTTGCCTGATCCTGGCCTGCACGCAGGCGACGGGCATCAATTCCATCCTCGCCTATGTCGTCAATATCCTCAACCAGGCGGGCCTGTCGGGCGCCTCGGCCAACATGGCTGACGTCTTGTTGAAAGTGCTGAACGCCGTGATGACGGTGGTGGCCGTGCTGCTGGTGGACCGCAAGGGCCGAAAATTCCTGCTGATGCTGGGCACGGGCGGCATCGTCATCTCGCTGCTGGCCGCCGGCCTGCTGTTCCGCGGCGCCGAAGCGCACCTGGCCGACGTGCGCCCCGCCATCGCGGCGCAAGTGCAAGCGGACAGCCTGGCCTTGCGCCTCGATGCGGCCACCTTGACGGCCCTTGGCGCGGCGGCCGACGGCACGCCGCAGCAGCTGACCATCGCCTACGCCTACGGTCCGTTCACCAACGTGACAAGCCTGCGCAGCGACGATCCCGTGCTGCACCAAGTGACGATCGCCCGCGAAGACGCCGTGCAGGCCGACAGCGTGATTGGCGTGTTCTTCCGCAAGCTGCACCTGAACCCCTTCGCCGACCCGGTCGCCGGACGCGAGGCGCCGCTGCGCATCGAGAAGGCCAGCCTGGGCCCCGTGCCCTCGTCCACGCATGGCTGGCTGGTGGCGATAGCCATCTGCGTGTTCGTTTCCAGCTTTGCCGTGGGACCGGGCGTGTGCGTGTGGCTGGCCCTGTCCGAGCTGATGCCAACCCGCATCCGCTCGAACGGCATGAGCATCGCCCTGCTGGTGAACCAGTTCGTCTCGACGGTGATCGCCGCCATCTTCCTGCCGACCGTGGGCTTGCATGGTTACTCCACCCTGTTCTTCTTCGGCGCCGGCTGCACCGTGCTGTATTTCCTGGCAGCCGCCTTCCTGCTGCCGGAGACGAAGGGGAAAACCCTGGAAGAAATCGAAGCGCACTTCGCCAAGTAAGCAACTGTAGCGGCCTCCTTTCCAACCCCGGCCCACCATCCGGGGCTGTTTTTTTGCCTGCAAGGCAAGCTTGCAGGCTGGCGCACACGGCAAAGTACAGTTTTCCTACTGGAACGACCGCCGCCTGGGCTAGAATCTGGCTGCGTCGTGCTACTCACGAGGCGGCAATGGCGCCATGACAAAAACTACCAGGAGACACAGTGAGCTTATTTAGAACCAAGAATTTGGATGACATGATTGCCCACAGCAAGAAGCCGGGAGGACTGGCGAAAGTGCTGGGGCCCTTCGACCTTGTCCTCATGGGCATCGGTGCCATCGTCGGCACCGGCATTTTCGTGCTTACCGGCACGGGTGCGCTGACGGCAGGCCCGGCCCTGTCGCTGTCGTTTGTCGTGGCGGCCGTCGCCTGCTGCTTCGCCGCCCTGTGCTATGCGGAATTCGCCTCCACCGTGCCGGTGGCTGGCTCCATCTATACCTACAGCTATGCCACCCTGGGCGAGCTGGCCGCCTGGATGATAGGCTGGGACTTGCTGCTCGAATATGGCCTGGCCGCGGCCGCCGTCTCCGTCGGCTGGTCTGGCTACTTCCAGTCGCTGCTGTCGGGCTTTGGCATTACCTTGCCTGCAGCCCTGACGGCCGCACCGGGCGCCCTGCCCGGCGTGACGACCTTCATCAACCTGCCGGCCCTCGTCATCATGCTGCTGCTGACGGCCATGCTGGGCTGGGGCGTGCGCGAATCGGCGCGCCTGAACAACATCATGGTGGCCATCAAGGTGGGCGTGGTGCTGCTGTTCATCATCTTCGGCGCGCGCCACGTGCAGCCAGCCAACTGGCAGCCCTACATGCCGTTCGGCTACCACGGCATGCTGAGCGCAGCCGCCCTCGTCTTCTTCGCCTTCATCGGCTTTGACGCCGTCACCTCGGCCGCCGAAGAAGTCAAGAAGCCGTCGCGCGACTTGCCAATCGGCATTATCGGCTCCTTGGCCGTGTGCGCCGTGCTGTACGTGGTGGTGTCTGCCATCATGACAGGCATCGTGCCGTATCAAAAATTCCTCGGCGTCGACCATCCCGTCTCGCTGGCCCTGCAATATGCAGGCGAAAACTGGATCGCCGGCTTCGTCGACCTGGGCGCCATCCTGGGCATGACGACCGTGATCCTGGTGATGGCCTTCGGCCAGACGCGCATCATCTTCGCCATGTCGCGCGACGGCTTGCTGCCAAAGCGCCTGTCGACCGTGCACCCGCGCTTCCACACGCCGTTCTTCGCCACCTGGTTGGTGGGCATCGTGTTTGGCCTGATCGCCGCCGTGATCCCGCTCAACATCCTCGCCGAGCTGATCAATATTGGAACTTTGGCCGCCTTCACCATGGTTTCCGTCGCCGTGGTGGTGCTGCGCAAGAAGCGTCCCGACCTGCCGCGCGCCTTCCGCTGCCCCGGCGTGCCCTACGTGCCGGCGCTGGCCGTGATCCTGTGCGTGGGCCTGATGACTTTCCTGAGTTGGGTCACCTGGATGGCCTTTTCCATCTGGCTGGCGATTGGCCTGGTCATCTACTTCGGCTACGCGCGCCGCCGTTCGCTGCTGCACCCGCCGCAGTAAAAAGTCCCCTGCAGCGACATATCCTGTCGCTGCCGCAGTTAAGATGGCGGTCTCGCAACCAACGCAGGCCGCCATCCATGCAACGTTCCCCCGACCTCATCGCACAACTGGACCAGAGCACGGACCAGCTCAAGCGCGCGCGCCTGCGCAGCATGCAGCTGCTGGCCGTCGGCTTGCTGCTGCTCGCCGCGCTGGTCTTCGCCGTGGCCCGCTCGCAGCGGGGCGGCCATCCCGCCTGGGGTTATGTGGAAGCATTCGCCGAGGCGGCTATGGTGGGGGCGATTGCCGACTGGTTCGCCGTCGTCGCCCTGTTCCGCCACCCGCTGGGCATCCCCTTGTGGCATACGGCCATCATCCCTAACAGCAAGGCGGACATCGGCCGCAGCCTGGGCGCCTTCGTGGAAAACCATTTCATTACCGAGCAAGGCATCGCCGAGCGCATCGTGCAGGCCGATCCTGCCGCGCGCCTGGGCGCCTGGCTCAGTGACGATATCCACGCGCAGCAGCTGGGCATGGCCAGCGCCGGCGTGATGAAACAGCTGCTGGCGATGGCCGATCACGACAAACTGGGCCGCCTGCTGCGCGAACAGGCCAGCAGCTACCTGGGCCAATTGAATCTGTCGGAAGTGGCGGCCGACTGCATCGACGCGCTGATCGCCGACGGCAAGCCGCAGGAACTGCTGGACTTCCTGCTCGACCGTAGCGCTGCTTACCTGGGCGACGAGGCGCACCACGCCGCCATCGGCGACTTCGTGCTGGGCGCCTTCCAGATCGAGAACGCACTGGTGAAAAAAGCCGTGAAAGCGTACGAGCCGCGCATGATCGCCTCGCTGCAAAAGTTTGCCCTCGCCGTGCGCATCGATCCGCAGCACCCGCTGCGCCAGCGCATCGCCGGCTGGATCGCCGACAGCGCGCTGCACCTGAAGGCCGACCCGCACTGGCAGGACACTGTGCGCTGCTACCAGCTGCAGCTGGTCGCCAGCGACACGGTGCAAGCCATGCTGGGCGACGTCTGGCACAACATCCGCACGCGCCTGCTGGCCGACCTGCACGCCGACCAGCCCGTGCTGGCGCAAGCAATCGCCAGCCTGGCGCGCAACACGGGCCAGGTGCTCGGCACGGATGCGGCCGCGCGGGAATGGCTGAACGACGCCATCGTCGCCGGCAGCGGGTCGCTGGTGCGCCGCTACCGGGGCGAAGTGGGCGCCTTCATCGCCGGCCGGCTTGACCTGTGGAGCAAGGATGAAATGAGCGAGCGCATCGAACTGGCTATCGGGCGCGACCTGCAATTCATCCGCATCAACGGCACCATCGTGGGCGGCCTGGCCGGTTTGCTGATCTACGCCGTCAGCCAGGCGTTCTAGCCATCCTCACCAGCGCGGCACGGCGCCGGGCAGCGCCGCATGCGAAGGGAAATGCGGCAGCACCTCTTCGGCCAGCTCCTGCAGCACGTCGATGGCCGGACGCTGTCCATGCTGGATGCCCAGCGCCGCATGGTTGACGCCCGCCGCGCGCCATTCACCGAGCAAGTCGATCAGCCCCTTGCGCCCCGTGCGCAGCACATAGCCGCTGCGCACGGGCGTACGCGGATAATCGGGGTCGTCCACCAGGTCCAGCCACTCATTGCACATATGCGGGCGAAAGCCGCCACCCGGTATGCAGGCGCGCCAGGCGCGGATCTTTGCCGCCAGCCGGCGCGGTCCGTCCGGCGTATCCGTCGCTTCCGGATACGTCAGCCAGCCATCGGCATGGCGCCCTATCCATTCCAGCGGCTGGCCCGAAGAGCTGGTGACGATCAGGGGAATGGCGCCCGCCACGGGCTTGGGCAGCAGTTCGAGGCCCTCGACCCTGCCCAGCGGGCCGTCGATGCTGGCGGGACCGGGGCGCAGCAGCTGGCGGAACATGTGCACGGCCTGTGCATAGCGCTCGCCGCGCGTGGCGTATGGCACGCCATATGCGGGAAACTCGCTGGCCCGGTCGCCCGACGCCGTGCCCAGCACCAGGCGTCCGCCCGACAGCTGGTCGATGCTGGCGGCCGCCTTGGCCAGGTCGATGGGGTGGCGCAGGGTGAAAATGGCGCTGCCCGTGGCCAGGGCCAGCGAGTCCGTGCGCGCCGCCAGGTATGCCAGGTAGGTCCACGGGTCGAACAGCTGGCCCGCATCACCGAAGCGCGGGTCGAACAGGGGAATGTCGCGCACCCAGGCGGCGGCAAAGCCTTGCCGGTCCATGGCGGCGACCAGGTCGGCCTGGCCGGCCAGCGCCTGCATGTCGCCCTGGTAAAAACGCAGCGGCAGGTAGATGCCGAGGGTGAGCGCGCCGGGCGCGAACATGCGGCGGTAGCCGCGGTGCAGCGTAAAGGCCTGCGACGAAGCGCCTTCTGTAATGTCAATGCTCATGCTGTTCCTTGATAAAAATCAGGCGCCCGTGGCGGGCGCGGGCAGCGTGATGCCCAGCTGCACGGCCGGGCGGGCCGCCACGCGGGCGTACCAGGCGCCCACGTGCGCCCAGGCGGAAAAATCAAAGCCGACCAGCAGCGCGATATGCAGCCAGCCAAAGCTGGCGATGTCGGCCACCGAATAGTCATCGCCGGCCAGATAGGGACTGCCGGCCAGGCGGCCATCCATGGTGGCCAGCGCGGCATCGCTCAACTGGCGAAAATGCGCCGTGGCGGCCGCATTCGCGCCGCCGTCCGCGATCTCGAAATGCACGCGCTGGCCCAGCATCGGCCCCATGCTGGCCGCGTGAAATTGCAGCCAGGTGATGGCGGCCCAGCGCTGCTGCGGCTCCGCAGGCAGCAGCCGTCCCGTTTTCTCGGCCAGGTACAGCAAAATGGCAGCCGATTCGAACACCGTGATGCCCGCATCGTAGTCCACCAGCACGGGGATGCGTCCGTGCGGATTGAGGGCCAGGAAAGCGGGCAGCCGATGCTCGCCCTGTTCGATGCACACATGGCGCAGCCGGTACGGCAAGCCCAGTTCGGCCAGCGCTATCGTGGCCTTGAAACCGTTCGGCGAGCTGTCGGTGTAGAGTTCCATCATGACGCCGCCTCCTGCCGCGCGGCCTTGCCGGGCAGGATGGCGATGGCGCACGCCAGGCCCGCTGCCACCAGGCAGGCGGAAACGAGGATGGCGCTGCTGTAGCCTTGTGCGGCCGTGCCGCCACCGGCCAGCACGGCGATGCCGACAGCGACGCCCACGGCCAGGCCGACGGCCGAGCCGACTTCCTGCGTGGTGGTCAGCATGCCGCCCGCCAGGCCATGGTCCGCTTCCGGCACGCCATCGATGCCGGCCACGGTCCAGGCGGGAAACGCCAGGCCATAGCCGATGCCGGCCAGTACGCTGCCGGGCAGGATGGAGGAGGCCCAGGCAGACAGCGTCGCCAGCGACACGCCCAGCAGGGCCAGGCCGCCGATGAACAGCAGCATGCCGCCGACGATGACGGGCTTGGTGCCGCAGCGGGCGATCAGCGCCGGCCCGGCCCAGGCGCTGGCCAGGGTAAAGGCGACGGCCATCGGCAGCAAGCCCAGCCCCGTGCGCGTGGCGGAAAACGCCAGTACTTCCTGCATGGCCAGCGCCACCACGACAAAGGTGGGGCCCAGGGCCGTGTTGGCCAGCAAGGAGACGATATTCGCGCCGCCCGTCGAACGGCGCCGGAACACGGCCGGCGGCATCAGCGGCGCGGCAACGCGCCCCTCCACCCACACGAACAGCGCCAGCAAGGCCAGCGCCAGCGCGAGCAGGGCAAAGGTGAGCGGATGCGCCAGTCCCACATGCTCGCTATTGGCAAAGGCAAACACCAGCGTCGCCGCGCCCGACGCCACCAGCAGCGCGCCCCACACGTCGAGCGTGCCGGCAGCCGCAGCGGTAGCGGTATCGGGCCGGCCCAGGGGCAAGGCCGGCGACAGGGCCAGCACCAGCAAGCCGACGGGTACATTGATCCACAACACCCAGCGCCAGCCCAGCAGGTCGGTGATGAAGCCGCCCAGGATCAGGCCCGCGACAAAGCCGCTGGCCGCCACGGCCGTCCAGGCGCCCAGCGCCCGGTTGCGCTGGGCCGGCTCGTGAAACACGGCCAGCAGCAGGGAGAACGCGGCCGGCGAAAACATCGCGGCACCGAAGCCCTGCAGCGCGCGCGTGGCCACCAGCATGGCCGGGCTGTGCGAAAAGCCACCCAGCAGGGACGCCGCCGTGAACAGGACCACGCCCATGAGGAAGACGCGGCGGCGGCCGAACATGTCGGCCGCACGCCCGCCCAGCAGCAAGAAGCCGGCGATGGCCACGCCATACGCATTGATCACCCATTGCAGGCCGCCGGGCGTAAAGCCCAGGCTGTGCTGGATTTGCGGCAGGGGAATCATGGTAATGGAAAAATCGAGCAAGGCGAGGAATTGCGTGGTGCACAGCAAAACCAGGCAAAGTTGCCTATGTGAAAGTAACATGGAGATCCTATCGATATAGTTTTACTCGACGTCAAAACAACGCTGAATACCCCTATAATGCGTTTTTTAAGAGAGAAACTGAAACGATGATTTTTCGCTCACAACTATAGAAAAACTATATCGATGACGCATCCTTTACCGCTCCAGGCGCTGCGCGCCTTTGTCGAAGTGGGCCAGCGTGGCAGCATCAAGGCGGCCGCCGAGGCGCTGCATGTGACGTCGGGCGCCGTCAGCCAGCAAATCCGCCTGCTGGAAGAACGGGTCGGCATGCCCCTGTTTACGCGCGAACGCCAGGGCTTGCGCCTGACCGAGGCGGGCGCCATGGTCCACCCCGCCCTGCTGGGCGCCTTCGCGCAGATCGCCGGCGCCGGCCAGGCACTGGAAGACATGGGCGCTCGCCAGACGCTCACCGTCAGCACGGTCGCCACTTTTGCCGCCGCCTGGCTGGTGCCGCGCCTGGGCCGCTTCAACCAGCGCCATCCGCATATCGAGGTGCGCGTGGAAGCGACATCCGCACTGGTCGACCTGCGCCGCGACCGGGTCGACGTGGCCTTGCGCCACGGCCTGGGCGACTATCCGGGCCTGCAGGTGACGCGCCTGATGGCGCCCGTGCTGGTGCCCGTCGCCAGCCCCGCCCTGATGGCCGGCCAGCCGCCCATCGCCACGCCAGCCGATTGCCTGCGCTACCCGCTGTTGCACGATACGGATCGCGCCGACTGGCCATTGTGGCTGGCGGCGCATGGCGCGCCGGACGGCAGTGCCGATGCGGCGCGGGCGCTGCGCGGCTCGGCCTTCGAAGACGATTTTCTGTTGATACGCGCGGCCGAGGCGGGCCAGGGTCTGGCCCTGGTGCCGCAGTTGTACGCGCAGGAGGAAATCGCCGCCGGACGCCTGGTGCAAGTGCTGGACTTGCCCTGGCCCGCGCGCTTTGCCTACTACCTGGTGGCGCGGCCCGATGCGGCCACGCGCCCCGCCGTGCAGGCATTCATGGCATGGATCAGCGAGGAGGCGCAGGCCACCGGCGCAGGCGGCTAAAGCGCCCCATCTCCGGCCGCGCACGACACCACGCCGCATACGGTGCTGAACAACATCGGCACGCCGGCGCGCCCCGTGGCGATGCAGGTCACGGCCGGTATCACAGCCAACAACAGGGCCAGGTAGGCGATCGCCTTCAGGCGCCGCACGGGTGAGCGGAATACGCCCGCGCCCGGCTCTTGCGGATGGCGCGCGCTGCCGGACGGCAGCTGGTCCTTGTACACCGCTTCGCTGCCCCTTGCCGGTATTTTCGTAAGCATGTCCGTCTCCTCCATCCACAGTGACCAGCCTGGCATGCCAGGCCGGGCGCGCCACACGCGTGCCGATCTGCATGCATTCTATTTTGCCTCGTAAATTTACCAAATACAATAAATAAATCCACAAATAAAATAGTTATCCCTATCAAAAGGCAAGCAGCATGACGTAAAAACTTGCCTGCCAGCGAGTAAAAAGGCTTACAACACGCTGCTGCATCCGTCAAGAATTAAATTTTCCTGTGTGAAAAAACCAAATAAATCATGAAAATTATAATATTTGCCGAAATCATTTTTATTTGATGTATGATGATTTTTAAGGAAAATCAAGGCGATGCAGCAGCTCTCTTTGCTTCGATCGCCCGACATCTCTGCCTTCTTTGTAGGGGACAAGCACATGAACAAAATTCTGGCCTTGCGCCTGCTCGACGCTGCCGATAACGCCGCCATCATCATCGATGCCGGCTCGCGCATCCGCTATGCGAACGACGCCATGTATGCGCTGAGCGGCTATGCCCCGGACAGCCTGACGGACCGGCAGCTCGAAGCGCTGCTGCCGGACGCCGTGCGCGAACAGCATGGCGCGCAGATCGGCGCTTATCTGGCCGGCGAAAAGAAGTCCACGGTACTCGGGCAGAAGCGCCATTTCGCTATTCGCCACCGCGATGGTTCGATGCTGCCCATCGTGCTCAAGGCCATGGATCTGGGCAAGCTGGGCGATGAGAACTACATGGGGGCCTTTTTCATCGACCAGCGCCACGAACGCGCCATCGAACAGCAGAATGCGGCCCGCTGGCAGCAGTTGCAGCGCATCGCCCTGAGCGACTCCCTTACCCGCCTGCCCAACCGCCGCGCCTTCGAGATCGACGCCGTGCGTGCGGCAGCGCGGGTCCGGCGCGCGGGCAGTCCGATGACCATCGGCATCGCCGACATCGATTTCTTCAAGAAAGTCAACGACCAGCATGGCCATGCCGCCGGCGACGCCGTGCTGCAAGCCATCGCGGCCGTGCTCCAGTCCCAGGCGCGGGCATCCGATGTCGTCGCCCGCGTGGGTGGCGAGGAATTCGGCCTGCTGTTCCCCCATACGGACATGGCCATGGCGCGCCAGGTGGCCGATCGCATCCGCCTGGCCGTGGCTGCAACGTGCGTCGACTTCGAGCAGACGTCCATCACGGCGACGATCAGCATCGGCCTGGCGCCGCTTCCCCACAACGGCGACTGGAAAACTGGTTTCATGCACGCCGATGCCGCGCTGTACCAGGCCAAGAAGAATGGCCGCAACCGCGTCGAGGAAGCCTGAGCACCGCATCCTTATCCGCTATTTCTTTCATCCAGCACGACCTGACAGGAGCAAGCACATGGAAACCACCACGACACATGCCGCAGCAGCGAGCCAGCCGGCGCAAGCGGGCGCCCGGGAATTGCTGGTCTTTGGCCTGGGCAATGAGGAATACGCAATCGATATCGGCCTGGTGCAGGAAATCCGCGGCTACGGCGCCGTGACCCGCATCGCCAATGCACCCGCCTTTCTCAATGGCTTCATCCACCTGCGCGGCAGCATCGTGCCGCTGGTCGACCTGCGCATCGCGCTGGGCCAGACCGAGCCCGCGTACGACGCCTCGACCGTGGTGATCATTCTCGTCTTCGCGCAGGGCGCCACCGGCATCGTGGTCGACCGCGTGGCCGATGTAGTGCCGCTGGCACCGTCACAGATCAAGCCACCGCCGCAACTGCATGGTTCGGCGATGGCCGGCCATGTAACGGCCATCGGCAGCCTGGATGAACGGCTGCTGATCGTGCTCGACATGGACAGCCTGCTGTCTGGCATGGGCATGGCCGCCACGGGAAAACTGGCAGCCTGAGGCAGCCATCGCCATCGCGCCCGCCACCTGACCGCCATCCGGAGACACCATGAGCATCCTGATCGTCGATGACAATGACATCAACCTGAGCCTGCTAACGACCTTGGCGCGCAAGGCCAGCTGCATCGAAGCCGTCGGCATGAACGACCCCATCGATGCCCTGTACTGGTGCGTATCGAACGTACCGGATCTGGTCTTGCTCGACTACCGGATGCCCAGCCTGTCGGGCAATGAATTTCTCGGCATTTTCCGCAAGATGCAGGGGATGGCCGACATCCCCATCATCATGGTCACCACCGAAAACGACCGCGCCGTGCGCAAGCAGGCCTTTTCGCTCGGTGTCACGGAGTTTCTCACCAAGCCCGTCGACACCATCGAGTTCAGCTTGCGCGTGCGCAATCTGCTGGCCCTGCGCATGGCGCAAACCTTGCTGGCCGACCGCGCCAAGCTGCTCGAACACGAAGTGGCCCAGGCCATCGCCAACGTCACGGCGCGCGAGACGGAACTGGTCACGCGGCTGGCGCGGGCGGCCGAATTCCGCGACCCTGAAACGGGCGCCCACATCATGCGCATGGCACGCTACTCGGCGCTGATCGCCAGGAACCTGGGCATGGATGCGCAATGGCAGGAGCTGCTGCTGAAGGCGGCGCCCATGCACGACGTGGGCAAGCTGGCCACGCCCGACCATATCCTGCTCAAGCCGGGGCGGCTGGATCCCGCGGAAATGGCCATCATGCGCCAGCACGCGGAAATCGGCGGCAAGATCCTCGCCGGCAGCGACTCGCCGCTGATCCGCCTGGCCGAGGAAATCGCCTGCGGCCACCACGAAAAATACGATGGCAGCGGCTATCCGCGCGGCCTGGCGGGCGAACTAATACCGCTGTCGGCACGCATCGTCGCCGTGGCCGACGTCTTCGATGCACTGAGTTCGGAACGCCCATACAAGCCGGCCTGGCCAGTCGAGCAGGCGCGCCTGTACCTGCAGCAAAACAGGGGCAGCCATTTCTGCCCGCGCTGCATCGACGCCTTCCTGGGCGCCTGGGACGAGGTGCTCGCTATCCGCAACAGCCTGCCCGACCCCGTCCAGCACCACGTCCACCCACTATCAGCGAGGACCCTGCCATGCGCGTGCAACAACTGATCCTGAAAAACCGTGCCGACATCGATGCCGCACTGGCGCCCCTGGCCGCCATGCAGCCGCAACTGGTGCTGGTCTTTGGCGCCTGCGCCTACTTTGCCGCCCCCGAACTGACGGCGGCGCTGCGCCGCCAACTGCCCGGCGCCATCATCGCCGGCTGCTCCACGGCCGGCGAGATCGCCGGCAAGCGCGTCTACGACGACAGCTGCGTCATCACCGCCATCGGCTTTGCCCACACCACGGTGGCGATTGCCGACGCCATCATCTGCGACATGGCGGACTCGCACGAGGCGGGCGAGCGCCTGGCGCAGGCGCTGCCGCAGGACGGCCTGACGGCGGTCTTCATGCTGGGCACGGGCGTGGCCATCAATGGCAGTGCCCTCATCGCCGGCGTGCAGGCGAACCTGCCGCCGGGCGTGAGCATATCGGGCGGGCTGGCCGCCGACGGCGGCGCCTTCCGTCAAACCTGGACCCTGGGTCCGCGCGGCGCAGCCGACAATACCGTCGTCGCCGTCGGCCTGTACGGCGAGCATATCCGCCTCGGCTACGGCAGCCATGCGGGTTGGGAAGCGTTCGGCCCCGCGCGCAAGGTGACGCGCAGCGTCGACAACGTGCTGTATGGCCTGGACGGCGCGCGGGCGCTGGACATCTACAAGCTGTACCTGGGCGACCATGCGCGCGATCTGCCCGGCTCGGGCTTGCTGTTTCCGTTTGAAATGCTCACGGCCGCGCATGAAAAAAGCCACGTCTTTCGCACCATCCTCGCCGTCGATGAAGCACAGGGTTCACTGACCCTGGCCGGTGACATCCTCGCCGACGGCTACCTGAAATTGATGCATTCCAGTACCAACCGGCTGATCGACGGGGCCGAAATGGCCGCGCGCGGCGTCCAGCCCCACGCCGATGCGGTGGGCGACCAGCTGGCCCTGCTGGTCAGCTGCGTGGGACGCAAGCTGGTCATGGGCGATCGGGTCGAGGAAGAGGTCGAAGCGGTGGCCGACGTGCTGGGCAGCGGTGCCACCTGTATCGCCGGTTTTTACTCGAACGGCGAGATCGGCATCACGCAGCCGCATGGCGCGTGCCAGCTGCATAACCAGACGATGACCGTGACTGTCCTGAGCGAAGCATGAACCGTACCCTGACACGCCAATTGAGCCGCGTTTGCAATATCGACTCGGAAAGCGCCTGCATCGCCTTGCTGGAACAGGCCCAGGCATTGGGGGCGCAAGCCGGCACGCCGCCCGAACTGGCCGCTTTCCTGGCCGGCCTGCCGGCCCTGCTGCTGCGCATCGACAGCGCCTACGAACAGTCCGAACGCGACCTGGACTTGCGCTCGCGCAGCCTGGAACTGAGTTCGACAGAACTGAGCATGACCAATGACTTGCTGCGCACGGAGCTGGCCAGCCGCAACCGCGTCCTGCAATCGCTGCGCGTGGCGGCCGTGCGCCTGCTCGACAACGACGATTCCGGCCTGCACCTGCCGCAGGAAGGCGATATCGAGGGTCTCTCGGTGCTGCTCGCCGAGCTGGTGTCGCAGCAGGAACTGCGCCGCATCGAACTGCAGAACCAGCGCTTCGCGATGGACCAGCATGCCATTGTCAGCATCACCGACACGGCCGGCGTCATCATTTACGTCAACGACAAGTTCTGCGCCATCAGCGGGTTCGCGCGCGAAGAGCTGATCGGCAGGACGCACCGCCTGATCAATTCGCACACGCATCCTGACGCCTTCTTTGGGCAGATGTGGCAAACCATCACCACGGGCCAGGTATGGCACGGCGAAATCTGCAACCACGCCAGGAGCGGCGAAGAATACTGGGTCGATGCCACCATCGTGCCCTTTCTCGATGCCGCCGGCAAGCCCTACCAGTACATCGCCATTCGCACGGAAATCAGCGACAGCAAGCGCATGGCAGAGACCATCGCGAAAAGCGAGCGCGAATACCGCAACGTCGTCAACAGCCTCAATGAAGTGGTCTTCCGCACCGACTTGAACGGCGCCTGGACCTTCCTGAACCCCGCCTGGCACACCATCACCGGCTTCAGCGCCGCCGACAGCATGGGCAAGGATGTGCTGCAATTCATCGATGCACGCGACCGGGAACGCGCCGCCACCGGCCTGTCCCAGCTGCTGGGCGGCCAGGTGGACAGCATGCACCATGAGGCGCGCTACCTGACCAGCGATGGCAACGTGCGCTGGGTCGACGTGTGTGCGCGCGCCGAACGCGATGGTCAGGGGCGGCTGGCCGGCATCACCGGCAGCCTGACCGACATCACCGAGCGGCGCCTGGCGGCACGCGAGCTGCGGCACAACCTCAACTTCGTCGACGCGCTGATCGAGACCATCCCGATTCCCGTGTACCTGAAAGATGTACAGGGCCGCTACCTGCGCGCCAACCGCGCCTTTTGCGCCTTCTTCCATCTCGACCAGGCGCGCATCCCGGGCCTGACACTGACCGACATCCTGCCGCAGCGGGAGGCGCAGCAAGTGCTGCAGCGCGACCTGGAGTTGCTGCAGGACCGGGGCAACCAGACGTATGAAGACCGGCTGACCGTCGGCGCGCGCCAGGTCGATGTGCTGTTCAGCAAGGCGGCCCTGCTGAAGTCCGACGGCAGCCTGCACGGCCTGGTAGGCACCCTGGTCGACATTTCCAGCCAAAAGGCGGCTGAGCGGGCGCTGCTGCTGGCCAAGGAAGTGGCCGAATCGGCCAGCCGCTCGAAGAGCGAGTTCCTGGCCAACATGAGCCACGAGATCCGCACGCCGATGAACGGCATCCTGGGCATGACGGACCTGGTACTCGATTCCGAACTCGATGCCCACCAGCGCAAATACCTGGAAATCGTCAAGGCTTCGGCCGACGCCCTGCTGTGCATTATCAACGACATCCTCGATTTCTCGAAGATCGAGGCGGGCATGCTGACCCTGGAAAGCATCCCCTTCAAGCTGCGCCATCTGATGCAGGAAACCATGCGCGCACTAGCCATGCGGGCCCAGGCCAGCGGCCTGGAACTGGTGCTCGATGTCGATCCCGCGCTGCCGCAAACCTTGCTCGGCGACCCTGGCCGGCTGCGCCAGGTGCTGACCAACCTGGCGGGCAACGCCATCAAGTTCACGCCGCGCGGCGAAGTCACTGTCAGTGCCCGGCTACGCGCCAGCGGCGATGGCATGGCCCAGCTGCAGCTGTGCGTGCGCGACACCGGCATCGGCATCGCCGCCGACATGCAGGAGGCCATCTTCGACGCCTTCCAGCAGGAAGACGGTTCGACCACGCGGCGCTTCGGCGGGACGGGACTGGGCCTGTCGATCACGCGCCGCCTGGTGACCATGATGGGCGGCAGCATCGGCCTGACGAGCGAACTGGGCAAGGGCAGCAGCTTCACCGTGGACCTGGCCCTGCCCATCGGCGAGAATCAGCCTTGCCTGCCGCCGCCGGGCGCCTCGCTGGCGGGGCGGGCGATCCTGCTGGTCGACGACAATTCCAGCAGCCTGACCATCCTGCGCAAGATCTTCGAACACAGCGGCGCCGCCGTCACCGCCTGCGAGTCAAGCGAGGCGGCGCTGGAGAACTGCCGCACCGCCCTGCCGGCCGACTGCATCATCATGGACTGTGCCATGCCCGGCATGAATGGCTTCGACACGGCATCGGCCCTGGCCGCCCTGCCCCACTGGAGCCAGGTGCCCATCATCATGCTGTCTTCCAGCGGCAGCCTGGGCGACGCGGCGCGCTGCCGCGAATTGGGCATCCAGGGCTACCTGCTCAAGCCTGCCAGTCCCGAGGAATTACTGGCCATCACCATGAGCGTGCTGGGCACCTGCCGCGGCATGCCCAGCGCTACGCCCGTAGTGACGCGCCATTGCGTGCACGAAGGCACGCCCCGCCTGGACATCCTGCTGGTCGAGGACAACGCCATGAACCGCGAACTGGCCACCGTGCTGCTGTCGAATGCGGGCCACCGGGTCACGCATGCGGCGAATGGCCGCGAAGCGCTCGACTGCCAGGCCGCCGGCCATTTCGACATGATCCTGATGGACCTGCAGATGCCGGAAATGGGCGGTTTCGACGCTACCGCGCAGATACGCCAGCGCGAAGCGCAAGGCATGCCGCGCAGCGTCATCATCGCCATGACGGCCAGCGCCTTCGAAGGCGACCGCGAACGCTGCATCGCCGGCGGCATGGACGATTACCTGTCCAAGCCTTTCCGCAACGCCGCCTTCCAAAGCCTGATCGAGCAGCATGTGTCGCACATCAGCAAGCCGATGCGGCCGCCCGCCATGGCGCTGGCCTTGCCAGTATCGGCAACCGGCAGCGCGCAGCGCTTCGACTACAGCGCCGCGCTGGTGAGCGCTGACGCCGACGTGATCGACATCATTGGCGCGTCCTTCCTGGCCGGCTTGCCGGCGCAGCTGGCGGCCTTGCGCGCAGCCCTGCAAGCGGGCGAGCGGCCCACCGCAAGCCGGCAGGCACATACCCTGGCCGGCTTGCTGGCCAACTTCCATGCCATCCCCGCCGTCGCCATCGCCGCCGCCATCGAGCGCGAAGCGGCACAGGCCCCGCAGGCGGCGTTGCTGGCGCGGCTTGCTGCGCTGGAAGAGCAGCTGCAGCTGTTCATGCAGGAAACGGGCGCGGCCATCCAGGCGGCAAGCCGCACGCTGCACGCATCCGGGCAAACTTGATGTAGATCATAATTTTTTGAACAAGCTCTTGCTATCCTGTAAAAAAATGACAGGAGTCCTGGATGAGCAAGACGCAGTCGAGCAATGCGGAGCAACAAGTTGAACATGAGCGCCTGGGCAGCGCCTGGCAAGGCTTGCCGGCGCCCGATTATCCGGAGAGCGCGCCGGAAGGCGCTACCCTGGACTTGCTGCTGAACGCCTGGCTGGGCAAGTTTACGGGCGGCATTTCGCCGGCCGCGCTGGGCAACGCCTATGCCGACTGGCTCAGCCACCTGGCGCTGGCGCCATCGAAGCAGCAAACCCTGCTGCAGGAAGCGTGGAAGAAAATCGGGCGCTGGCAGCAGTATGCACTGCACTCTGCGCTGCAGTCGGCCCAGACCGGCAGCGCCAGCGAGCCGCCGTGCATCGCGCCGCTGCCGCAGGACCGGCGCTTCGACGACCCGGCGTGGCAGCGCTGGCCGTACAACCTGATCTACCAGGGCTTCTTGCTGCAGCAGCAATGGTGGCACCGCGCCACCACGGGCGTGCGCGGCGTCTCGCCGCACCACGAGGATGTCGTCACATTCACCGTGCGCCAGTGGCTCGACATGCTGGCGCCGTCGAACTTCATGCTGACCAATCCCGTGGTGCAGCAGGCAACCCTGGCAAGCGGCGGCGCCAACCTGGCGAACGGCGCGCAGCACCTGGCCGACGACTGGCGCCGCGCCGCCATGGGAGCATATGCGCCCGACCAGCGCAGCTACAAGGCAGGCGACAACGTGGCCGTCACGCCCGGCAAGGTGGTCTACCGCAATGACCTGATCGAGCTGCTGCAATACGCGCCGGCGACAGCGACAGTGCATGCCACGCCCCTGCTGTTCGTGCCGGCGTGGATCATGAAGTACTACATACTCGACCTGTCGCCGCACAATTCGCTGGTGCGCTACCTGGTGGAGCAGGGCCACACGGTGTTCATGATTTCATGGAAAAATCCGCTTGAAGAAGACCGCGAGCTGTCGCTGGAAGACTACCGCCAGCTGGGCGTGATGGACGCGCTCGACGCCGTTGCCCGCATCACGGGCGCGCCGCAGGTGCACGCGGCCGGCTACTGCCTGGGCGGCACCCTGCTGGCGATTGCCGCCGCAAGCATGGCGCGCGACGGCGATGCGCGCCTGGCCAGCCTCACCATGCTCGCTTCGCAGGTGGACTTCAAGGAACCGGGCGAACTGTCGCTGTTCATCGACGAGAGCCAGGTGAGCTTCCTGGAAGCGGCCATGTGGAAGCAGGGCTACCTCGATACGAAACAGATGGCGGGCGCCTTCCAGCTGCTGCGTTCAAACGACCTGATCTGGTCGCGCCGGCTGCGCCATTACCTGCTGGGCGAAGACGAGCAGGACAGCGACCTGATGGCCTGGAATGCGGATGCCACGCGCATGCCCTGCCGCATGCACGCAGAATACCTGCGCCGTTTGTTCCTGCACAACGACCTGGCCGAAGGGCGCTACCGCACGGCGGGCCGGCACATCGCCCTGCCCGACATCGTCGCGCCCATCTTTGCCGTGGGCACGCTGACGGACCACGTGGCGCCATGGCGCTCCGTCTACAAGCTGCAACTGCTGACCGACACAGACGTCACCTTCCTGCTCACCTCGGGCGGCCACAACGCGGGCGTGGTCTCGCCGCCGGGCCAGGCGCGCCGCAGCTACCAGCAGGCCACGCACCGTCACGACGCGCCCTACATCGACGCGGACAGCTGGCAGCGCGACGTGCCGCGCCACGACGGTTCGTGGTGGCCCGCCTGGCAAGCCTGGCTGGCAGAGCGCTCGGGCGCGCAGGTGGCGCCGCCGGCCATGCCCCCGGGCCTGGCCGACGCGCCGGGCGACTACGTGCTGCAGACTTGACAACCGACTTCCGACAACCGAGGAAAACGCCATGCCCTATACTACCCTGCTGGTCCACGTAGACAACTCCCGCCACTGTGCCCAGCGCATCCGCCTGGCCGTGCGCCTGGCCATTGCCGAAGGCGCCCACCTGATCGGCTCGGCCATGAGCGGCATCTCGCGCTATGCGTATGGCGGCGGCGTCAACGCGCTGCAATTCGCGCCGGCGCAGATGCAGGCGCTGCGCACCCAGGCCAGCGAAGCCTTGCACGACTTCGAGCGCATCGCCCGCGAAGAAGGTCTGGGCACCTACGAAACGCGCTTCGTCGACGACGACGCGCAAGGCGCGCTGCTGCTGCAGGCGCGCTATTGCGACTTGCTGATTCTCGGTCAGACCGACGCGCAGGATACGCCGTCGCGCGTCATCGCCGGCACGCCCGAATACCTGATGCTCCATTGCGGCCGGCCCGTGCTGATGGTGCCGCACGCGCCGTCGGCTGCGCTAGCGGGCAGCGCGCAGCATCCCCTGCTGGCCTGGAACGGCAGCGCCGAAGCGCTGCGCGCCATCACCGATGCGCTGCCGCTGCTGCAACGGGCGCAGCAAGTCACCCTGGCCGTCGTCAATTCACACGCCCAGCCGGCCGCGCACGGCGAGCAGCCGGGTGCCGACCTGGCCCTGTACCTGGCGCGCCACGGCGTCAACGTCGAAGTGCTGCAGCACGACACGCCGCCGGGCCAGGACGTGGGCGCGGCCCTGCTGGCGATGGCGACGCAGCGCCAGTGCGACCTGGTCGTGATGGGCTGCTACGGCCACATGCGCCTGCGCGAAGCGCTACTGGGCGGCGTCACGCGCACGGTGTTGCAGGAGATGACCTTGCCGGTGCTGGTGTCGCACTGACAGCATCAAGCTGCCGTGGCGCGGGAAAGCGCACCGTCACCACCAGGCCCGCGCCATCCGGCCCGGCGGCCAGCTGCACGCTGGCGCCATGCGTTTCGGCGATGCGCCGCACGATCGACAAGCCCAGGCCGCTGCCTGGCTGGTGCGCGCCGGCGGCGCGGAAAAAGCGTTCGAATACGCGCTCGCGCAACTGCTCGGCGATGCCGGGCCCCGTATCGCTCACGCGCAGCAGCACGCCATCGGCCTCGGTGCGGCAGGCCAGCGCCAGCGTGCCGCCGGCCGGGGTATAGCGCATGGCGTTGTCCATCAGGTTGCGCGCCAGGATCAGCACATGGTCCAGCTGCAGACGGCACGGCGCCGTGGCCAGGTCCGCCCGCAGCAGCAAATCCTGACGCTGCGCCTGCGCCATCCAGGCGGGCAGCTGTTCGGCCAGCACGGCGGCCAGGTCCAGCACGGGCAGGTCGGACGGCGGCTGCGACTGCGGGTCGAGCCGGGACAAGGTCAGCAACTGCCCCACCAGGCGCGAGGCGCGGTCCACGCTCAGGCCCAGGCCCGTCACGGACTCGCTGCGTTCCGCATCGCTGCGGGCGCGCTGCAGCACCTGCAGGTTGGTCTTGATGGCCGCCAGCGGCGTGCGCAATTCATGCGCGGCATCGGCCGTGAAGCGCTGCTCCTGCTCGCGCGTCTGGCGCACGCGCACGAACAGGCGGTTGATGGCCTGCAGCAGCGGCTGCACTTCCATGGGGGCGCCCGTCACGCTGACATTGGCGAGATCGTCGGGCGTGCGCAGCGCCACTTCATCGGCGCAGCGGCGCAAGGCGCGAAACACGCGGTTGATGCTCCACCAGATGGCCAGCGCCGCCAGGACTGCCATCGGCAAGCCGATGGCCAGCAACTTCAGGGCGAAGCGGCTGCTGATCTCCTGGCGGTGGCTGGCCGGTTCCGCCACCTGGATCTGCAGCTGCGCGTCGTGATTCCAGCTTGTATAGATGCGCCACAGGCGGCCATCGTTGTCGCGCCAGCTGTAGCCGACATCGGCCGGCGCGGCGAACGCCTGGTCCGGCGCGCCGGCGTTCTTGTACAGCAGGCGGTGCTGCGCATCCCACACCTGGAACAGCAGGTACTGGCGGTGGTTGCGGTTCTGCGCCGCCGGCATCACCAGCGACTTGCTCGCGCCATGCTCCTGCACTTCGTGCTCGGCCAGGGAAAGCAGCAAATGCCCCGTCTCGGCCAGCGACTGGTCGAACAGTTCCTGGCTTTCGCGCCCCGCTTCCAGATACACGATGGCGGCGCTGAAGCCCCATAGCGTAAACGTCAGTCCCAGCAGCACGGCCAGCAGCGTGCGCCGCAGCGACCATACGCCGGCGGCGCGCAGGGTGGACGCTGTCATGGGCACGCCTGCGTATCGGGCTTGTCGATGCTGTAGCCGATGGCCAGTGCCTGCATGCCATCCTCGCCCGGCAGGGCCGGGTCGAGCAGCAAACAGCCATGGCGGTGCAGGCGTACGGCCCTATGCGCGCTTTCGGCCGACTGCACCCGGTCGACCGCATAGCCGGCCTGCTCCAGCCCCATCTGCGTGGCGCGCCCCAGCTGGGGGTCGTCTTCTGTCAGCAATATGCGCATCGTGGCCTGTCTTGTCTGGATTTCATGCTCGCAGCGTAGGCGCCGGACATTAAGAACTTCTTAACATCTGCTGCCGACCATCCGTCCATCATCCACTTCCGGCCGCCTCCCATCTTAACCGCTGCCAGCCTTGCTGGACAGTACTGGCCCTGATCGTCCTGCACGCCCTTGCCGGCCTCAAGCATCTGCTGCTGGACAAGGACGGCGTCTTCCAGCGCATGCTGTAGACGGGTGGCGTGCCATGATGGTTATGTGATAACAGCAAACGATGGCGGTCCCGGCTGGAAACCAGCCCGCGCCGTCCGCAAAGCCCGGCGCGCCGTACCGATGCCGCCGACGACGGTCTGTCCCGTCTGCGCGGCGCAGTGATCGAGCGCCTGACGTAGCAAAGTGTCGACATTGCGCAGCGAAATGCCGTGGCGCGCGGCCACCTCGCCGCGCGTGGCGTCCTCCAGGCGCAAGCCGAACAGCACCTGGCGGTGGCGCCGCGGCAGGCACGCCACCGCCCGGTCGACGGCGGCCAGCTCGGAGCGCACTTCGGCCAGCCTGGCCGGTCCCGCCGCGCCGTCTGCCAACTGTTCCAGCACTGCTTCGGCGCCGTCCGCGTATTGCCAGGGCCGCGCCTGGCGCAGCCGGTCCACGGCCAGGTTGCACGCCACGCGGCAGACGTAGGCATCCATGCTGCAGGCGGGCGGTGCCGGCTTGCCCGCCAGGCGCAGCCAGGCGTCGTGCAGGCTGTCGCTGGCCAGCTCCGCGCAGCCCAGGTAGCGCGTCAGGCGCCGGTGCAGGCGCACGTAGTGCGTGGCCAGGTGCGCCTGCAGGCACGGCGACAAGGCTTCCACGCTGGCCATCACAGGTCCAGCTCCTGCTGCTCCTGGCGCGTCAGGTGGGCGCGCTGAGTAGCACCCGCGCCGCCGAGGCCCAGGATGGCGACGGGGCTGTCCGGCCGGTAGCTGGCCGCCTTGCCGCGCTTGTCGCCGTCCTCGATCGGCTCGTCGCCAAAGCCCAGCACGCGCACGGAAAAGATCGATGGCAAGCTGCCGCGCGCCGCCGCCCGTTCGCGCTGCAGCGCTTCCTGCGCCGCGCCCGTCGCCTGCGACGCCGCCGCACTGGCGTTGCTCAGGGCGGCCACATTCACGGCAGCAAGCACCGGCATGCCACTCGATTTCCCCTGCACCTGAATGTTCGCCGCGTTCACCACCTGCAGCGCCGCCAGGTTGATATTGCCCGAGACGCGGATGCCCGCCTCGCCCGCGTCGATGGTGCCCAGGGGAGCGATCAGGTCGATATCGCCGGCCGGCACTTCCGGAATCGGCGCCAGCGTGGCGATGCCGGCGCCCGTGCTCGGTACGTCGGAAGCCAGCGTCACATTGCCCCATTGGTCGTACACGCGCTTGGGCGGCGTGTAGATGATGGTCGACTTCGAACCGCGCCCCGCATTGATGTCGCCCAGCGCCGACCAGCCCAGGATGGCGCCGCCGAAGGTCGTCATGATGCGGCTTTGGCCCAGCAGCATGCTGTCCTGGGCGTACAGCGCGATATCGCCCGCACCCTGCGTGAGCACGCCGGGCACCAGGCGCGGCACCGCGAGCGGCGCCTGGCCCTCCGTGCCGAATACCTGCTTGCCGCCCGGCGCGAGCATGCTGATATCGCCGCCAAACAGGGTATTCACGCCGGACGGGCCATACATGCTGATATCGCCCTGGTAGCGGATGCGCGCACCGTGCGCATCCTGCGCGGGGAACAGCGCCGCGATGGCGTTGCGCCCGCGCAGGTAGCTGCCGAAACGCGGACCTTGCGCATCGTTGTACTCGCGCCCGCCAGCCTTCAATTCATCGAAGAAGACCTGGCGCGCGAAGATCCGCTGCTGCTCGGGCGACAAGGCGGAAAAGCGCGTGCTCGCCTGTTGCGACGTGCCGGTGAAACCCTCGCGCGCCGCCAGCCAGGCGGCCAGCTCCAGCGCATAGGTCTTGGCGACCTTGCCCGCCTGTTGTGCCAATGGCACGCCAGGCCGGGCCAGGTTGGCCGGGTCCAGGTAGCGCTGCGCGAAGGCGGCGAAATCGACGCCATTGACGCCCGCTTCGCCCAGCCCCGCCTGCAACACGATGCCGGCGCCGGGGCGTTTATCGCCGGCAAGCACGGCGCCCAGGCTGACCAGCGCCCCCTGCTCTTCCATGCGGATATGGCGCCCCGCCGTCAGTTCCAGCGTGCCGGGACCGGCCACGTTGAAGCTGCTATGCAGGATGTCGCGGCCGGCCGCGACGATGGACACGTCCGTGGCGCGCTCATGCACGAACAGGTTGCCCGTGCTGCTGCCATTGCCATACACGTTCTCGCGGGTATTTGCGATGGCGTTCGGCAGCGCCGTCGGCTGGCCCGGCTGCGTGCCGGAGTTGACAATGTCGCGCCCGGCTCTCATCCATACGGGCGCGGCACCCTCGTACCACGTCTGTCCGGCCCGCTGGCCGTTGGCAAACGCCAGGATTTCGCCGCTGCGCAAGCCGACGATATCGCCCTTGCCCGCGTACAGGCGCGACGGCGTCCCGGCGGCGGCGCCCAGCGGCGCGGCGCTGGGGCTGCCAAACGCGAACAGGGGAAAGCGCGCCAATGACGACACGATGCCGTCAACGCCGCCATTGCCCGCCACGTAGGTGGCCGGCTGCTCATAGCCGGCGAAGGCGGGATGAACGGGCGTGGGCAGGCTCGATGCGGCGGCGCCCGAGCGGCTCACGGCATAGCCGCTGGCATACAGCGAATCGCCCGCCAGCAAGTCGAGCCGGCCGTTGGCCGATGGCGCCAGCAGCATGGAATAGCCGGGCGCATAATAATCGTTTCCGCCCAGCGCCGACTTGCCCAGGAAGAGACTGCCGTTGGCGGCCACCGCCCCCAGCTGCGAAGGAAACAGGAAACGCCCGCCCGAATCGGCATGGTTGCCCTGGCCAACTGGCGTCCTGCCCGAATTGACGTCGCCCAGCTGCACGCTCGGCGCCAGGCTGCCGCCGGCGGAGAACAGGTCGATCGCCGTGCCGTCCGTCCACAGCGAAAACCAGCCATAACCGCCCTGCGCATAGGCCTTGCCATTGGCCGTGAACGCGGACGAATAGGCTGTCTTCACGCGACCCGGGTCGCCCGTGCCGGCCAGCACCAGGTCGCCCCGCGTGGACACGCGCGCCGCCGCATCGCCCAGCATCAGCGTCGCGCCGCCGGTGGCCGTGCCCAGCGTGGCGCCGTAGGGATCGTAGGCGCGCTGCTCCTTGCTGTCGTGCTGCTGCGGCATGCCGCCATAATTGAAGGCGACGTCGCCCAGGCTGCCCGTCTGCAGGGCCAGGGCACCGCGCAGATTGCTCAGCACGCCGTTCAGGTTCAGGTTCTGGTTCTGGTAATCCGTCGCCACGCCCGGCTGCATGCCAAAACCGTTGTTGACGGCCGCCCTGGCCTGCAGGCCGGGATTGAGGTCGCCGCCGATGCGCACGTCCATGTCGCCGCCGCCCGTCAGCAGCATGCCGCCGTCGGCGCCGACACGGCCCGTGCCGGCCACGGCCAGCACCAGTCCTTCGCTGCGCGGCGACTGCTCGCCATCGGCCGAGCCGCGCCGCGCCTGCATGCCCGCATGGCCGCCCACATCGACGCTCAGGTTGCCGCCGCCCAGCGTGCCCATGCCCGTGAAGCCCACCAGCATGGGCAGCTTGTCGATCATCGGCTGGTCGGGCTGCAAGACGCTCGCGCCACCGGCTTCCTTAATATACGTGCCAAAATTGATCCACCAGCTGGCGGGTATGGGATCGACGCCGGCCGTGCCGCCCGTGCCCTGGCGCCACAGCCAGTTGCCCACGTTGGCGCTGGCCGCTTGCCTGCGCAAGTCTTCCTGGCGCGCAACGCCGAACGCACTGACGATGTCGCCCGTCAGGTTGCCGCCCGCGCGCAGCAGCACATTGCCGCCATGGTCGGGGTACCAGGCCGCATAGGGGCTGGCCGCGCCGCCATCGACCAGGTATTCATACGCGGCGCCGCCGCTGCCCAGCACCGTCGCGCCGTCGCCGGCGCGCCCGCGCGCCTGATTGTAGGCGGCATTGCCCAGGCTGGCGGTGGAGGTGCCCGCCGTATAGATGCCATATGGCGACAGGGTACTGAGGTTGCCGGCCGCGATCAGGTCCAGGTCGCCCGTCCCCGTGCGCAGCACGCTGAAATGCTGGGTCGCTGGCGTCACGCTTTTCAGCGCGCCGATTTCCACCCGGTCCGGCGTGCCGGGAATCGCCTTGCCCAGCGGGATGCAGATCTCCGTGTCGCACTGTCCTTCCACCTCCAGCGGCACCGGCTTGCCGGCCAGCCAGGTGGGATCATACAGGCTGGCGCTGTCGCTCCAGGCATAGTTGTGGCGGTCGCAGGCGCCCTCGTCGCACCAGCCTTCAGAATCTGGCGCTACCGGCGTGCCAGGCTCGTACCCCAGTTCGCCCCCGAACGCATTCCAGAACCAGGCACCGCCCGGCCGCGCCGGCGTGCCCGGGATGATTTTCCGGTCATACGTTTCATACAGCGCGTAATGGCTGTCGGCCAGCCGCAAGTCGCCCGCCAGCACGGGCCGGATGCTGCGCGTGTCAGCCGCGCCGGTATCGGCGCCGGACACGAGCCGCATCGACCACGACAGCGAGCCTTCCGGCAGCATGGGCGCCACCGCCCAATTACGGCCCTGCACGCCGCCCGTGATGGCGCGCAGCGGCACGCTCAGGGCGCCGCCCGGCAGCTTGACGCTGGTATCGGCGGGGATCAGCGCACCGACGCGCAAGGCCAGCGCACCGGCCAGCAAGACCCCGTTCGGCTTGAGGTAGTTGTCAAACTGCGCCAGGCCAGGCAGTGGCACGCCGGCCGGCCAGGTCAGGCCTTGCAGCGCGGCCGAACCGGGCAACTGCGTACCGGCGCCCAGCTGCGTGCCTTTCGGCAGCAGCAGCGGCTGGCCCGCAACCAGCGTGCCGGCCGCATGCAGCAGGCGGCCGGCGCTGTCGCGCACGTCCGCGCGCAGCACCGTATCGAGCGGCACTTCCAGCGCCGCCGCCAGGCTGGCCGCCACCGGCAGCACGGTGCCCACGGCCAGCGTCGCCGGCTGGATGGGCAGGGCATAATTCAAAATCTTGCCGACAGGAAATAACGTTCCCTCGGCCAGCACCACGCCATGGCCCGGTACCACCACATCGCCGCCATAGGCCTGGCGGCCCGGCGTCAGCACCCAGCCCTTGTCGTCCGGCGTGGCGGGCGGCGGCGCAAAACCGTCGTTGATGCTGCCAAAGATGTCGAGATTGCCGCCCGCGCGCAACACCAGGCTGCCCGGTTCCCCCGAGCCGGCCACGGCGGTTTTTTGCGTCTTCGCGTTCAGGCCCGCATAGCGGTGCGCAGACAGGTCGATGTCGCCGCTGAGCACCAGGTCGCCCTGCGTGACGATTTCCACGCCGGGCCGCACATGCAGCGCCTCGGCATGCGCGGCCGTCCGCAAGCCTGCCAGCTTGTTTCCCAGCAAATTGGCGTTGGCCAGCGCCGCCGCCATGAAGTCCGTGCTGTCGTCATGCTTGCTATCGAGGTAAGCCTGGTCGATGAACTGGTACGGCCGTCCGCCCGCTGCCAGGTCCGCCTGCGGCAAGCCGTCCGGGCCCGGCACGACCTGGCCACTGACATCCTTGAGCACGCCTTGTGGCGCATCGCCGTAGCGCGCCGTGCCGTGCACGGCGATATCGCGCGCGCCTTCGATGCGCAGGCCTGCGCCGGCCGCGATGGCGATGTCGCCGTGCGTGGCCGCGTCGGCGTCGGTGGCGCCACCGGCGCTGCCCAGGCGCGCCGCGTGCAAGTCCAAGGTGCCGCGCGCCTGGCCGTCATGCCGGCCCTTGCCCTCGCCGCTGCCGGCGGCCGTGCCGTGGCGCACATCAAGCCGCGCGCCGCCGTCCAGGGCCAGCACGCCATCGCCCGCATTGATTTCGATCAACGCCCGGTTCGGCGCGTCGATGATCTTGCCATAGCTATCGACGCGCAGCGTGCTGCCATGCGCGTCGAGTACGGCCGTGCCGGCCAGCGTCACGCCATGCTTGCCCGCCAGGCGGATGGCGCCCACGCGCTCGCCGCTGGCGTCGATAGCGCCCGCCACCGTCAGGCGTCCATTATCGAGCGAAACATTGACGCTGCCCGCCCTGATCTCGTCGCCGATGGTCAGATCGCCCCGCTTGATCTGGAAACTGCGTTCGCCGTCCACCTTGCCGTCGTTCAGGCGCCGGTTCAGGGCCGCGAAATCGCCCACGTCCTGCGCGCGGATATCCACGGCGCCGCCCTTGTAGGGCAAGACGGTGCCACCGGCATCATAGCGGCCGCTGGCGCCGCCCAGCAGCCGGCCCTGCAGGTCGACCTTGCCTGCGGCCGCATCGAGGGCGATGGCTTGCACCTTGCCGCCCTGGTTGTTGCGGGCCGACACATCGATGCCGGCGGCGGCGGCCTGCGCGATATTGCCGCTGCGGCTGCTCAGTATGACCTCGCCGCCCCAGCTGTACTTGTCCGCATCGTGGATGCTGACCTTGCGCCCCGCCAGGTCCAGCTGCGCGCCGTCAAGCAGGCGCACGTCGCCTGTGGCGGCCAGGGTCAGTTTGCCGCTAGGCAACACCACGGCCGTATCCAGCGTCACGCTATTGCCCGCCAACAGCAGTTCCGCGCCCAGCGCGTCGCTGTCGGCAAGCGCCGCCGGCCCGCCAGCGCCAGCACCCGCTCCCGCAATATTGAGCGCCCCGCCTGCCGTGATGCGGTTGACGGAACCGGCTTGTCCCGTCAGCAGCGGCGTGTTCAGGTACAGGTCGCCGCCTGCGTACGCGTAGCCCTTGCCCGTCGCATAGGCGCCCTGCGACTGGTGCACGGCCAGGCTGCCCTTGTGGTTGGCCGTGATGCGCTCGCTGGCATTGAGCCTGACGTCGGTGAAGCCCAGGATCAGGCGCTGCGCGTCGGCCAGCGTGTCCGGGCGCGTGTCGGGGCCATAGCCGAACTCGATGCGGCGCGTGCGCACGTCCAGCGTGCCGCTGCCCGTGCCGGCGCCGCCGGCCAGCACGGCGCCGGGCAGCGCTGCCGGGCCGGCCGTGCCGCCATTCCAGACGAGGGTATCGGTGACGATGCGCGCCACCTCGCCCGCCTTGCCGTCGCCATACATGGCCGGCGTCGTCAGCGACAACTTGTCCAGCAGCGACTTGCCGCTCGCATCCATGGTGCTCAGGGTCGTGTCGCCGTAGAAATTGAGCGACTGGGCGGCCGTCAGCGACAAGGTCTGCAAGGCCGGCGCGCCCGTGCCGGCGTCGCCGCGCAGCAAGCGGTCCAGGACCTCCTGGTTCAAGGTCAGCCCCGGCGGCAGGGCGCCGCGCGCGGCGGCCGCATCGAGCGCCTGCGCACTGCCCACGTTGATGCCGCCGACCGCCAGGGTCAGGTGGCGCGTGCCGTAGCGCACGGCGTCGCCGAGCTCGAAGGCACTGCTGGTGGCAAAAGCGATCGAGCCTTCCGAGTACAGCGAGGTGGCGCCAGCGCAGGCGGCTTGCGCGCAGGTGCCGATGCGGATGCTGGCCGGCGTGCCCACGCTATTGTATTCCGGCGCCAGCATCTGCAGGCGCCCATTGGAAACGGCCAGCACGCCACGGTAGCCGGGCTGGTAGACGAAGCCGTCCTCGGCATCGAAGGCGGACTTGCCGCGCCCCAGCGTGCTGATGGCCGCACCCTGCTCGACCTTGATGCCGGCGCCCTGGTTTGCCACTGTTGAGTTAGCGATGAACAATACTTCGGCTGCCGACAGCGACGCCCCGTCACGCACGGTGATGGCGCCGGCGGCCCCGCCACTGGAGAAGTCGAGCAAGTTGCCGCCCTGGCCGTAGCGCACCACGGGCAGGCTGCCCAGCGACAGGCGCGCCGCGCCCACGGCGTTGACGTCAGCGGCGCGCAGCGATACGGTGCCCATGTCGGCGCCGGCCTGGCCAGCGGCCGCCAGCACTTCCAGATGCCCTCCGTCCATCGGGAAGGCCAGCGTGCCGCCATGTCCCTTGTCGGCGGGCTGAAAGCGGGCCAGGCCCTGGAAATGGAAATCGATGGCGTCGCCATTGCCGGGCATCAACTGGACCAGCATGGTCCGCGCATCCGCTTCCAGCATGGCGCGCGGCACATCCAGCCTGGCCGCGTCGGCGCGCACGAAATCGGCATAGCTGGTTTCCCGGTACTGCGAATAACTGCGCAACACGCTGGCCGGCGTCACGATCAGTTGTCGCGACAGGGTGTCGCCGATGCCCGTGCCGGCCACGGACAGGCGGCCGCTGGCGGCCCAGGAACCATTGCGCATGGCATTCGGCGCGGCCGGCGCGATGCCGGCCTGGCCATTGATCTCGACGCGGAAGGCGCCCGGCAGCAAGGCGTAGGTCGACGGCAGCAAGGTGTAGCTGCCGGCCGGCAAGCCGGGCACGCCGGCGCCTATCGTCACCTGCTGGCCGGGCACGGGCACACTGGCGCCGCGCTCGCCATCGGCGGGGGCCACCGGCGCCTGCGCGCCCGGCACGATCGCGTACACGGGATTGCTGGCCAGTTCAGGCAGGATGAAGCCGCCGTTGGCCCGCGTCTGCACCAGAGGATGGTAGCGCGCATCGGTGGAGCCGCCGCGGCCGGCCACGAAGGCGGCGCCCAGCAACTGGCCGCCGCCCGACAGATCGAGCACGGCGCCCGGCTGCACGTCGACCGCGCGGCTTTTCATCGCCAGTCCCACTTTCAGATTGGCCGTCGTGCCATAGGTGCCGCCCGCGCCCAGCAGGCTGACATCCTTGCCATCGTAGCGCCAGCTGACGCCATCGGCCGTGCCGCCATACGGCAACATCAGGCCGGCGGCGCTGACCGACGTCACGCTGCCCGGCAGGAAACGCAAGAAACGCGTGTCCGACATGCTGGCGCCCGTACTGGCGCCCAGCACGATGCTGCCCAGCGGGGCCAGCAACACGCCGCCCTGCTCGATCGCGGCAGCGCCCAGGGTCAGCGCGCCGAAGGCGGAAGATGGCGGCAGCGGCGGCGCTGCGCCATCCGTGCCGGCGCGGCCTATGCGCAGCAGGCGCTGCTGCGCATAATCGCTGCTCCCGCCCAGGTAGCCGGCCCGCACGATGGCGCTGGCGCCCGTTGCCGGATAAATGCGTGCCGCCTTCAGCGACAGGTCCGCCGGCGTGTTCAGGACGGTATTCTGGCCGCTGACGGTGGCGCCCAGGAAACGCATATCGCCCTGGCTGGCCAGTTCCACGCTGTCGAAGGCACGCCGGTCGACCAACTCCGCCAGCCCTTGCGCGCGCTCCTTGCCGCCATGCGCGCCCGTCGTCAGCACGTCGCGCACGTCGAGCAGCTGCTGTGCTTCCAGGCGCAGGCTGCCCGCGGCCGCCTGCGTCGACACGCCGCCCGTCAGCGTGGGACGTATCTGGCCATCGCCCGTGCCGACGGCGCCGATGCCGGCCAGGCGCATGTACGGCGCCGCCAGCAGCACGCGCGTGGCCGCCGCCGCGCCGTCGGCCAGTACCAGGGTGGGCGCGTACAGATGCAGGCTCTGGCCCAGCGACAGGGACAAGTCGCCATCGAAGCCGAGCATGCCGTTACTGAGGATGGACAGATTGCCGAAGCCGCCAGCGGCCACCTGCGAGGCGGCCAGCGCCGCGTGGCCATACACGAACTGCGCGGCCGCCTGTTCCGGCTGCGTGCCGGCCAGCGTGCCGCCGGCCGGCTGCTGGCGCAGCATGAATTCGCGCGCCTGGCGCACGCGCGCGCCCGCTGTATCGCTGTACAGCGGCGTTTCCAGCGCGAGAGCGAGCGTGCCGCCGGCCGCGCCGGCGCCGCCAGCGCCGGCTTTCATCAGGCCGTCAAGGTACAGGCCGTTATTCGACGCCAGCGCGATGCTGCCGCCACGGCTGGCCACTTGCGTGGCGCCCAGGCCCGCCACGTCGAGCAGTGCCTGCGTGCCGGAAGCGTCAAGCAGCGCGCCGTCGCGCACGGCCACGAACAGGTGCGCCGCATCGGCCTTGCCCGTGGCATGGTCGAGCGTGCCGCCCACCACGATACTGCCGCCGTCACGCACCAGGCCATAGCGCTGGCCGCGTGCATCGACGGCCGTGGCGGCGCGCGCCGCCACGTCCAGCACGGCCCCGTCGCCGATCCAGATCGAGCGGCCATGCCCGGCGCCGTTGGCCGCCTCGGCCGCCTGCACATCGCCCGCCATGCCTTCCAGCACGATCTTGCCGCCCCAGGCATTCAGGCGGCCATCGAGCGTCAGCTGGCCGATGCCGGCGACCGTGATCGACTGGCCAGGATCGACTTCCAGCGTGGCGCCGTGGCCGATACGCGCCTGGACGCTGGCCATGTCCGCGCCGCCGGAGACGTCCGCCACACCGGCCTGCAGCCGCAAGCTGGCGCCGAGGCGCTGCGTCAGCACGCCCTTCCTCGCGTCTTCGCGGTATACGGGCGACAACCACGACTCCACCCCCGGCCCGGCCAGGCGCAGCAGCGGCATCGTCACCGCGACCTGCGCGCCGTCGGCCACCGTCAAGCCGCCGTTGCCGCCGATATCGTAGCGGGAAAAACCCTTGTCAAAAAAACCGCTGTCCAGCTGCAGCGTGTCGGCCGCCGCCTGCGCCGATCCGCCGATCAGCACCTTCGCCGCGCGCACCTGCAGCGTGCCACCACCCTCCATGCCCTGGCCCAGCAGCGCGCCATCGAAACCCAGGCTGGCCGCGCGCTCGCTACTCTGCATGCGCGTTTCCAGCGTCACGTTGCCGCCCTTGCCGCCGCGTACCGCGCCGCCAGCCAGCTCCGCCGCGCCCGAGCGCACGTCGATGCGGCTGTCCTGGCGCAGCAGCACGTCGCCGCTGCTGCGCAGGGAAACACTGCCGCCATGCCGGTATGCCAGCGTGGCGCCAGACAATGACTCCTCCTGCAGGGACTGGCTCCACAAGCCGCTCGCGTCCAGCGTCACGCCGCCGGCCACCTGCACGCCGGCCTTGCCGCCGGGCGGCGCCTTCAGCACGCTGTCCTCGATGCGGCCGTTGACAGCCTGCCGCAGGATATTGCCGATCTGGATGCCGCCCGCGTGCGCCGTCACGTCGGCATTGACCGCCACATCGCTGCCGTACAGGGTAACGTTGCCGCCGTCGGCCACCCGCACGGCGCCATTGACGGCGATCCTGTCCGTGGCGGCAATGCGGATGGCGCCCAGTTCGAAGCCGTTCAGGCGTGCCGTATCGAGCACCAGGCGACCCTGGCGCGACGTTGGCAGCAGCGTGCCCAGGTCCAGGCCTGCGGCGATATCGTCCGCGCCGCCGGCCAGTTGCACTTCGCGCATGACGGCGCCCAGGCTGTCGTACGTCAGGCCCGTGCTCTGTTCGAACATGGGCACGGAGCGGCCGACGATCAGCTGGCCGCGCGTGGCGGCGGCCTTGTGCGACTGATGGTAGCCATCGACACCGGCCTGCGCCGCCTGCTGCTGGCCCGGGCCCTGGACGGCGCTGGCGTCGATCAGCCCTTCCAGCACGGCCGCCTGCGTGCCAATCACCAGGCTGCCGGCATCGCGCCCCACCGTATAACCGTTTTCCAGCCGCTGGCGCGGCGCGATCAGCGGACTGTTGTAGAAAGCCATGGCGGACTCGCCCCAGCGCGCGTGCAGCTCTTCAAAGCCCCGGTACAGGCCCGTGTACAGCATATCGCCGGGCGCGCGCGATGCTTCGTACTGGCGGCCGTCGGCCCCATTCAGCCAGGTCTGGCGGATCAAGCCGCCTTCCACCCGCAAGGTGCCGCCCGACAGGTTGATGCTGGAACCGGCCTGCGTGACGACGTCCTTGCCGCCAAAACTGAGCGTGCCGCCCTGCGCCATCCATTCTCCCACCGTGTGTCCCTGCATGCCCAGGTAGCCGCCCACCTCCAGCAAGCCGCCCGCCGTGTACCAGCGGTCGCTGTCATAGCCGTTCGTTCCCTTGGGAACAAACACGAGGCTGCGCCTGTCCAGCCAGATATCGCTGCTATTGAGCCCCTTGCCATCGCGGTTGCCTGGTGCGTCGCGCTGCTCGTTGCCCTGCACGTTGACCTTGACGTTATTGCTTTCCATGGCCAGCCTGACCCCGGCCGCACCCGCCACGTCGATCCGCGCACCATCGCGCACCAGGCTGCGGCCGGCCGCATTGACGCTGATCTGCCCACCTGTGGCCAGCGTCAGCGACGCGCCCTGGAAATCCACCGTGCCGGCGCTGTCGATGGCGATGCGCGACTGGTCGCGCCGGTCCGCCAGCGGCAGCATGGACTCGGCGCCGGCCACGGCCGGGGCGCGCAAACCGTCGCGCTGGCTGTCGAGCGCTGTATTCCTCGCCTCTTCCTCGATCAGGACGGCTGTCGTGGCACCCTGTCCCAACACCACGGCGGCCTGCTCGCCCAGCGCCTGCAGGTGCACCGTGCCGCGCGCATTGACGCTGGTGCTGGCCAGCAGCACGCCATCCTGGCGCACCTCGCGCCCGGCCAGGGTCGCATCGCCTTCGCGCGCCTGGATCAGCCCCGAATTGGCGACCTTGCCTGTCGCACCCGCCACGCCGGAACGGGGCACGACCTCATTGCCACGCGTGGTGGACAGCGCATTGCCATCCGTGCCCACGCCCTTGCGGATGACGAAGCTGTCGCCAGCGGCCAGCAGCGCCTGTCCCTTCGGTGCCAGGATCTCGCCGCCGTTGTGCACCTCGGCGCCCGCCAGCAGCACATAACCGCCCCCCTCTGTCGAATTGGCGGGCGCGCGCGTGGCGAGGCGCGCGCCGCGCAGCACGTCGACCTTGCCCAGTGCATCGCTGATCGATGGCGCGCTGCCATTGCTGTAAATGCCGCGCTCGCGAAAATGCGCGTCGCCGATGCTGGCGGCGGCAGCCACCAGGTTGCGCGTATCGACCTGGCTGGCGCCATCGAAGACGATGCCGTTGCGGTTGACCAGCAGCACCGTGCCGTCGCCCTCGATGCGGCCCTGGATCTGGCTGGGACGCGCCAGCGGATCATTGACCCGGTTCAGCACGGCCCAGTCCTTCTGCTGCTGGAAGGACAAGATCGTATCCTTGCCGACATTAAACGTTTCCCAGTTCAGGATGGCCTTGTCGGCCGTCTGCCGCACCAACACCGTCGTCTTGCCTCCCTGCACCGTCTGCACGGGCGCCTGGGCGTTGAGCCAGCCAGCCGTCAGGCTGTTGGCATCGATCTTCAGGCCGCCATTCACCAGGCCATCGGGCGCGCCGGGCGCAGCGGCCGCTGCCTGGCGCGCCTGTGCCTGCGCCGCCTGCTGCGCAGCGATGGCGCGCGCGGCCAGATTCAGGTTGTTGAGCGAACGCTGCAACTGCTCGCCAGTCTGCGGGCCGGGCGCCGCCGGTCGTCCGGCCAGCGGCACGCCACCGGGCTGCCGCCCCGTTTGCACCGCTGTCGCCTGCGTCGCGCCCTTGCCGGCAAACCAGGCGCCGCTGAACGCCTGCTGCGCCTGCGCCTGCTGCACCGTGCCACCCGCCGCCAGCAGCACGGCCACGGCATAGGCGAGTGGCGTAAGCCGCATGGCCGCTTGCGGCGCGGGCACGCGCAGCGTCTGTGTCATGGTCTTGCGCCGGGCAGTGTGAAACATGGTCATGGCAATGATTTCCTGGAAAAATGAACGTGCTGGTTGGTCAGGGAAGGCGCGCTGAAAATGCGCTGCTCATGACTGGGACGCATGCTGCCCGCCTAACCCGCATTTATTTTTTCCAGAAACACTATTGAAGGCAACGCCGGGAGCGTTCCCATAGTTGAAGGTGAGATACGCTGTGTCCACACCCGGCTTGATGCGCGCGCGTGTGACAGGGCCTAGCTGAGCAAGACCAGATTGCCAGGCAAGTAGGTGAGCCGGGCGCCGTACAGGTCGCGGATCAGCGCCAGGGCGACATCGAGCTTATCGATGGAAAACTGCGCCTGGACGCGGCGCATGCCCAGCTCTTCGCTTTGCAGGAAGATCCTGCCGGGCCGGTATCGGTTGAGCTCCTCGACCACCTGCGCCAGCGGCGTGTCATTGAACAGCAGCAGGCCGCGGCGCCAGGCCAGCACGGCATTGGAATCGGCCGACGCGGCCAGGCGCAGCACGGCCGGGCCGTAGCGCAACTGCTGCGACGCGGACAAGGTGGTGCGCCGCTGCGGGTGGTCGACCTCGACCCGGCCTTCCAGGCAGCTCAATTCCACATCACCATCCGGAAGGCAGCGCACGTTGAAACTGGCGGCGCGCGCCTGCAGCCGCGCGCCGCCGGCCAGCACGGTACACGCGTCACGGCCACCCGTCACGATCTGCGCTTCACCGGCCAGCAATTCGATGAACGCGGCGTCATCCGCGCCGCGCAGGTTCAGGCGTGTCTGCGTATTCATGCGCACTTGTGCGCCGCCGGCCAGCGCCAGTTGGCGCTGCTCGCCCGTGCCCGTGCGATAGTCGGCGGCCAGTTCGCCCACGGACGGCCACAGGGCCAGCGGCGGACGCAAGGCCAGCAGCGCCACGCCCGTGGCCAGCGCGCTACCCAGGAAGGCGCGCCGGCCGCGCGACGGTGCGCGCATGGCCTGCTCGCGCGCCACCGCGGGCGCCGCCATGCGCAGGCCGCGCCACAGCTGTCCCAGTTCCCGCGCCGCCCGGGCGTGGCGGGGACTTTGCGCGCGCCAGCGGGCGAATGCCTGCGCATCGGCCTCGCTCGCCCGGCCCGAGCGCAGGCGCACCAGCCATTGCCTCGCCTGTTCCTCGATATCGCCGTCGCTGTCGTTGCTGTGTTGGGTCATGATGAAGAATCGTATCAGAAGCGGCGCGGGCCGCCGCGGGCGGCCATGTCGGCCGGCGCGCCCACGTATTGCTGGCAATGTCGCAGGGCGTGCCGCAACTCTTTTTCCACCAGGCTCAGCGAAATATCCAGGCGCGCGGCGATCTCGCGATTGAGCTGACCGTCGATATGCGCCGCCAGCAGGATCTCGCGCTGGCGCGGCGTCAGCTGGCGCAGCGCCGCTTCCAGGGCGATGATCTCGCTGCGCGCCGCGACGATGCGTTCGGGATCGGCCAGTTCGTCTTCCACGTCGAACAGGGCGTCAATATCGGCATCGTTCAATTTCCGGTGTTCGCGGCGGTACTGGTCGGTGGCGACGTTAACCGCCATCTGCAGCAGGTAGGCGTCGGGATTGCGCACGGCTGTATTGCCGGGCATCGACTCCAGGCGCAGCCAGGTCTCCTGCAGGGCATCGCTCGCGCGCTCCCCGGTGCCGACGATGTATTCAAGCTTGCGGCGCAGCTGGCCATAGCGCGTCACCAGCACGCCGCGCAGGCGCGCGCGCAAGCTATCGGGCATCAGCCTGGTCCTCCGCGGGCGCCGGCTGGCAGGCGTCGCCCGCGTCATCCGGGCGCAGCAGAATGGTGATCGGCTGCGGCATGGCCGGCGGCGGCGGCTCGAATACCTGCGCACGCAAGCTGCGCGAGATCACGGCATCGCGCACCGGGCGTCCCGTGCTGCCCGCCTGTTTCAGCGTCGCCACGCTGCCCGACGCGGCGATGCGCAAGCGTAGCGCCAGACGGTAGCTGCCGGGGCGCGTCAGGGCCGAGCGGCACAGGACGCGCAGCAATTGCGCCTGCACGCCGCTGACATAAGCGCCATAATCCGCACCGTCCGCATGCACGGCATCGATGGCGTCCAGGGCGATGGCACCGCTTTCCGGTGACAGTGGCGGCGTAGCCGGGGTATCGCCGGAAGGCAGCTGAATGATGGCGGCATTCGCCGCCGGAAAATGGGCCTGCAGGCCGGTGCCTGACAGCATGCGTTGCAGCGCCTCCGGCGCCGGAAAGCTGCCTTGCACGGCACTGCTGTAGCGCTGGCGCAGGGCGCCGCTGGGCGCCAGCACGGAAATCCCCGTGATCAGGCCATACACCCTGAGCGCGTCGGCGAGCGGCTGGGCAGGAATCTGGAACGCATACAGCGGCGGCGCGGCGTGCGCCGTTCCTGTCGCGGCGAAGCCGGCCAGCAGCAGGCATCCGGCCAGCGCCAGCACACTGAGCGACGCCGGGCTTGCTGTCATCACGCTATCGTCCTGTTCTCGAAATGGGGCTATTGCCGACGGATGCTCCATCGACAGCAGCAGGCTACACGGCAAAAGTGACACCATCGTGACACGCCGGGACTGGCCGCCATCCGTGCCGTCGAACTGCTCTGTGGGTCAAGCCCGAGCAATACCATGACAGCTTTTGCCAGGACCTCGATGCGGAAGAAGGCGCCGTGCTGGGCGTGATCCAGAAAGCGCCGCTGGCCAGCACCTTCGGCGATACCGTCGGCGACCCGGCCTGGAAGCATAAACCCAGCTGGTACCAGATTTCCAGCGCCGACCGCATGATTTCCCCCGTCAACCAGGAGCGCATGGCAGCGCGCCTGCAAGCGCGCAAAGTCATCACCCTGAACGCCAGCCACGCCTCGCTGGCCTCGCGTCCCGTGGAAGTGGCGGCGCTGATACTGGAAGCGACTGGCGCGGTGGCTGACCGGTAAGCCTGCTGGCTACAGCCAGCCTTCGCGCTTCAGGCGCCGGTGCAGCCAGTAGCAGCCGGCGATAATGCCAACGATCACGGCCGGATAGCTGCCGCGCCACTTCAGTTCCGGCATGAATTCGAAGTTCATGCCGTACAGGCTGAAGACCATGGTGGGCACGGCCAGGATGGCGGCCCAGGCGGCCAGGCGCTTGACGACCTCGTTCTGGCGGATCGAAATTTGCCCCAGCGCCACCTGCATGGCCGAATTGACCAGTTCGCGCATCTGCCCGGCCGTGTGCGTGACCCGTTTGACGTGGTCGAGAATGTCGCGGTAATAGATGCGGTTTTCCTTGGGCACGATGTCGCCATGGAAACGGATCAGCTGGGTGCAAATGTCATGCAGCGGGTTGACGGCCGCGTCCAGCTTCAGCAGCTCCGTCTTGAGCTGGTAGAAATCCTGCAGCTTGTCTTCGCTCAGACTGGGCTTGAACAGCTGCAGTTCATGGTGCTGGAACCTGGCCTGCAAATGGTCGATGCAAGGCTGGTACTGGTCGACGATGAAGTCGATGATGGAATACAGCACGTAGCCGGGGCCGCTGGCGAGTTTCTCGGGCACGCTTTCCTTGCGCTCACGCAACTTCGCATAGCCGGCCGAGGCGCCATGGCGCACCGTGATGATGAAGCGGGGGCCGAGAAAGACGTGGGTTTCGCCGTAGACGATGGCGTCGCCGTCCAGGGTGGCTGTGTGCATCACCATGAAGAGGGTGTCGCCGTACTCTTCCAGCTTGGGCCGCTCGTGCGCGCCCTGCGCATCCTCGACGGCCAGTTCATGCAAGCCAAACGCCGATTGCAGCGCCTGCATGGCGGTGAGGTCGGGGCCGGCCAGGCCTATCCACACGAAACAATCAGGATCGCCGAGGAAGTCGCCCACCTTGTCGATGTCGAAATGGGAGATCTTCTTGCCATCGCGATACGCTTCGCAATTGACGACGGCGGCGTGGGTACTCAGGTCCATGGTGATTTTCAGCGAATGGCGGCAATGCCGGGGTGCCAGTATAGCGGAAAGACCAGGATGTCCCTGCCGGCGGCGCTGCCGCATTGACATTCAGGCAAGCTAATGTAAAAAGAGAAACAATGCATCGCCGTGACTTGCCTGCAACGGTTTTGCCAGCGCCACGCCATTGACCATCCGGCGCTCTCCGCGTTCACCGGGCACGTGTGGAAAGTGGCGCAGCCCGCGCCTGGTGGTTTGCCGCCTGGGAACGGGGCTTTGCGTCCCTGGCGATGAGCGGCATGGGCGACCCTTGGCCGGAAGACCTGCGCTGGCCATCCCGCAACAATTGCTGGGCACCTTGATGAAACTTGTCGAGCATGAGCTGGAGACGAGCGCCTGCACCTGGCATGGCGACGACCTGCCGGCATCCGGACGGCAGCTGGAAGCCGTGTTGCGCATCTGCGCGCAGCATGATGTCGCCGTGCCGGCGCTCGACGGCTATGTGCAGGACGATGCCCACTGTGTGGAGGCTGGGGGCCGCCCCTCACGGATGAAGAACTCGGCGTCTGGAAAGCCAGGATTTCCATGCCTGCCGCTCCATCGGCCATTCGCAGCGCATGAATGCATGCAATGTCCCGGGCACTGCTGCCTGGGCGGGCAAGCGCCGTGCTCGACATCGGGGCCGGAACAGGCGTCGATGCGGCGTGGCAGGCAAATTTGGGGCACAAGGTGGTGGCCGTTGAGCCAGTTGCCGCCTTCCGGGAGGCGGCGCATCTTTGATGTATCTGCCAGCGAAACGATAGCCCTTGCGCTATCACAGCACCTCAAGGTCATGCTGAACGCACAGGCGCCGTCCATCCGGCTGCAGAATCGCCAGGCGGGAGACAACTGGTCCTGGCTAGTCTTTAAAAAGTGATTCCTGGGTCAGTGATGCTACATGGCGCCGCCTGTCAGCCTTGCGCCGCCACCTTGCCATCGAGTTTGCCGATGAGCTTATCCAACGTCACCGGATAGTCGCGCACGCGCACGCCCGTTGCGTTATACACGGCATTGGCGATCGCGGCCGCCACGCCGCAAATGCCCAGCTCCCCTACCCCTTTCGCTTTCATGGGCGAGGACATGGGGTCCGTTTCATCGAGGAAGATGACGTCCTGGTGCGGGATGTCGGCGTGCACGGGCACTTCGTAGCCGGCCAGGTCGTGGTTGACGAAGAAGCCGCGGCGCCGGTCGACCACCAGTTCTTCCATCAGGGCCGCGCCCACGCCCATGGTCATGGCGCCGATCACCTGGCTGCGGGCCGCTTTCGGGTTCAGGATGCGGCCCGCCGCGCACACGGCCAGCATGCGGCGCACGCGCACTTCGCCCGTGTCGGCGTCCACGCCCACTTCGACGAAATGCGCGCCAAACGTCGATTGCTGGAATTTTTTGTCGAGGTCGCCGTATTCCATGTGGTCTTCGGCCACGACATCGCCATGGAAGGCGGCGGCAGCGAGCGGCACGCTGCGCTCGCCCTGGCTCACCTGCCCATCGGAAAAGCGTGCTTGATTTTCATCAAAGCCCAGCTTGCCGGCAACGGCCTGGCGCAGGCGCACGCAGGCCGCGTACACGCCGGCCGTGGAACTGTTGCCGCCCCATTGCCCGCCCGAACCGGCCGAGACGGGAAAATCCGAGTCGCCCAGGCGCACGACGACCTTGTTCAAGGTCACGCCCAGCATTTCTGCCGCCGTCTGGGCGATGATCGTGTAGCTGCCCGTGCCGATATCCGTCATGTCCGTCTCCACGGTCACGATGCCGTTGCCATCGAGGCGCACGCGGGCGGCGGACTGCATGACGAGGTTGTTGCGGAAGGCGGCCGCCACGCCCATGCCCAGCAGCCAGCGGCCGTCGCGCCGCATGCCGGGCTGCGCCTGGCGCTCCTTCCAGCCAAATTCCACGGCGCCCGTGCGCAGGCAGTCGATCAGGCGGCGCTGGGAAAACGGGCGACCGGGTTTTTCCGGGTCCACTTTCGTATCGTTCAGGATGCGCAAGACGATGGGATCCATGTTCAGCTTTTCCGCCATCTCGTCCATGGCGATTTCCAGCGCCATCATCCCCGGCGCCTCGCCCGGCGCACGCATGGAGTTACCTTCCGGTAAATCGAGCACGGCCAAGCGCATGGCCGTCATGCGGTTCGGCCCTGCGTACAGCAGCCGCGTCTGCATCACGGCCGTTTCCGGCGACCCGCCTTTGAGGTCGCCGGACCACGATTCGTGGCCGATGGCCGTGATCTTGCCGTCGCGCGTGGCGCCGATGCGCAGGCGCTGGATGGTGGCGGGCCGGTGCGTGGTGTTGTTGAACATCAAGGGCCGCGTCAGGGCCACCTTGACGGGGCGCTGCGCGGCGCGCGCGCCCAGCGCCGCCAGCAAGGCTTCCGCGCGCACGAACAGCTTGCCGCCGAAGCCGCCGCCGATGTAGGGCGAGACGACGCGCACCTGGTCTTTCGGCAGACCCAGGGTGCGGGCCAGGTCGCCACGGCACCAGTCCACCATCTGGTTCGCCGTCCAGACCGTCACCTTGTCGCCCTCCCAGGCGGCAATCGAGGCGTGCGGCTCCATCATGGCGTGCGACTGGTCAGGCGTCGTATAGGCCGCGTCCAGGCGCACGGGGGCATTCGCATAGGCGAGCGCGAAGTTGCCCGTCTTGCTGTCGGGCTTGCCGTCCTTCGGCTTGGTGGCGCTGCCCTTGGCCTTGGCCAGGTCGAACGCGCCCTGCTGCTCGACATACTTAACGTCGAGCAACTGTGCGGCCGAGCGGGCTTGCTCGAAGGTTTCCGCCACCACCAGCGCGATGGCCTGGTGGTAATGCTGGATCTCGGGGCCGCCCAGCAGGTTGGCCGTGTTCATCTTTCCTTTGCCTAATTTTCCCGCCGATTCCGCCGTCACCACGGCCAGCACGCCCGGCGCGCGCCGCGCCGCGCCGATATCAAGCGAGGCGATACGACCCTTGGCGATCGCCGCGCCGACGACATGACCGTAGGCGGCGTGTGGCGCGGCTTTGTTTTGTTCATACGCGTACGGCGCCGTGCCCGTGGTTTTCAGGGGCCCGTCGATGCGGTCCGTGGGACGGCCCACGACTTTCAGCTGGTCGATGGGGTTGGTCGTCGCGGGTGTGGAAAATTTCATGGCCTTAGCCTTTCTTCGCTTGTGCTTCAGCCATCACGGCAGCCATCGTGCGCTGCGCCAGGGTCACCTTGAAGGCGTTGTCGGCGGTGGGATGCGCGCCGGCCAGCAGGCGTTCGCTCACGGCGGCGGCGCCATCGGGTATCGCCTGCTCGGCGGCAAGCACTCTCCACGGCTGGGGCGCGACGCCGCCCAGGGCCAGCCTGCCCGTGCCATCGGGCAAGATAATCGCCGCGACGGACACCAGTGCAAACGCATACGAGGCGCGGTCGCGCACCTTGCGATAGACGTGCGTGCCGCCGATGGGCGGGGGCAAGGTCACGCTGGTGATCAGTTCGCCCGGCTGCAGCACCGTTTCCAGCTGCGGCGTGTTGCCCGGCAAGCGGTAAAAGTCGGCGATGGGGATAGTGCGCGTGCTGCCGTCGGCCCGCACCGTGTCGATGGCGGCGTCGAGCACGCGCATGGCCACGGCCATGTCGCTGGGATGCGTGGCGATGCAGGCATCGCTGCCGCCCAGGATGGCCAGGGGCCGGCTGAAGCCGCCGATGGCGGAACAGCCGCTGCCCGCCACGCGCTTGTTGCAGGCCTGGTTCGTGTCATAGAAATACGGGCAGCGCGTGCGCTGCAGCAAGTTGCCGGCCGTCGTCGCCTTGTTGCGCAATTGCGCCGAAGCTCCGGCCAGCAAGGCGCGCGACAGCACCGCGTAATCGCGCCGCACCGTGGCGTGCGCCGCCAGCGCCGTGTTGCGCACGAGGGCGCCGATGCGCAAGCCGCCATCCTTTGTTGCTTCCACTTTATCCAGCGCGAGGCCATTGACGTCGATCAGATGCGCGGGGGTTTCGATCTCCAGCTTCATCAGATCGAGCAGATTCGTGCCGCCGGCGATGAACTTGGCGCCTGGCGTGCGCAAGGCTGCGGCCGCCGCTTCGGCGGGTGTGGCCGCCTTCTGGTAGCTGAACACTCTCATGCCGGCCTCCCCGCCACCTCGGAAATCGCCTCGATGATGTTGGAGCACGCACCGCAGCGGCAAATGTTGCCGCTCATGCGCTCGCGCAATTCTTCCGGCGTCGCTTGCGGCGGCGCGTTCAAGTCAGTGCTGACGTGGCTGGGGATGCCCTGGCGGATCTCTGCCAGCGCGGCGACGGCCGAGCAGATTTGCCCCGGGGTACAGTAGCCGCACTGATAACCGTCATGCGCGATGAAGGCAGCCTGCATCGGGTGCAGTTTATCGGGCGTGCCCAGTCCCTCGATGGTGGTGACGCGGGCGCCATCATGCATCACGGCCAGGGTCAGGCAGGCATTGATGCGCTGACCGTCGAGCATGACGGTGCAGGCGCCGCACTGGCCGTGGTCGCAGCCTTTTTTTGTGCCCGTCAGGTGCAGGTGTTCGCGCAAGGCGTCGAGCAAGGTGGTGCGCGTGTCGAGTTCCAGGCTGTGGCGCCGGCCGTTGACTTCCAGGCTGACGTTCATCAGCACGGACGGCGGGGAGGCGCCGGCCTGGCTGGCCGCAGTCACCACTTCCGCCGCTCCCGCCACGCAGGGCACTGCCACCGCCGTGGCCGACAGTGCGCCGGCGATCAGCAAGCCGCGCCTGCCGGCATTGATGTGATTGCAATCTGTCATCTCGCGCTTCCTCCTGGCTGTGGACTGGCTGGGTGGGCGCATGCAGGCCCGAAGTGCTAAGTAACCCCCAATAAATTATTGTGATTTCTGACTTCCATAACCGGCGCTCTGCGGCGTTGCCCGCTGCTAGCAGTGCTCGCACTGCGTCGCAGTGGGCGCCTTGCATAGCATCCGGTTCTGTTCGTCATAAATTCACAATAATTTCCTGATGATTACTTAGTCTGGCGGCAGGAGATTTACGCGTCTGTACGCGAACGAACGTTCAGTCTCAGGCTGCGCCGGGTCGTGCCGACGCCGCCCAGCGCCGCATGGCCCGTGTGGCGGGCGCAATGGTCGAGCGCCTGGCGCAGGGCCGTATCGACATTGCGCAGCGACATGTCGTGCCGTTCGGCCACCTCCTGGCGGCTCAGCTCGTCCACGCGCAACGCTTCAAGCACTTGCTGGTGGCGCCGCGGCAGCAAGTCGACAGCCTGCGCCAGCCGGCGCACGTCGGCATGCAGCTCGGCCAGGCGTTCCGGCCCCGCCGCCGTATCGGCGAGGAAATCGACCAGGCCAGCCTCGTCGTCGCCCTCGTCCGCATACAGCCAGGCGCGGTTGCGGCGCAGGCTGTCCATGGCCGCATTGCAAGCCACGCGAAACACATAGGCGACGGGGCTGTGCGCCAGCGGCGCCCCATCGCCCGCCGCCAGCGCCCCCAGGCGCAGCCAGGCATCGTGCAGGCTGTCGCTGGCCAGCTCGGCACAACCCAGGTGGCGCGTCAGGCGCCGGTGCAAGCCCCGGTAATTGCTTTCCAGCACAGCCTGCATCTGCCTGCCCTGCCCCGGCAACGACGCTGGCGCCATGTCGTTGGCCGCCCGCAGACGGGGCCGGATGGCGGGCCGGCACCAGGCCATGCCGGCCGCGCGCAAAGGCAAGGGTTCGGCCAAGCGGGCCATCATGGCGACAACCTGCTGCGCTCTTGCGCCGTCAACTGGCGCGTGGCCGATTCCGGCAGCGGGCCCAGGCCCAGCACGCGCACGGCGCTGCGCGGGTTGTAGTCGGCCGCCTCGATGCGCGCGCCGTCCTGCGGCATCGCTTGCGCGCTGTCAGGCGGCGCGTCGCTGCCAAAACCCAGCACGCGCACCGTGAACACGGATGGCTGCGCCGAACGGGTGGCGGCGCGTTCGCGCTGCACCACGTCCTGCGCCGCCGCCGTCGCCTGCGTGGCGGCGGCGCTGGCGTTCGTCATGGCAGCCACGTTGACGGATGCCACCGTCGGCATGCCCTTGGCTTCGCCCTTGACCTGGATGTTCGCCGCGTTCATCACCTTCAGCGCGGCCAGGTTGACGTTACCCGAGACGCGGATGCCCGCCTCGCCCGCGTCGATGGTGCCCAGCGGCGCCAGCAAGTCTACGTCGCCGGCCGGCACTTCGGCAATCGGCGCCAGGGTGGCGATGCCGGCGCCCGTGCTCGGCACGTCGGATGACAGGGTCACGTTGCCCCAGTTGTCATACACGCGCTTGGGCGGCGTGTAGACGATGGTCGACTTCGAACCACGCCCCGCGTTGATGTCGCCCTCCGAGGACCAGCCCAGGATATCGCCGCCAAACGTGGTCATGACGCGGCTCTGGCCCAGCAGGATGCTGCCGTGCGAGAACAGCTCGATATTCCCGCCGCCCTTGGTGATGACACCCGAGGTCGACGGCGGCGCCTCGCCTTCGATACCGAACACCTGCTTGCCGCCTGGCGTCAGCAGCTGGATGTCGCCGCCGAAGTTGGTATGCACGTAGCCGCTGCGGGGAACGATGCGGTCGTTTCTTCCCGAGTCCGGGTTGTAGAGACCAAACGTGCCGCGGTACATGACGATGTCACCCACATAGGCAATCGCCTTGCCGCTGGAGTCAGTGGCCGGCGTCAGGCCCGCGATGGCGTTGCGGCTGCGCAAAAAACTGCCGTAGCGCGAACTGTCCCAGTCGTTGTACTCGCGTCCGCCCGCCTTCAGTTCGGCGAAATACACATTACGGGCAAACACGCGCTGCTGCGGCTCGGGCAAGGCCAGATAAAAGGCCTGCGCTTCGGCGGGCGTGCCCTTGAAGCCGTAGCGCTCGCCGAGCCACGCAGCCAGCTCCCTCTCGTACGATTTCACGACCTTGCCAGCCTGGTCGGCCAGCGGCACGCCCGTCTGCGCCACGTTCGCCGGGTTGAGGTAGGGCTTGACGAAGCGCAGGTAGTCGAGACCGGCCGCGCCCACGCCCGCCTGCATGGCAATGCTGGCGCCCGCACGCTTGTCGCCCTGCACAATGGGGCCGAGGCTGACGACGCTGCCCTTGTCCTGCATCAGGATATTGCGCCCGGCGCTGATATCGAGCGTGCCGGGGCCGGCCACGTTGAAGGAACTATTCAGGATATCGCGCCCGGCCGAGACCAGCGATACGTCGTAGGCGTTGTTATGCACGAACAGGTTGCTGCTGTTGTTGAACATCATGCCGCCCTCGCTGCCTCCCACGCCTTCCAGCAGCGCCGTGCCGCTGCTGACGATGTCGCGCCCGGCCTTCATCCAGACCGGTTGCGCACCCTCATACCAGGTGATGCCCGCATGCTTGGCGTCGTAGAACTCGACGATGCGACCGACGTTGACACCGACCAGGTCGCCCTTGACGGCATAGATGCGGGCCGCCTGCGTGCCGCTGTTGCCAGGGCCGGCGGCCGAATCGGGACCGAAGGCGAACAGCGGATATTTTTCTACCGTGGCCGGCGCTCCCGTACTGGACAGATTGCTGGCCAGCGGACCGGTCGCCCACGAATTGGGGGTCAAGGCGAGATAGGCGGGCTTGAACGGCGTCGCCATGCTGTCCGCTGCCGCGCCGGACTGGCCGATGGCAAAACCGCCCGCATAGATGGAATCACCGGCCAGCCACTGCAGTTGTGCATTCGGTGTAGGCGCCAGCAGCAATGGTGCGGCATAGCTGTTGGCAGCATTTGTGTCCACAATCGTCTTGCCGTAGTACAGGCTGCCATGCGCTGCGGCAACGCGCACGATGGATGGGTAGATGGTGGCGAAGTCGGTTTCCGTTCCGATCGACGCCGTCAATGGCGTCAGATTGCCGCCGGCGGAGAACAGGTCGAGCGCCGTGTGCGGCGTCCACAGGCTGAACCAGCTGTAGCCGACGCCCAGTTCGCCGGATGGCGCAAGCGCCGAGGTCGGGTTGACCATCAGTACGCGGCCGGGGTCGGCCACATCTTGCAGCACCTGGTCGCCCAGGGTCGCCACGCTGAACGTGGCGTCGCCCGGCACCAGGGTCATGCCGCCCCGTGGCGTGGCGCGCGTGGCCGTGAAGGCATCGTAGGCGCGTGTTTCTTTCGGTGCATGATCGGTATTTCGTGTGCCATATTGCAGCACCAGGCTGCCCAGTTGCGCGGCCGACGTTTCCGCATGGCCGCGCAAGTCGACCAGGGCGCCATTCATGTGGCTGCCGCCCGGCGTGCCCGCCGGGTTGATGGCGCCGCCCACGCGCAGGTCCAGGTCGCCGCCGCCCGTCAGCCGCATGCTGCCATCGGCATTCACGCGGCCCGTGCTACCCACGGCCAGCAGCAAGCCCTGCGAACGGGTATTGATATTGGCGTCATAGCTGCTGCCCTGCGCCAACGCCAACACGCCGGCGTCGCCCGCCACGTCGGCGCGCAGATTGCCGCCGCCCAGGGTGCCGAAACCCGTAAAGCCCAGGACGTCGTCTGCCAGGGTGCTGCGGCCAACATAGGTGCCGAAATTGACCCACCATGCCACCGGCTGTGCCAGGCCGCCGATGGCGAGACCACCGCTGCCCTGGCGCCACAGCCAGTTGCCCACGGCCGTGCTGTCATAGCCCGCGTCCGCGGTGACGGGACGCAAATTGGTTGCGGCACTGCGGCTCAACAAAGAACTCGTCAGGTCGCCCGCAACCTTCAGCAGCAGATTGCCACCCTGGTCGGGGTACCAGGCACGGTAAATGCTATCGGCACCGCCATCGACCAGGTGTTCATGCTCGCCGTCCGGATTGTTCAATACCTTGCCGTCGGCATTGCGCGCCCGTGCCTGGTTGAACGGGTCGCCTGGCAACGTCGCCGTAGACGACATGCCGGCCGTGTACACACCGTACAGGCTGTCCATGCGCAGGTCGCCGCCGCTGACCAGGTCCAAATCGCCCGTACCCGTGCGCAGCACGCTGTAGCGCAAGCTGGACGCCTTGTAGTCAAACGTGGGACTGGAGGTGCCGCACCAGGTGGGATATTCCTCGCATAAAGTTGGCCAGCCTAATGCCACGGGGTCGAGCAGGTCGCCCGCCTTCACGCTTGGGTCCGCAAACTCTTCGGCGCCTGCCTTGGTCCACACGTATGCCACCTTCAGCACGCACATGCTCGGGTCGTTGGCGCAGAATACCTCGACAGTCTGGCCGAACTGGCTGGTGAATTCTTCGGTGATGGGTTCGCCCGCCACGATGCCGGGGATGTTCTCCCGCTCGCCCAGTTCCTGCGCTTCCTTGGTCCAGTACTGCACGCCCTTCGGCGGCACCAGGATACCGTGCATGCCGTAATGGCTGTCGGCCAGGCGCAGGGTGCCGTGGGCGGGATGCGCCTGCACGCTGCGCGTGTCGGCCGCATCGAGGGCGGCGCCCGCCACCAGGCGCAAGCCCCACGCTTGCGAGCCTTCGGCCAGCATGGGCGCGATGGCCCACAGCTTGCCCTGGCTGCCCGCCACTTCCGGACGCAGCTGGATCGATTGCACATTGGGCATCAGCTTGACGTCAGTGCCGGACGGGATCAATGCGCCCACGGCCAGCGCCAGGTTGCCGTTGAGCATGAAGCTGGAGCGTTCGCCTGCCACGCCAGGCAGCGGCACGCCCTTAGGCCAGGTCATGGCGCCCACTTTCACCGGTTGCTTGAGCACGCTGCCTGCGTCAAGGCGCATGCCGGCGTCCAAGGTTTGCGCCGTGGCCAGCAGGCTGCCGGCCGCATGGATGATGTTGCCGGCGCTGTCGCGCACGGCCGCCGCCAACACCGTGCCGGCCGGCAAGGTCACGGCCTCGTCCAAGGTCACGGCCGCGGGCAGGCGGGTATTCGCGCCCAGATTGAAGCCCTTGACGGGCAAATCGTAGTTGAGCGCGATGCCGCCCGGGAACAGCGTGCCGTCGGCCACGATCACGCCCTTGCCCGGCACGATGACGTCGCTGCCATTGATGTCGCGGCCCGGCAGCAAGACCCAGCCTTTGTCATCCTTGGTGGCGGGCGGCGGCGCGAAGCCGTCGTTGATGCTGCCGTAAATGCTCAGGTCGCCGCCGGCGCGCAGCAGCAGGCTGCCCACCTCGCCCGAACCGCGCACGCCCGTCTGCTGGAAGCGCGGATTCAGGCTGGCGTAGCGCATGCCCGACAGGTCCAGGTCGCCCTGCACCACCAGGTCGCCGTCCGGCGTCTTGCTGACGATATCGACGCCGGGACGCAAATGCAGCGCATCGGCATACGCGGCCGTCGTCAAGCCCGCCAGCTTGCCGTTGCGCAAGTTCGTGTTGGCCAGCGCCGCCTCGATGAAGGACGTGCTGTCCGCATGCTTGCTGTCGAGATACGCCTGATTGATCACCTGGTAGGGGCGGCCGCTGGCCGACAGATCCGGCACCAGCACGCCATTCGCGTCCGGCGCCATGGCGTAGGCCGCGTCGTCATAGCGCTGCATGGCGTTGACGGCGATGGATTTCGCGCCGCGGATGGTCAAGCCGCCGCCGGCCGCGATGGCGATGTCGCCAAAGGTGGCGGCGTCGGCATCCGTGCGGGTGCCGCCGCTGCCCAGGCGTGGCGCGCTCAGCTCCACCGTGCCGCGCGAGGTGCCGTCATATTCGCCCTTGCCCTTGCCGGCCACGGCCGCCGTGCCGTGGCGCAGGTCGATCTGCGCGCCGCCGGCCAGGTCCAATGTGCCCTCGCCCGCGTTCAGTTCCACCATGGCCCGGTTCGGGCTGTCGATGATCTTGCCATAGCTGTCGACGCGCAAGACGGTGCCATGTGCGTCGAGCACGGCATTGCCGGCCAAGGTCAGCCCATGCTTGCCCGCCAGGCGAATGCTGCCCACGCGCTCGCCACTGGCGTCGATCACGCCAGCGACGGTGAGGCGGCCGCTGTCGACGGCCACCTGCACTTCACCCGCCTTGAGCTCATTGCCGATGGTCAAGTCGCCCTGTTTCAACTGGAAGCTGCGCCCGCCCGTCACGCCGCCTTCCGTCAGGCGGGTGTTCAGCGTAGCGAACTGGCTGTCCAGGGTGCCGCCCGCGCCCAGCGTCTGCGCGCGCACGTCCACGCTGCCCTTCTTGTATGGCACCACGGTACCGCCCGCATCGTAGCTGCCGCTGGCGCCGCCGAGGATCTTGCCTTGCAAATCCACCATGCCGGCCGCGCCATCGAGGGCCACGGCCTTCAAGCTGCCGGCGCGGTTGTTCTCGGCCGACAGGTCGATCACGCTGCCCGCAGCCTGGCGGATATCGCCGGCGCTGCTGTCCAGGGTGACGTCGCCGCCCCAGCTGTATTTATCCACGTCAAAGAAGGTGCTCTTGCGGCCCGCCATGTCGATGCGCGCGCCGTCGGCCACGGTGATGTCGTGCTGCGCGTTGACGGTGAGCTTGCCGCTAGGTAATACCACGGCTGTCGCCACAGTCACGCTGTCGCCCTGCAAGGTCAGCTGGGCGCCCAGTCCGTCGTTGTTCTTGACGGCAGCCGCTGGCGTCGCGCCGGCCGGCGCCGCCACCGTCAGCGCGCCACCCGCCATATAGCTGTGCGCGGAACCAGCGTCGCCCGTCAGCAGCGGCGTGATGATGTTCAGCTTGCCGCCGCTGTACTGGACACCCTTGCCCGTTTCATATGCGCCCTGCGTCTGGTAGACGGACAGGCTGCCCTTGTGGTTGGCCGTGACCTGGCCCGACGCTTTCAGGTTGACGGTGGCAAAGCCCAGCGCCAGGCGGTCGAACGAGGCGACGCCGGCCGGTTGCGTGAACGGGCCGAAGCCGAAATCGATGCGTTCCGCTTCCAGGTTCAGGGTGCCGCTGCCCGTGCCGGCGCCATGCGCAATGATATTGCCTGCTGGCGACAGCGCGCCGCCCCAGATCAGCTTAGCCGTGCGGATGGTGGCCACGGCATCGGCGCCGCCCTGGCCATACATGGCCGGCGTGGTCAGCACCAGGCGCTCCAGGGTGGATTTTCCCGTGCTCTTGTCGTAGGTATCGAGCACCACGTCGCCATAGAAATTGACGCCGTCTGCCGCACTCAGCATCAGCGCCTGCAGCGCCGGTGCGCCCGTGCTGGTATCGCCGCGCAGCAGGCGGTCCAGCACGCCCTGGTTCAGGGCCAGGCCGCTGGACCGCGTGCCGCTGGCCTGCGCCGCCGCCAGCGCTTCGCTGTTGCCCATGTTGATGGCGCCCACGGACAGGCTCAGGTTGCGCGTACCGTAGCGGGCCGAGTCGTCCAACTGGAAACTGCCATTCGTCGACAGCAGCAAGGTGCCTTCCGAGTACAGGCTCGCTGTGCTGGTGCTGGTGCCGGCGCAAGCGTAATCACACACGCCGATGCGGATGCCGCCACGCGCCGCTCCGCCGACCGGCGCCACATTGAGCAAGCCGTTCGACGCGGCCAGCACGTGCATGTCCGCGCGGGTATTGTAGATGAAGCCGTCGTTGGCGTCATACGCGGCCTTGCCGCGCCCCAGGGTGCTGATGCCAGCGCCGGGCGCGATATCGATCAATCCATCGCCAAACTCATAATTGCCCGGGTCCTGGGCCACCAGGAATACCTCGGGCGCCGACAGGACGGCTCCCGCGCGCAGGTAGATGGCAGTCGCCGATTGAACGCCGAAGTTCACGTAATTGCCGCCCTGGCCGTATGCCACCGTGGGTGTGTTGCCCACCACAATGCGGGCCGCACCGATATTATTCAGGCTCGAGGCGCGCACGCTGACCAGCCCGGCGCCGCTGGTGGCCGGCGCGCCATCGGCGAGAATTTCAATCTCGCCATTGGAGACATTGCTCGATCCCAGCATCACGGTGCCGCCATAGCCGCCCTCGGCTGCGGCGAACTTGCCGGTGCCATTGAACTGGAATGTGTCCAGGCCGCCATCTTGCGCCAGGGTCAGCTTGAGCGTCTTGGCATCGGACGGCAGCATTGCCCGGGGAATGCCGCGCGTCTGCGCATCGGCCAGGGCAAATGCGGCATAGCCCGTTTCATTGTATTGGGAATACGTGCGCAAGACCTTGGCTGGCGTGAGTATCAGCTGGCTGGCCAGCGGCGCGCGGATATCCGTGCCGGCAATCGACAGGGTGCCGGGCGCGGCCCAGGAACCGTTGCGCAGCTGCTGCGCCAGTGTGCCTGCACTGCCCTGACCCGCCAGGCCGTTCAATTCGACGCGGAAGGCGCCCGGCAGCAAGGCATAGGTCGAGGGCATCAGGGTGTAAGTGCCGGCGGGCAGGCCCGGCACCCCATTGCCTATGCTCACCTGCCGGCCCACGGCCGCATCGGCAGCACCCTTTTCGCCACCCACAGGCGCCTGCGGCGTTTGCACGCCCGGCACGATGGCGTACACAGGATTGGTCGCCAGGCCAGGCAACACGAAACCGCCGTGCGCGCCCACCTGTACCAGTGGATGGGTGCGCGCATCGGTGGAACCACCGCGGCCGGCGATGAAACCGGCGCCCATCAGTTCGCCGCCGCCGGACAGATCGAGCAGCGCGCCCGACCGCACGTCCACGGCCACGCCGGCCATTTGCACGCCGACGCGCAAGCCGCCCTGCCCACTGAAGCCGCCCACGCCCAGGAAGGCGGCCAGCTTGCCATCCACATTCCAGGCCTGTCCATCGACGGTGCCGCCGTACGGCATGACCAGGCCGGCGCCGCTGACGGAGGTGATACTGCCAGGTAATAGATTCACGCTCAGGCTCTTGTCATTGTCATAGCGGGCCGCGCCGATCGCCAGGCGGCCCAGCGGCGCGCGCACCACGCCGCCCTGCTCGATATGCGCGGCCTCCAGTTCCAGCGAGCCGAAGGCGGAATACGGCATGGCTGGCACGCCATCGGTCGTGCGAGAAATGTTCAGGCTGCGCGCGGGGTCGTAGCCGAGCTTTCCATCGACCAAGCCAGAGCCAACGCGCACGGCGGCGCCGGCGCCCGTTTCCGGATACAGCTGGGCCGCACTGAGGGTCATGTCGCCCGGCGAGGACAGCACCGTCGACGCTTGATTGCCATCCCAGCCCAGCGGGGACAGCAGGAAACGCAGGTCGCCGCGGCTGCTCAGACGCACGTCGTCGGCCAGGATGGAGACCATGCCGCGCACGTCGATCAGGTCACCCGCTATGCCGATCTGGCGGGCGACCGGCGACTGCCCCGCGCTGCCTGGCGCCGTATAGAAATCGCGCCCGACGGGCTTGATGCTGGCCAGGCGCACATACGGCGCCGCGATGCTGACCTTCGCGCCAGGCTTGCTGCCAGGCGACAGCATGGGCGCACCGTACAGCTGGAAGCTTTGCTGCAGCGTCAGCGACACGTCTCCATCGAAGGAGGCGGCGCCCAGCAGGGCCAGGTTGCCGAAACCGCCCGCTGCCACCTGGTCCACGGACAAGCGGCCATGGCCGTACTGCAGCGTTTGCGCCCCGTCCTGAGCCGCCTCCTGCGCACTGACGCCATCGGCCAGGTCGCTGGCGACCTGGTGCTGCGTCAATCTCAGCTGGCGTCCCTGCAGCACCCTGGGCGTGGCCAGCACTTTGCGGTATTCGGGCGCGCCCGTGGCAACAGACAGGGTACCGCCCGCCGCGCCCGTGCCGCCCGCCCTGGCCAGCAGCTGGCCATCGAGGTACAAGCCATTGTTCGACGCCAGCGCGATGCTGCCGCCCGCGCTGGCCACATCGAGCGCTGCGCCATTCACGTCCAGCACGGCGTGCGCACCGGAAGCGTCCAGCACGGCACCGTCGCGCACGACGACAAACAGGCTGGCCGCCGAGGTACTGCCCTGCGCATGGTTGATTTCGCCGCCGACGACAATGCTGCCGCCATCGATCACCTTGCCGTAGCGCCGGCCCTGCACGTCCGTGGCCGTGACGGCGCGCGACGCCACGTCGAGCACGGCGTTCTCGCCTATCCACAGGGAACGGCCATGGCCGGCCGCTTCCACCGCTTCGGACACATTCACGTCGACGCCCACGCCGCCCAGGCTGATCTTGCCGCCCCAGGCGTTCAAGCGCCCTTCCACCGTCAGCTGGCCCACGCTGGACAGCTTGATGGCCTGGCCCGCATCGACATTCACCACGGCGCCCTTGCCGATCAGCAGTTCGGCGCTGGCCATGTCGGCCGCGCCGGACCGGATATCGCCCACCTGCAAGGCCAGGCTGGCGCCCTTGCGCTGGGTCAAGGTGCCCTTCAGCGCATTTTCCGTGTATTGCTCCGGCGTCCACAGGGCCAGTTTTTCATTGTCCACCACGCGCAGCACGGGCATGCGCACATCCACCTGCGTGCCATCGGCTACAGTCAAGCCCTGCTTGCCGAGCAGGCTATAGCTGGAAAAGCCCTTGTCGAAGAAGTCGCCGCCCAGCTGCAGTGTGCCTTTCTGTGCGGTATCGGCTGGGCCGACCAGTATCTTGTTCGCCTGCAATTCCAGCTTGCCGCCGCCCGCCACGCCGTGGCCGCGCACTTGCGCGCCTTCGCCCAGCGCCAGGTCGGCCTGCGCGCCATAACTGGCCAGGGTCAGATTGCCGCCCTTGCCGCCCTGCTGTTTCGCCTGCGCCAGGATGGCCGCGCCCGAGCTCACGTCGATCAGGCTGCCATTGCCGATGCGCACGTCGCCAACCGCGCGCAGGGAAACGCTGCCGCCGTTCAGGTACGGCAGGCCGGCGGCGGCCAGCGGGTCGCGCAGCACGTTACTGAGCAAACCGCTGGTGTCGAGGCTGACGCCATCGGCCAGCACCAGCTTGCCCAAGGACGCGCCCGGATTGACGAATGTGTCAGCCATGCCCGGCGCACCGATCTGGTTCAGTACATTGCCGGCCATGATGCTGCCTCCATGGCTGCGCAGGCTGGCATTGATGGCCACGTCCTTGCCGAACAGGGTGATATTGCCGCCATCGGCCACCTGCAGCGCGCTGTCGACGATGATTGCTCCCTTGGCTGCGAGGCGGATGGCGCCCAGTTGCTGATTGTTCAGCAAGTTGGTGTCGAGCAGCAGCCTGCCCTCACGTTCCGGCGCCAGCGCGCCTGTTACGTCGAGGCCGGCGGCGATGCCGTCCTGTACGCGCGTCAGGCGCACCTCATCCATGACGGCCGACAGCGCATGCTGCAGCACGCCCGTGCGCTTGTCGAACATCGGCTGATACTGGCCAACGATCAATTGCCCCCGCTGCGCGGCCGCCAGTTGCGACTGCTGGTAGCCGTCGAGCAGCGCCTGCGGCGCCTGTACCTGGCGCTCGCCCTGGAAGACGTCGCCCGCGATGCCCCCTTCCAGCACGGCCGAAGCGGTGGCGACCACCAGCTTGCCCGCGTCGCGGCCCACCGTGTAGCCGTTTTCCAGGCGTTTTTGCGCGGCGATCAGGGGATTGGCGTAGAAGGCGCTGGCCTCCTTGCCCCAGCGCGCGTGTTCTTCCTCGTAACCCTTGTACACGCCCGCATACTGCAGGTCGGCGGGCGCGCTGCCCGCTTCATATAGCTTGCCGTCCGCGCCTTTCAGCCAGGTCTGGCGCAGCGCGCCCGTCTGCACGTCCAGCGTGCCACCCGACAGGTTGATGCCGGAGCCGGCTTGCGTGACAACATCCTTGCCGCCGAAGCTGACGGTGCCGCCCTGCGCCATCCACTCGCTGACGGAATGGCCCTGCGTGCCCAGGTAACCGGCCACTTCCAGCAAGCCTCCCGCCGTGTACCAGCGGTCGCTGTCGTAGCCGTTCGTGCCCTTCGGTACGAACACCAGCTTGCGGCGGTCGACCCATATATTGTTGTTGATCAAGGCCTTGCCGTCACGGTTGACGGGCGCATCGCGCTGCTCGTTGCCCTGCACGTTGATTTCGACATTGTTGGCCGCCATGGCAACCTTGACGCCCACGGCGCCGGAGACGTCGAGCTGGGCGCCGTCGCGCACAAGGCTGCGGCTGGCGGCGTTGACGGCGATCTGGCCACCCGTGGCCACGGTCAGGGAATCGCCGAGGAATTCCACCGTGCCGGCGCTGCCGATCTCGATGCGCGACTGGTCGCGGCGGTCGTTCACGGCGAGAATATTTTCCGTCGACGTCACGGCCGGGCCGCGCATGGCGTCGCGCTGGCTGTCGAGCGCCGTGGTCTTGCCGTCGTCTTCGACCAGGATGGCCGTGGTGGCACCGCGTCCCAGCGTCACTGCCGCGTCGCTGCCCAGCGCGTTCAGGTGGATGGTGCCGCGCGTGGCCGTGGTGGTGGACGCGAGCAGCACGCCGTCCTGCTGTACCGTGCGCCCAGCCAGGGTGATGTCGCCTTCGCGCGCCTGGATCAGGCCCGTGTTGACGACCTTGCCCGCCGAGCTGCCGGCCGCGAACTGCGGCATGACTTCACTGCCGCGCGTGCTCGACAGCGGATTGCCATCCGTACCCACGCCTTTTTTAATGTTAAAGCTGTCGCCGGCGGCCAGCAGGGCCTGACCCTTGGGCGTGCTGATCTCGCCCCCATTGTGGACTTCCTTGCCCAACAGCATCACATAGCCGCCGCCTTCCGTGCTGCCCTTGGGCGCATTGCTGGCGATGCGCGCGCCCGCCTGCACCTGTACCTTGCCGGCCGCATCGGTGAACGTCGTGGCGCCGGCCGTGCCGGGGCTGTAGATGCCGTTCTTCTGGAATTGTGTGTCGCCGATGCGGGCCGCGGCCGCCACCAGGCTGCGCGTATCGACCTGGCTCGTGCCGGTAAACACAATGCCGTTGCGGTTGACGAGCAGCAGCGTGCCATTGGCCTTGATCTGGCCCTGGATCTGGCTGGGTCGCGCTTGCGGATCGTTGACGCGGTTCAGCACGGCCCAGTCTTTTTGCTGCTGGAACGTCAGGGTCGTGTCCTTGCCCACGTTAAACGTTTCCCAGTTCAGGATGGCCTTGTCCGCCGTCTGCTGCACCACCACGGCCGTCTTGCCCGCCGCCACCGTCTGCACGGGCGCCTGGGCGTTGAGCCAGCCGGCCGTCAGGCTGTTGGTGTCGACCTGCAAGCCGCCTTTCACTAGACCATCGGCTGCGCCGGGCACGCCGGTCGCCGCCTGGCGCGCCTGCGCCTGGGCCGCTTGCTGCGCGGCGATGGCGCGCGCGGCCAGGTTCAGGTTGTTGAGCGAGCGCTGTAACGGTTCATTCGCCCGCTGGCCCTCGGGCCGGCTACCCGGCGGCAGCGGCTGGCCATTCGGCAGGCGGCCCGAGCTGGCCGCCGTATTTTGCGCCGCGCCCTTGGCCGCGAACCAGCCGCCGCTGAACGCCTGCTGCGCGCGCGCCGGCGTGGCAAAGGCGCCCGCCATCAGCATGGTGGTCAGTGCGTAAGCGAGCGGCGTGAGCCGCAAGCGGCTGCCCAGCGTGGAGGACCGCTGCGCGCCCGTGTCAACGTTCGGGACTGGGCGCTGGGCAGTGTGAAGCTTGGTCATGGCAATGGTTTCCTGGCTAGAGAGTAGGGAACGGAGCCTGGCGGTGGCGCAGACGTCCATGCCTCCATGACGTAGCTCGATGGCGGAAGGGATAATGTTTTTTGAAAAATATTTTAACCAGCTCCCGCAGAGAAGCCCGGAATCAGCTCAGCAAGACGATGCCACCTGGCAAGCTGGTCATTTGCGCCCCATACAGGTCGCGTATCATCGCCAGCGCGCCATCGGTTTGCCCGATGGAAAAGCGCATGCGTACCAGGCGGCGGCCCAGTTCGGGATTGCGCAGCAGCACGCGGCCGGGCCGGTAGCGGTTGATTTCATCGACTACCTGGGCCAGCGGCTTGCCGACAAACGACAGCGCGCCCGTGCGCCAGGCGCTCGCCTCCTCCGGCGCGACCGTGGCCGCCTGCGCGCCCCGCTCGTCATACACCAGTTGCTGACCCGCATCGAGGGTCTGGCGCCGCTGTTGCCAGAGCACGTCCACGGCACCGGCCAGGCAAGTCACGCAAACGGCGTCGTCCGTGTGGCGCACATTGAAGCGGGCCGACTGCGCCAGCAAACGCCCGGCCCCCGCCAGCACCGTGACGGGCTGGCGCGCGCCGCTGGCGAGGATTTCCGCCTCGCCGCCCAGCAGTTCGATCGATTCGTGGGCGCGCACATTGATGCGCGTCTGCGTATTCATCTGCACCGTCATCTGCTGCGACAGGGCTACTTGCCGCTGCTCACCCGTGCCCGTGCGGTAGTCGGCGCTCAATTCCTGCAGCGACGGCCAGGCCCCCAGCGGTGGGCGCAAGGCCAGCACGGCCACGCCGGCCGCCAGCGCGCCGCCGAGGAAGGCGCGCCGCCCGGGGCGCGCCGGGAAGGCCAGCACGTTCGCCCGCTGTGGCGCGGCGGCGGCGCAGGTCAAAGCGGGGGCTAGAGCCTGCCACAGCTGTTGCAGTTCGCGCCAGGCGCGCGCATGCTCGGGGCTGCGCGCGCACCAGGCGCGCAAGGCATCGGCGTCGGTCTGCGTAAAATCGTTGGAACGCAGCCGCGCCCACCAGGCAGCGGCTTGCTGGCCGATGGCAGCGTCGCCGTCGGGATGATCTAGAGGGTCGCGTGGATCGCGGTCAGGAGCAGTCATGGGATTCATCAATATTTACGGCGGCCCGACACATCGCTGCGCTGGGCGGCCTCGGCGTCGGCCATGCACGTTTTACAGTGTTGCATGGCGGCCTGCAATTCTTTCTTCACCATCGCCACGGAAATGCCGAAGCACTCGGCAATCTCTGCATTGAGCATGCCGTCGATGCGCGCCGCCGTCAGGATGGCGCGACGGCGTGGCGACAGGCCCGCCAGCGCCACGTCGAGCGCCTGCACGTCGAGCCGCGCCGAGACGATGCGCGCGGGGTCGCTGATGTCGTCGCCGGCCTCGTCGGCCATGTGCATCAGCTCTTCGCGTTCGCGCTCGGTGACGATGATGTGGTCGCGGCGGTAGGCATCGGTGGCGATATTGGCCGCCATGCGCAGCAGATAGGCGTCGGGATTGTGGATGGGCGCGGCGGCGGGGCCAGGTGCGACCATCGCTTCGAGGCGCAGCCAGGTTTCCTGCAGCGCATCGGCCGCATTGTGCTTGCAGCCGACCACCCGTTCGAGGCGCCAGCGCAGCACGGCGTAGCGCGAACTGAGGTGCCGTTTGAGCTTGGTGCGCAGGTCGGGCATGCTCATGGGGCGTTTCTACCCGCTGTCTTGGGGGCGCAATCGACTTCGCTGCCCGGCCCTTGCGGCAGCAACAGGATGGAGACGGGCTGCGGCATCGACGGCGAGGGTCCCGCGCCCACTCTCATGCCCAGCACCAGGCGCGCGATGGCAGTATCGCGCGCGCGCAGTCCCGTGCTGTCGAGCAGGTGCACGCGGTCCACCACGCCGGCGCGGTTCAGATACAGCTGCAGCGCCAGGCGGTAGCCGCCGGGACGCGTTTGCGCCGCGCGGCACAGCAGTCCCAGGAGCACATGCTGCAGCCGGCTCACATAGGCCGCATGGTCGCTGCCGCCCTGCAGGGCGCCGGGTATGTCGGCGGCGGCCACGACGGCGGCCTGTGGCAAGTCCGCTACAGTCGCAGAGGCGCTTGCCGGGGCATACACGATGACGGCTTGCGCGTCGGACAGGCGCGATAGCAGGCCAGTGCCCTCCAGCAAGACTTGCAGGGCCGCGCCCGCCGCATACGCGCCGCGCACGGCGGCCGACTGGCGCTGCGCGTAGCGCTGGTCCATCAGCACGGCGATGCCCGTGCGGCGGCTGTACAGGTCGAGCGCATCGCCGAGGTTTTGCGCGGCAATATCGAACTGCAGCACGGGACCCTCGGCCGGTTGCGCCCGCACCGGCCCCACCGCGGCAAGGAAACCCAGCAGTACCAGGTATCCTGCCAGCGCGAGCACATGGACGGATGCCGGGCTGCCTGTCATATCGCTATCGTGTCGCTATCGTGTGAGGGTGGAACTGCGTGGAAACAAGGCATTACCAAGTAACAATTCTTGCGTCAACTGCAATAGCCTACACAGAAAAAATGACGGCTTCGTGACATGCTTGCCATCCATATATTTCGCCATGCGGGACGTCTGGTGCGGTAACTATTTCGGCTACACTGGCTGTCACTTTCCCTTTCAGACGCCTGATGATCGAAAAGAATCTGCCCGAGCTGGTCATGCTGAAACGCCTCATCGACGAGGGCGGCAGCCACCTGGAAGTGGCCGCGCCCTGCAGCATCGCCATGGATGGGCGCGAATTTCCCGTGTACACAATCGCGCTGGGCAACCCCAGCCCCGACGTGCCCGTGCTGGGCTTTTTTGGCGGCATCCACGGCCTCGAACGCATCGGCACGCAAGTGCTTTTGTCCTTCCTGGAAAGCCTGATCGCGCGCCTGCGCTGGGACGCCACCCTGCATCAGCAGCTGGAAAGCATGCGCCTGGTGTTCATGCCGCTGGTCAATCCGGGCGGCATGTGGCAAGCCACGCGCTGCAATCCGCGCGGCGTGGACCTGATGCGCAACGCGCCGCTGAGCGCGCGCGAAAAAGTCCCGTTCATGCTGGGAGGACAGCGCTACAGCGCCCGCCTGCCCTGGTACCGGGGGGCGGCGGAGGGGCCGATGGAGGCGGAAAGCCAGGCCGTGTGCGACCTGGTCGAGCGCGAACTGCTGTCGCGCCAGTTCAGCATCGCCCTCGATTGCCATTCCGGTTTCGGCTTGCGCGACCGCATCTGGTTTCCCCATGCACATACCAAGGTGCCGATAGAGCACCTGGCCGAGATCGGCGCGCTGGAAGAGCTGTTCAGCCAGAGCTACCCCAACCACAACTATGTGTTCGAGCCGCAAAGCCGGCAATATCGCACGCATGGCGACCTGTGGGACTATCTGTACCTGAACGGCACCAGTTACAGCGGGCGCGTGTTCCTGCCGCTGACGCTGGAAATGGGCTCGTGGCTGTGGGTCAAGAAAAACCCGCGCCAGCTGTTCAACCGGGTCAGCATCTTCAACCCCACGGCCGCGCACCGCTTGCAGCGCGTGCTGCGGCGGCACCTGGTCTGGTTCGATTTCCTCATGCGCGCCGCCAGCAGCCACGGCCGCTGGATGCCGGAAGGCTTGCTGCGCAAGGCGCAGCGCCGGCGCGCGCTCATGCAATGGTATGAATCATGACGCCGCACACCTGGATTTTATTGCGCGGCCTGATGCGCGAACAGCGCCATTGGGGCGAGTTTCCCGCCACCTTGGCGCGCGCCCTGCCCGGCGCCAACATCGTCACGCCCGACTTGCCCGGCAATGGCAGGCGCCACGCCCAGGACAGCGCCACCCGCGTGACCGCCATGGTGGAAGACTGCCGCCAGGAACTGCTGGCGCGGGGCATCCCCGCGCCGTACCACTTGCTGGCCCTGTCGCTGGGCGGCATGGTGGCCGTGGAATGGGCTAGCCGCTACCCGCAGGAAATCGCGCGCTGCGTGCTGCTCAACACCAGCATGCGGCCATTCAATCCGTTTTACCGGCGCCTGCGCTGGCAAAACTACGGCGCCCTGCTGCGCCAGCTGCTGCTGGGCGACACAGGCAGCCAGGAAGCGCTGATATTGCGCCTGACCAGCCGCAGGCATGCCGGCGGCAACCCCACGCTATTGGCCGACTGGTGTGCATATCAACAGCAATACCCCGTCAGCCGGCGCAACGCGCTGCGCCAGCTGCTGTCGGCCGCCCGCTACCACGCCCCCGCCAGCCGCCCCGCCATGCCCGTGCTGGTGATGGCCTGCGCGCAAGACCAATTGGTCGACCACCGCTGCTCGCAGCGCCTGGCGCGCGCCTGGCAGGCGGACTGCCTGATCCACCGCGACGCGGGCCACGACTTGCCGCTGGACGAGGGGGAATGGGTGGCGCAATCGGTGGCGCGCTGGCTGGGGGTGGACGTGACAGATCATGACAGGACGACAACAGCACAATCATCATGCAAATAACAGGGCAACTGGCAGAACTGGTGCAAGCCGGCGTGCACGAACACATTTTTCCAGGCGCGGCCTGGGCCGTGGGCACCGTCCACCATAGCGTGGCGGGCGCGGCCGGACGGCTCACGCCCGAGCCCGCCAGTGCCGCGATGCAAGTCGACACCCTGTTCGACATCGCGTCGCTGACCAAGATCATCGGCGTCTGGTCACTGATCGGCAGACTGGTGAACCAGAAACGCCTGCGCCTGGACAGCCGCCTGGCCGACGTGCTGCCCGGCACGACAGGATACGCGTTGGCGCCCATCACCATTTTCCAGCTGCTCACCCATACGGCCGGCTTGCCGCTGCGCGCCCGCCTGCGCGCCAGCTATGGCGAGGTGTACGACGATATCGTGCGCGGCGTGCTGCGCGAGCCGCTGGAAGGCACGCCAGGCCAGGCCGTGGAATACACGGACCGTGCGGCCCTGATCCTCGGCCTGGTCATTGAACGGCTGCTGGGCCTGCCACTGGACCATGTGCTTGAAGAACACATTTTACGGCCACTGGGCATGGCCGCCACGGGCTTCGGCCCGCTGGCAGCTGCGCATGGCAAGCAGGTCGCGCCGACCGAGTATTGCGAGCAGGCGGGCGCCCACCTTTCCGGCGTGACGCATGATTTCTCGACCCGGCTGCTGGGCGGCGTGTGCGGCATCTCCGGGCTGTTTTCGAACGTACCTGACCTGCAGCGCTTCCTGCGGGCGATGCTGGCGCCGCAAGCGGGACGACACGGCGATGTGCTGGACGCCGACTGGGTGCGCGCCTCGCTGACGGTGCAGACGGGCACGCTGACTCCCTCGCGTGGCCTGTTCTGGCACCCGGCGGCAGGTACTGAGCCGGAAGACGACGTCTGGTGCCATCTGGGCTTCACCGGCACCGCGCTGTGGCTCAGCCCCCGGCGCGGCCGCTATGCCGTGCTGCTGACGAACAAGCTGTACTACACGCGCGATTCCGCCAGGGTCAATCAGCTGCGGGGCGACTTCATGCGTTGCGCATTCGGTCTCTGATTTTTACAGCCGCAAGCTCACAACGATGGCCAGCAGCAACGCGCCGGCCGCCGCCAACAGTGCGCTGTTGAAACTGTGCGACTGCGCATACAGGCTGCCCGCCAGCACGGGGCCGACGATCTGCCCCACGCCATACACCACCGTCATGATGGCCATCATGTTGGCGCCTGCCTTGCCCGCGGCCCGTTGCGCGGCCGGCATGGCGATGGTCACCGTGCCGACAAAGGTTCCGCCGACGAGGATGGCGCTGAGCAGATAACCGGCGGCCGAGGGCGCCAGCACGGGCAAGGCCACGCCCAGCGCCTGCAGCAGCAAGTTCAGCCGCAGCGCCCGGCGCGTGCCCAGGCGCTCGTGCAGCCGGTGCCACAGGAAGCACGAGGGCGCCGCGCCCAGGCCGAACACGGCCCACACGTGGGCGGAATTGAGCTCGGGCAAGGCCGCGCCCACCAGCACGGGCAAATACGTGGCCGTGACGATATAGCCGAGCCCAGCCAGCCCATAGATCAGCACCAGCGGCCAGGGCGCCACCGGTGCCAACGCCGATGCGGCAGATTGCGGCGGCGCATCCGGGGTCGCCTGGCCACTGGCGGCAATGGCGGGCACAGCCGCCAGCCCCACCAGCACGGTGACACCGGCCAGCAGCAGCCACATGCCGGCGCTGTGCCAGCCCAGGTGCGATGCCAGCACCAGCAATTCAGCCGACACGGCAATGCCTGCGCCCACGCCCGCGTACAGCAGCGGCGCGCCGCGCGCATGCCGGCGCTGTTCCAGCAGCCACAAGGAGGCAGCCACCATGGCCAGGGCGCTGAAAACGCCCGCCACGCCGCGCACCGCCACGATGAGCCAGACGGGCATAGTCAAGGCCAGCACGCCCAGGCACAGCGCCGTACCGGCCACGGACCACAGGCACAGCCGGTGCGCGCTGTGAGCCCGTGCGCGCATGGACAGGATGGCGCCCAGCAAGTAACCGGCATAGTTGGCCGAGGCGGCCAGGCTGCCGTCGCGCAAGGTCAGCACGCCCTCCCCGAGCATGTGCGGGTAGATGGCCGTGAAGGCGAAGCGGCCGAAGCCCATGCCGATGGCGAGGATGGCCGCCGCGGCGATGGCCGCGCGCAGCCTGGCGGCCGCGTTCACGGCGCCACCTCGCCCACTTGCGCCCGCAAATGTTGAAAGGCGGGCACGTCGAATCCCGCGCGCCACACCAGCAGAGTGTCGGCTTGCCCTGCGGAAAGCGTCTTCAGGGCAGCTGGCGCATCGGACAGCGCCAGCACGCTGGCCGGCAGCAGGGTCACGCAGGCGCCGGCCGCCACGCAGGCGATCATGGTGTGATACGAACTCAGCTCCTGCACCCGCCACTGCGTGCTGCCGGCCATGCCCAGCAAATCTTCGGCGATGCTGCGGTAGGTGCATCCCTGCGGAAACGCCGCCAGCGAGCGCGTGCGCACATCCACGGCGCGGCGCGCCTGCCCTTCGCTGGCCGGCAGCAGCAAACACAGTTCCTCGCGCCACACGGCTGTCGATGCCAGGCCCAGCTCCGCCAAGGCGGCGCCGCCGCCGAACGACGGCGGCAATGCGACAAAAGCGCAGTCGAGCAAGCCTGTGCGCACCTGCTCGATCAGGGGCCGCGATGGCCCCGTGCTCAGCGCCAGGCGCGTCGCCGGATAGCGGGCGTGATACACGGCCAGCAGCGCCGGCAGGCGGCTGGCCGCCGTGCTTTCCATGCTGCCGACGCGCAAGGTGCCCCCTTCGCGCCCGCCCGTGACCACATGCCGGGCCTCTTCCGCCAGCGCCAGCAGGCGCTGCGCATACTCGAGAAAGCGCTCGCCCGCCGCCGTCAGGGCCATGCGTTTATTTTTGCGCACGAACAGTTCGGCGCCGATATCGGCTTCCAGCTGCTGGATGCGCGTGGTGACGCTGGACGGTGCGCGGCCCAGCCTGGCTGCGGCCTGGGTGACGCTCAGCTCACTGGCCACGGCACAAAAAATCCGCAATGATTCCGAGTCCATCGTATTCTCTCGTTGAAAATGATTGTGCTATTATATTCTCAAAATACGAATCAAATACAGCATCCTCAACTTGATGAAAGAAACATCATGACTTCAATCCAGCGCTTTCTCGACCGCCTCGGCCTGCAGTTTCCCATCATCCAGGCGCCGATGGCGGGCGTCTCCACGCCACGCCTGGCCGCCGCCGTCTCGAATGCGGGCGGCCTCGGTTCGCTGGGCATCGGTGCCGGCACGCTGGCGCAGGCGCGCCAGATGATCGAAGACACGCGCGCGCTGACGGCCAAGCCCTTCAATATCAATGTATTCTGCCACGCCCCCGCAGTGAGGGATGCGCGGCGCGAGGCCGGCTGGCTGGCCCATTTGGCGCCCCTGTTTGCGGAGCTGGGCGCGGCTGTGCCAGTGGAACTCGACGAGATCTATCAAACCTTTATCGGCGACGAGGCGGCATTCGCCCTGTTGCTGGAACAGCGTCCCGCCGTCGTCAGCTTTCATTTCGGCTTGCCGACGGCGCAGCAAATCGCCGCCCTGCGCCAGGCCGGCATCTACACCATGGCCACGGCCACCAATCTGCGCGAGGCGGCGCTGATCGAACAGGCGGGTGTCGACGCCATCGTGGCGCAAGGCGTGGAAGCGGGCGGCCATCGCGGCGTCTTCGACCCGCAAGCGCCGGACGAGCGCCACAGCACTGCCGTGCTGCTGCGCCTGTTGGCGGGCAGCACCACCCTGCCCCTCATCGCCGCCGGCGGCATCATGGATGGCCCAGGCATCCGCGCCGCGCTGGACCTGGGCGCCGTGGCCGCACAGCTGGGCACGGCGTTCGTGCTGTGCCCGGAATCGTCAGCCAATGCGGGCTACCGCGCCAAGCTGAAAAGCGGGCGGGCGGCGGCCACCCGCCTGACCAGCGTGCTCTCGGGCCGCCTGGCGCGCGGCATGGTGAACCGCCTGATCGAACATGGCGAAGCGCCAGGCAGCCCGCCGCCGGCCGACTATCCCGTCGCCTACGATGCCGCCAAGCAACTGAACGCGCTAGCAAGCCAGCACGTCGACAGCGAATTTGCCGCGCTATGGGCCGGCCAGGGCGCGCCGCTGGCGCGGGAAATGGAGGCGGCGCAGCTGGTGGCCACCTTGGCGCGGGAAATGGCACGCTGATGGTGCGCTGATTTCAGGATGGCGTTGACCTGCAACGCCGCCGGGATGGCTTGAGGGCCTGTGCATGGCGCAGGCATGCGAGACGGGATTGCCGGGCGCGGCTACCATTGGACAGATGACTGCCCCGTATCTTATTTTTTATACCGAGTCGCCAGCAAATAAACGCCAGCAGCCAGGCTGACCATGCCGACCAGACTCAATCCCGCTTGCGACAAGCCGGACCAGAATAATGAGCTTGCCAAGGCTGCAGTCATCACTGGCTGCAATTTGAAAGCACACATGCCTATACCCAAAAAAGCAGTCCGCGGACGGTGCGAGGAGACCAGCTATTCATTTTCTTCCCATTCTTGTGAGCGCATAACGGCGCCGGCTGGCGAATCTTACACGAGACGCGCGCCAGGAAAGCAGCCGATTCCCCTCGGCCCGTCCACGCTCACGCCGGCTGCTGCTGCGTGGTGCAGTGGATGCCGCCACCACCGGCCGCGATGGCGTCGATGTTCAACTGCACGATGTCGCGCCCGGGGAAGTGTTCGCGCAAGATGGCTTTCGTGTTGCGGTCGGCTGTCGCGTCGCCGAATTCGGGGCACAGCACGGCGCCGTTGCAGACATAAAAATTGATGTAGCCGGCGGCGAAATCCTTGTTTTCATATTGCGGGCGCACATGGCCCGGGCCGGGCAGGACCACCACCTGCAACGGACGGCCGCGGGCGTCCGTGGCCTTGCGCAGGATGTCGAGGTGGCGCTGGGTGACGGCGCGCTCGGGAGAGGACGGGTCGCTTTCAAAGCCGGCCGCGACGACGCCGGGGGCGCAGAAGCGGGCATAAAAGTCCGTGTGGCCATCGGTGATGTCCTGGCCCGCGATACCTGGCAGCCAGATGACTTTCTCGATGCCCAGCAGCCGGCGCAATTCCTGCTCGCACTGTGCCTTGCCGACGCCGGGATTGCGGTTGGCATTCAGCACGCAGCTTTCCGTGATGATGGCGGTGCCCTGGCCATCGACTTCGATGCCGCCCCCTTCCAGTACCAGGCTGCTTTCCAGCACGGCAACGCCGGCGCGCCCGGCAACAAAACCAGCCACCAGCGCATCATCGTCATAGTCCTGCTTTTCGCCCCATCCATTGAAATTGAAATTCACGCCCGCCAGCGCGCCGCCCGCCTTCCTGACGAAGACGGGTCCCGTGTCGCGCATCCACAGGTCGTCGATGGGCTGCACCAGCAGCTTGACCTTGTTGCCGCACAGGCGCGCGGCTACGTCGTAGTCTTCCTCGTTGACCAGCATGTGCACGGGTTCGACGCTGGCAATCGCTTGCGCGATGCGCGCCAGGTTCGCCTGCGCGCCCGCCTTGAGGCGCTTGCCCCACACCTCGTCATTCGCGCCAAAGGCCATCCACGTGGCGGCGTGGCGCTCGCCTTCGTCCGGCATGCGCCAGCCCGCGCCTGCCGCCAGGGCGGGCAAGCCCACGGCGGCGCCGGCCGCCAGGCCCAGGGCGCCCGAGAGGAAATGTCGTCGTTGCATGCTGTTCTCCTTTATGCAATTTCCTGTTGCGTGGTGCAATGGATGCCGCCGCCTCCGGCCGCGATGGGGTCGATATTGATCTGGATCACGGCGCGCCCCGGATACAGCTGCGCATACTGCGCCCTGGCGCTGGCGTCCGCTTGCGCATCGCCGAATTCGGGAATAAAAATGGCGCTGCTGGTGGCATAGTAATTGATGTAGCCGGCGGCGAAGGTGTTCGGGTTGTTTCCAGGCCGAATTTTCTCAGGCCCATCGATGACGACGATCTGCAGCGGCTGATTATCGGCATCGGTGGCGCCGCGCAAGATCTCCAGGTGGCGGCGGGTCAGCGCGTAGTCGTACGATTCCGGGTCCATCTCGCGGTGCGCCGCCACCACGCCGGGACGCACGAAGCGGGCATAGAAATCCGTGTGGGCATCCGTGATGTCCTTGTCCTTGATGCCAGGCAGCCAGATCACCTTGCGGATGCCCAGCAGGCGGCGCAGTTCCGCTTCGCAGTCGGCCTTGCTCCAGCCCCGGTTACGATTGCTGTTCAGCACGCAACTTTCCGTGATGATGGCCGTGCCCTTGCCATCGACTTCCAGCGCGCCCCCTTCCAGCACCAGGCGCGTGGCCAGCAGCGGCACCTGCGCCTGGGCAGCGACCACGTCGGCCACCAGGCCATCCTTGCCGGACTGCTGCCTGTTGCCCCAGCCATTGAAATTGAATTTCACGCCGGCCCGTTCGCCGGTTGTCTTGCGCACGAAGACGGGACCTGTGTCGCGCATCCACAAGTCGTCCAGTTCGGCGGGAATCAGGGTGACGCGTGCATCGAGCAATTGCCGCGCGCTGGCCAGTTCAAACGGGCGCACCAGCATGTTGACGGGTTCGTAAGCGGCGATGGCGTTGGCGATGCGCACCAGCGCCTGCTGCACCTGCGGCACTTGCGCGCGCGTCCAGACGGCGCTCGAGGCGCCGTACGCCATCCACGTCGCCCTGTGCGCTTCGGCCTCGTCGGGCATGCACCAGCCGTCGGCCGGCTTGATGCCGCCGCCACTGATGACGGGCGGCGCTGGCGCAACCGGGCCAGTTTCCGGCGCACTGCCACCACAAGCGGCCAGCATGCCGCCCATGGCCAGCGCGCTGCCTCCCACCATGCAATGGCGCAAGAAATATCGACGTGTATTCATGATTCATCCTTTAAAGTGAGCCAGCACCGCGCACCGTGGCGGACCAATTGGCATGCACGGCATTGTGGAGGGATCAAGATATGAAAACAAATGATATGATTTGCCTTAATTCATTAGGTTTTCTCATATGTCAGAACATCGCATTCCTTCTCTGAAGCTGTTGCTGGGTTTCGAAGCGGCGGCCCGCCACGGCAATTTCTCGCGCGCAGCCGACGAGCTGCACGTGACGCAGTCGGCCATCAGCCACCAGGTGCAATTGCTGGAAGAACAGGTCAAGCAGCCGCTGTTCCGCCGCGCCGGGCGGGGCGTAGAGCTGACGGTGGCGGGTGAAGTGTTGCTGCGCAGCGTACAGCGTTCGATGACCGTGCTGCGCAGCGGCCTGGGGCGCATCGCCACCTACCTCGATCCGGGTCTCGTGGTGCTGGTGTGCCCGGCGCCCGTGCTGCACGGCTGGCTGCAGCCCCGGTTGCGGGCACTCGAAGCACAGCTGCCCGAACTGTGTTTGCTGCTGTCGGTGGATGAGAGCGCCCGCTTCGTCGACGAAATCGACGTCGACATCGCCATCGGCGACCGCCCCCTTTTGCAAGCGGACTTGCAGGAAATCCCGCTGCTGCACGATGAATGGGTACTGGTGGCGAACAGCGAACTGGCGGCGCGGCTGGCCGGCGTGCCGCAAGATGAACATCATTTACACGCGGATCTGGTGTGCCTGGAAGAAAGCTTGACGGGCGACGCCACGGCGCCCCTGTTCCTGGGGCCGCTGGCGCGCTTTCGCAAGCGGGCCATCTACGACGATGCGCGCCTGTTGCTGGACGCCACGCTCGACGGGCGCGGCATCGCCTGCCTGCCGCGCCTGCTGGTGGATGCCAGCCTGGCGCGCGGCCTGCTGCACATCTTGCCCGCTTATCCCAGGGTGCCCGGCGCGACCTGGTGGCTGTCTGGCGTGGCGGAACACCCCCGTTCGGCCATCGTCGGGCAAGTGTTCGACTGGCTGCGCACGCAGGGATAATGATTACGGCAGCGGTGCAGGTGCCGCCGCCGGCAAGCGCGCATAGTCGATGCCGCTGGCCCAGCGGTTTTCCCAGTGCGCCAGATACGATTGCGCCAGGCGCGCGCTATGCCACACGACAAGCACATTTTCGCTGTTGGCGGTAGCGGCATCGGCCGTGTAATTGAAGCTGCCGTTCTGCACGGTCACGCCATCGGCAACGATGTACTTGTCGTGATGCAGCGCGTAGCGGGAAATGACGCGCGTGGGGATACCTGCTTCGACGAGCCGGTTCAAGGCGGCCCGGCTGTTCTTGCGCTCATTGCGCCGCGCATCGACCAGCACCCTGACGTCCACGCCCCGCTGGCGCGCGTTCAGCAAGGCCTCGACCACTCGGGGCGAACTGAACGAATAGGCGGCCAGCCGGATCGTCGAAGCCGCGCTATCGATGACCTTGAGAACCAGCGCCTCTGCCCCGCCATCGGGGGAAAAGGCATTCTCGATGGCGACCACGGGCGCGGCGTCGGCGGCAAGCGATGGGACAGGAACGCCACCAGCCAGGAATAGCGCAGCAATGAGCAGAATTTTTTTCACGGCGCGTCGCCTACGGCAGCCGGTGCCGGAAGGTGGGTTCGATATTGCGCGCGTGCAGCCAGCGCACGATATCTTCCAGGGTGGCGTCCTGCAACAGCAGGCCTGGCTGCGTAACGGGCTTTACCGCCGGCAATGGCGCGGCAACGGGCACGGCATCGGCCAGCCCCGCATGTCCCTGCAACTTCGCCAGCGCCTGCGTGAACTGGGCCGGGTTGATGCTGCGCAAGCTTTCCAGGAAGCCCAGTTGGGCGGCTGGCGGCGGCGGCATGTCCAGGCCCGGCTCATCGACAAAGGCGGCGCCCATGCTGGGGTGGATGAAGGCGGCCCACTTGCCCGATGGCTGCAGGCATGGCGGCAGCGCCACCTGCGCCACGTCGGCGGGCGGTGCTGCGGCGAGGATGTCGGTTGAGGCGGGTAAAAAGGTGGAGCGCAGCAGCTGCACGAACTGGCGCGCCTGGGCGACGGGCACGGGCGTGGCCAGCGACAGCCATAACTGGAACGCCGTGCCCGAGATGCTGACGGCGGGCGCCGGCAAGTCCAGCTCATGCTGCACGGCATTGGCGATCTTGCATAGCGCATTCCAGTGCGCTTCGCCGCCGCCCTTGCCGCCAAACTCCAGCACCAACGCGCGCGTCAGGCCGCCATGGCTGGCATCGCTGACCAGCGGCACGGCCACCGTCTGCTCGCCCGACAGATGGCGCGCCAGCACGGCCGGAGTCAAAGGCTGCGCACCGCCATCCGCCTCCAGATAGTGCTGCTGTTCATCGAATAGATACAGGCGGGTGAGTTCGGAAATCAGTTTATGCATGGGCGGCCTCGTAATGACGTTGAGCAACACCTGCCAACGTGCCCAGATTATAGCCTCCCCGGCCTGAGCGCACCCGCCCGCCCGGCGCCAAACACCAGCCAGCTGGCCACGGCGAACAGGCAGGCGGCCACGCCGCCGTACAGCATCACGGCGCCAAAACCATGTGCCAACGCAAGTTTCGCCACGCCGGCCGGCAGCGCGTTGGTGCCCTTGCCCGCCGATAAACCTTCCGCCATGGTGCGCAGGGTGGCTGCGTCCAGTCCGCCGGGCAGATGCGGCCGCAAGGCGGACTGGATGGCTTCGACGAGGATAAAGCCCATCAGCGCAATATTGATGGACAGGCTGACCATGCGCGCGCTGATGTCGATGCCCGACGCCATGCCGGCCCGTTCACCGGGCACGGCGCCCGTCGTCGTGTTGGTGACGGGCGTATTCGTCAGGCCCAGGCCCGTGCCGGCCAGGAGGCAGCCGGGCAAGATCGTCAGCCAGCTGGCAGTTTCAGCATGGCTGCCCCACAGCATCAGCAAAAAACCCAGGCCGATGGCCAGCAAGCCGGCAGGGATCACCGCATCGGCCCGGTAGCGCAGCGCCAGCCGCTCTGCCAGGGGCGGCGCGAGCAAAGTGGGCAAGGTGTAGGCCAGCAAGGTCAGTCCCGTGCCCAGGCTGCTGTAGCCAAGGCCATGTTGCACGTACAGGGGCAGATAAATCATGAGCGGCCAGAAACTGCAGTTCATGCCCGCCGAACCGAGCAACGCGCCCGAGAAACGGCGGATGCGAAATACGCTGAAATCGATCATCGGCTCCGCCTGGCGGCGTTCGATGACGGCAAACAGCATCAGGCTGACCAGCGCCACGGCCAGGCTGGCCAGCGTGCGGGGGTCATTGAAACCCAGCGCCGGCCCCTGCGTGAGGCACCACGCCAGGCTGAACACGGCCAGCGACAGGGTGGCGATGCCCGCCACGTCCAGCTTGCGCCGCTGCGGGTCGCGCGATTCGCTCACGCCCAGGCCGGCCAGCAGCAGCGCGACGACGGCCAGCGGGCCGTGCACGAGAAATACCCACTGCCAGTTTGACAGCGCGACGATGGCGGCACCGATGATGGGGCCGAAGCCCAAACCCAGGCCAAACACGATGCCCCAGGCGCCAAACGCCCTGCCCCGCGCGGCGCCGGCAGGGAACTGCTGCGACAGCACGGCCACCTGGCAAATCAGCATGGCGCCGCCGGCCATGCCTTGCAGAGCGCGCGCGGCGATCAGCACGCGCGTGCTGCCGGCCCAGCCGCATGCCAGCGAACTGAGGCCGAACAGGGCCAGGCTGGCGAGCAAGAAGCGCTTGCGGCCATAGCGGTCGGCCAGTGTGCCTGTTGCCATCAGCACGGTGGTGCAAGCCAGGGTGTAGGCATTCATGATCCATTGCAAGTCCTTGAAATCGCCATGCAGCACGGTTTCCAGGGTGGGCAAGATGACGGGCACGCTGGAAATTTCCAGCCCGAACATGAGCGAGGCCAGGCACACGGCGGCCAGGGTCAGTGCATTTTGTTGCGAAGTAGTCAGGTGCATCGAAGCCTAGCTTTCGGTAGTCATGGAGGAGTGCGTGGTGCCGGGGCACTGCGAGTGAGCATTCTAAAAAAAGTCGATTCATGAGGGAAATGATAAAATTTTGTACAATTCATTCATTTTCATCATGAATCACGGGAGTTAGTCGTCATGGATTTCGATACCGCCCTGCTGCGCGCCTTTGTGGCCGTCCAGGACACGGGCGGCTTTACGCGCGCCGCCGAACGGCTGCACCTGAGCCAGTCCGCCATCAGCCACCAGATCCGCCGCCTGGAAGAGCAAGCGGGCGCCGCGCTGCTGCTGCGAACGACGCGCAGCCTGCGCCTGACGGAAGATGGCGAGGATTTCCTGCGCCACGCGCGGCAGATCCTGGCGGCCCAGGATGCGCTGTCGCGGCGCTTCCAGCGTTCCGCAATTGTGGGCGCCGTGCGCTTCGGCGTGCCGGAAAATTTCATGGGCGCGCGCCTGCCTGCCCTGCTGGCGCAGTTTGCGCACCTGTTTCCCGCCGTGCGCCTGGATGTCACGGTGGGCACCTATCTTGACTTGCAAAAACTGGTCGCCGCCGATGCGCTGGACCTGGCCGTCGTCATGACCCTGGCGGACGGGCAAGATGACACGGCCGTGCTGCGCCGCACGCGCTTCGTCTGGGCGGCGGCGCAGGATTTCCAGCACGACGGCCAGGCGCCGCTGCCGCTGGCGTTTTCGCCAGCACCGTGCATGCACCGGCAAGTGGGCGTCGACGCCCTCGACGGCGCCGGCCTCGACTGGCGCGTGGCGTTCACTTCGCCCAGCCAGCAGGGCTTGCGCGCCGCCGTGCTGGCCGGGCTGGCCATCACGGCCTTGCCGCAAGGCGACCTGGAGCCAGGCATGGTGGTCATCGATGGCCAGCATGGCTTGCCCGCCCTGCCCGCCGCCCAGTTCCAGCTCGTCTGGCGCGCCGCCAGCAGCACGACGGCGGCCGAAGCGTTCGGGCAATTGCTGCGCGAGTGGTCAGCCGCTGCGGCGGCATGACAGCACCAGCAGCAAGGCCAGCGCCAGCATGACGGCCGCGCTGCCCAGGGCAAGCGTCACGCGGTGCGCCAGCAGCGGCACACCCGCCACCTGGCCCGCGCCCACGCGGCTCAGCCATGCCATGCCCAGCAGGGTCATGGGCAGGAAGGCCAGGCCCGTCAAGGATGGCGAATAGCGCAGCACCACTTGCAGGAATTGCGTGGTGAAAAAGAAAAAACCGATCATGGCCCCCATGAACAGCACCCTGGCCCCGTACGCGGCATTGCGTTGCCTATAGGCAAAGAGGTGTAGCGGCAGGATGGGTTGCGCGGCGCGACGCTCGATCAGGATAAAAGCGGCCAGCAACAGCAAGCCCGCTGCCAGCGCGCCTTGCGTCAGCGCGTCGCCCCAGCCGGCGCCGGCCGAACGGATCAGGCCATGCACGAGGGCCGCCATGCCAAAGGTCGAGCTGGCGGCGATGCCCGCCACGGCGCTGTACAGGGCGGAGGGGCGCGTGCGCTCGCGCCCCTCCGCAAACGTGGTTTGCAGCAAGGCCAGGGTAGATGGCGCCAGGATAGCCGCCGACTGCGCCAGGCCGTGCGCGCGCTGGAAGAACGGCTCGATTTACGCCTGCTGGTGCGCACCACGCGCAGCGTGTCGCCCACGGAAGCGGGCGAACAGCTGCTGCGCACGGTGGCGCCCCGCTTCGACGAGATCGAGGCAGAACTGGCCCTGCTCAGCGAGCGGCGTGACAAGCCGGCCGGCAACATCCGCATCAGCGCGGGAGAACACTCGGCGCTGACGATGTTGCAGCCGGCCATCGCCAGATTGCTGCCGCATTACCCCGACATCAACATCGAAGTCGTCGTCGACAATGGCATGACCGATATCGTGGTCGCGCGCTGCGACGCGGGCGTGCGCCTGGGCGAGCAAGTGGCCAAGGACATGATGCCATGCCCATCGGCCCGGATTTCCGCATGGCCGTCGTCGCTTCGCCCGCCTACTTCGCCCTCCATGCGCCGCCCGCCACGCCGCAGGACTTGATGGCGCACAACTGCCTCAACATGCGCCTGCCCACACTGGGCGGCTGATCTACAACAACATGGGCGTGGCCTGCATGGCAGAAGATGTCGTCCGGCCCTTCCTGGCCGATGGCCGTTTGATCCGCGTGCTGGACGACTGGTGTCCCACGTATGCGGGCTACAAGCTGTATTACCCGAGCCGGCGCCACTCCTCGCCCGCGTTTACCTTGCTGCTCGACACCTTGCGCTATCCCCGGGTTTGAGCCAGCGCAATCCTTCACCGGGCATGAACAGTGACCGCACGAACACGCGTTTACCGCGCGGCGGCGCGGGACTATAGTGGTTTCTTTCCCACCTGTTCAAGGATCGCCATGAAACTCTTCTACTCGCCGGGCGCCTGCTCGCAGGCACCGCACATCATCCTGCGCGAAACGGGCACGCCGTTCACCCTGGTCAAGGTCGACCTGGGCCAGCACCGCACGCAGGAAGGCGGCAATTACTACGAACTCAACCCGAAAGGCCAGGTGCCGCTGCTGGCCCTCGACGATGACACGACCTTGAGCGAAGGCCCCGTCATCGCCCAGTACATCGCCGAACAGGCCGGCAAACAGGACCTGCTGCCGCCCGTGGGCAGCCTGGCCCGCTACAAGGTGCTGGAATGGCAGAACTACATCACGTCCGAGCTGCACAAGTCGTTCAGCCCCCTGTTCGATTCCCGCATCGACGCTGCCACCAAGGCCTTGTTCATTGAGCAACTGGGCAAGAAATACAAGTGGGTGGACAGCCGCCTGGAAGGCCAGGCCTACCTGACCGGCGACACGTTCACAGTAGCCGACGCCTACCTGTTCGTCATCACGGGCTGGGCGCCAGGCCTGGGCGTGGATTTGTCAGCGCTGGCGCATCTGCAAGCCTTTCTGGCAAGAGTGGCCCAGCGCGACAGCGTCAAGGCGGCGCTGGCAGCGGAGGGACTAGCCAAGGCGGCTTGACCGTCGTTGCCCGGTGCACGGATCAGGTTTTTTCTGACTTGCCGTGCATCACCATGATGGTTTGCTGCATCAGGGCACACAATGTTTCCTTGCCATCGCGCACGGCGAACACTTCGGCCTGCGTGACGATCAGGGTGCGGCCCGGGCGCACCACCTTGCCGCGCGCGATCAGCTTCTCGCCATCGGCGGGCGCCAGCAGATTCATCTTGTATTCCACCGTCAGCACGGATGCGCCGTCCGGCACCATGGTCATGGCCGCGTAGCCGGCGGCCGAGTCCGCAATCATGCCCACCACGCCGCCGTGCACGAAGCCGTGCTGCTGCTCGATGCCGCTCCAGTGCGGCACGTGGATTTCCGTGCTGCCATGCGCCACCACGGGCAGGCTGGCCTGGATCAAGGTCATGGCGTTCTGCAAATCAAAACTGGCGCGGACTTTCTCGGCGCATTGCGGGTCGGGAAGACGGGACATGGGGATGCTTTCTCAAGGGGACAAGGAAAAACGCCAGGATACTACTTTGCCCTGCTGCCAGCGCCGGCGAACAGCCAGGTCAGCGAGCCATGGGCACGAAATCCGGGCGTGTCACCTGCTGCAGGTTTTCATAAGCGGCCAGCAGAACCTGCAATGGACTCATGCTTTCATCGCGATGCCAGTACACAATTTTCAACCAGGTCGCTGCCCGCAGGATCTGGCCTCTTACCAGCCATTCGCTTTCGAGCCTGGCCTGCAGCATCCTGCGCCCTGCCGCAAACAATTCTTCCTCGTCAAACCGCTGGCCTCCCGTACGGTGCAGGCATAGCGCATAAGCGAACTCGCGCGGCGTCAGCAATTTTTTCAGGGAGACGGGAGCGCGCTTGCCTGTCCAGTACTCATAGACATCGATGCCCGCCTCGGAGCCCTCGTCGTGCTCGCCGCCCTGGTAGGCGAACGCCATGTAATCGTCCAGCCCCCATCGCACCACTTCGCGCATGCGCCACGGACGCTTGTCATAGCGCCACTTGGCTTCCTCATGTACGCGGGCGCAATACCATGCTCCACCATCGTTGGTGCCATCCAGCAACCATTCGCCGATGGCTTTGGCCCAGTGCAAGGTGGCGCGGTGCGCGCTCGGGTCAACGCCGAAGTCTTCGTCATCCGCGATGGCCTTATCTATCCACTTCAACGCCCGGGGAATAACGGGCGCAACCGTTTCATGCAAGCCCAGCAGCGACGTGAGTACCACATCAGAAAGATCTCCCTTGGCAACATTCCCCATGGGACGCTCGGGATCGTATCTGCGTGCCAGCATATAGCCCAGCATTTCCGCGTTAAAACCGTTTGTCTTCAGACGCACTGGATCAAAAATCATGTCTTGCTCTCGCCCGCCTGACGCAGCCCGGCATCGCAACGGACGCGTGTTTTTGATAATCGTAGGCCGCTGACGGGCGTACGGGCAAGGTGCCGCTATTGGTAAAATAAATATTCTACCTGCCAACATTGCATATTGGAAATTTTTCACTGCCGGCACAAAACCGTTGCTGCAAGCCATGGCCATACTGGCTTCCATCGTTTCCACACGGATGGACCTGAAACGCATGCCTCACCTCTTCCGGCCAGCCGATTGGTCCGGTTTGCGCCCGCAAGGTCCCACCCTGTGCGAAAATGCCCGCCTTCGCCATTGCCGGATACCGCCCATGCTGCACACTGCCGTTGATACCCTTTCCGAACGCGACGCGCGCCGCATCGCGCGCCACGCCCAGGCGGCCGACGCCGTCCGCTTTTTGCATCCGGCCCAGCAAGCCTTGCTGCACCGGCGCGGCTGGCTGACGATGCTGGCGCCGCGCAGCGCGGGCGGCACCGAACTGTCCTTGCCGCAAGTGGTGCGCCTGGAAGAAGCCGTGGCCGCCGTCGACGGCAGCATGGGCTGGGTGCTGACCCTGTGCGCGGGCGCCGGCTGGTTCGCGGGCTTTCTGGCGCCCGACATGGCGCGCAGCATCATCGGCACGCCCCGCGTCTGCCTGGGCGGCAGCGGCGCGGCCACCGGTTACGCCGAGGAAGAAGGCGACGGCTACCGCATCACAGGCAGCTGGGACTACGCCAGCGGCGCACCGATGGCTACCCACTTCACCCTGAACGCCCGGCTGCAGCGCGATGGCCAGCGCCTGCTCGATGCGGATGGAAAACCGCGCATCCGCGCCTTCCTGGTGCCCGCCGCCCTGGTGCAACTGGTGCCGTCATGGAACAGCCTGGGCATGCGCGCCAGCGCCTCGCACAGCTACCGCATCGACGGCCAGTGGCTCAGCAAGGAACATGGTTTTACGATCAGTCCCGACACCGCGACGGCCGATGGCCCCCTGTACCGCTATCCCTTCTATTCACTGGCCTACGTGACCCTGGCCGCCAACGTGGCCGGCATGGCCAGCCATTTTATGGAGCTGGCCGAGGAATGCATGCGCCACCGCCGGCATGCGCGCGCCGGCTTGCCGCTGCTGGACGTGCCGGAAGTGGTATCCATGCTGCAAGGCAAGAAAGACGCCTTCACCGCCGCCCGCGCACGCTTTTACGCCGTGCTGGACGACAGCTGGGCAACGGTGGCCGCCGGCGCGGCGCTCGACGACGACGCCATGCAGGCCGTGCAAGCCAGTTCGCTGACCCTGGTGGCGGTGTGCCGCGCAGCCGTCGATGAGCTATATCCCTACTGCGGCCTGTATGCGGCCCGCGAAGACAGCACCATCAACCGCGTCTGGCGCGATTTCCATACGGCCAGCCAGCATGCATTGCTGCTGCCTTGACATTGCCGACCTCGGCAACGCCGCGCAACAGCTTGCCCCCGGGCAGGCGCATAGCTGAAAAGGCAGCCGGGCGCCATGCGGGCCGGATTGCCTGATAATATGGGGGCATTGCTACTTCCCGTTCCCCTCTCCATGCACGTCAACACGCTCAGCAGCCTGGCGCAACTCCTGGCCAGCGCCGAAACGGAAACCCTGGCTTTTCCCACCAGCATCAATACGGCCCTGCTCCTGCAAAAGGAACTGGCCAACCCCGATTGCCACTCGGCCGACATCAGCCGGCTGCTGCTGTGCGAACCGACCTTGTCGGCGCGCGCCGTGGCGCTGGCCAACTCGGCCCTGTTCGCGCCGGGCCTGGCGCCCGCCATCACCAGCGTGCGCGCTGCCGTCGAACGGCTGGGCCACCGCAACCTGTATGCGCTGGCGACAGCGGCCGTCATCCGCCAGCTGAACGCGGGCATCCGCGACGAAGCCTTGCGCGCCCGCGCCACCCAGCTGTGGGCGCACACCGTGCATGTGGCGGCGCTGGCGCATGCGCTAGCCGGCGCCGTCACGCACACGGATGCCGATACGGCGCTGTTCGCCGGCATCGTGCATGAAGTGGCCGGCTTTTATATGCTGGCCCAGGCCGACAAGACCCCGGGCCTGTACGCCCACCTGGAAACGCAGATGGCGTCCACCCTGGAAGTGATCGGCCGCGCGCTGATGCGCCAGCTGGGCGTGCCGCTGCCGGTGGCCGACGCCGTCAATGCCTTGCCCGGCTCGACCATCATGCTGCCGCCCGAAGGCTTGCGCGACACCCTGTTGCTGGCCAAGGCGCTGGCGCCCGTTGCCTCGCCGCTACCGCAGGCCAGCGTCACCGTCAGCGCGCCGCTGCAAGCCTATCTGGAGCACGATCCCGTGCTGCAGGCGCTGCGCACGCAGCCGTCGGCCGAAGCAAAAGCCCTGATAGAGGTACTGCTCAGCTGATGGCCGATCTGCTATGATGACGCTGGCCGGGATGGACCCGGCCCGCTTTCATTGATGTAATGGCTACGGCTACTCAGTCCACTGGAAAACTGCCTTGACTACCTCCTTACGCATGCTCGGCCTGGCCGCAGCTTTGACCATGGCGTGCAACGCCAACGCCGACAGCTTCGTTTCCTCGGCCTCCAGCGCCGGCTCCCAGTCGAGCGGCAGCATTTCCGATTCGCTCAACGGTTCGAGCAACAGCTCCTCGCGCGACAATAAGGTGGCCAATGGCCCTTACCGCATCATCGACGTGGCCGCCTTGCCGGGCCGCGACGGCATGACGCGTTTGACCATGCAGGCCGACGCCACGGCAACGCCGCTGGTGCTGGACTTGCCGCAGGCGGCGCTCGACAAGCAACAGCTGGCGCAGGGTGACGTGGTGCATGCGCAAAACCGCGCCTACGGCATCGAATTTTCGCGCAACGACACGCGCGCCGCCTTCTTCCTGGTGCTGGCCGACGACTGGTACGGCGAAATGGCCACGCGTCCCGTCAGCCTTTGATCCTGCGGCACCTCGCGCGGCTGCTGGCCGGCTGCGCCGCACTCTCCCTGGCTGGCGCTGCCCATGCGGGCAGCTCGCTGGCCTCCGCGCGCTTTTGCGACCGCGCGCAGGAACTCACGGCCACGGAACAGGATCGCCTGTTGCGCTTTGCCGCCGTGGTGCGCGAGGAACTGGCCGCCAGCGAAGGCAGCGTGGCCCTGATCAGCCGCTCCGGCCTGGACCTGGCCCGCTTCGGCATCCGCTATTCGCATGCCGCCCTGGCCTGGCGCCACGACAATGACAATGGCTGGTCCGCGCGCCAGCTGTACTACGCCTGCGACGAAGGCCGCCCGCGCATCTTCGACCAGGGTACGGCCGGTTTCGCCATGGGCACGGAAAACCCATCGCTCGGCTACATCTCTCTCGTGAAACTGCCGGCGGAAACCGTGCCGCCCCTGCGCCGCGCCCTGCTCGACCCCGTACGGGTGCAGCAATTGCTGGCGGGCCGCTACAGCGCCAACGCGTATGCCTTCAATTTGAAATACCAGAATTGCAATCAGTGGGTGGTGGAATTGCTGGCCGCCGCATGGGGCGAGCTGGCCGCGGGCAGCGACTTGCGCGCCCGCGCCCAGGACTGGCTGCGCGCGGCGCCCTATGCGCCCGCCCCCGTCGACGTGGGTGCGCGCTGGCTGATGCTCGGTTCGATTTTCGTCCCCCTGGTGCACATGGACGACCACCCGCCGGAAGCCATCGGCACGATGCAGCTGGAAGTGAGCCTGCCGGCCAGCCTGGAAGCGTTCACGCGCCAGCGCCTGCCCGCCAGCGAGCGTGTGGAAATCTGTCACGACGGCAAGCAGGTGGTGGTGCACCGGGGTTGGGAACCGATCGCCGACGGCTGCGTGCCCGGCGCAAACGACCGGGTCATCGCCCTCGATGATACTCCGCGCAATTCGCCATAAATATGGCCGTAAGCCAGCCTGGCAGCCAGCGCCAGTTCAGGGAGCGACGCGCAGCGCCGCTTCGACATGGTCGAGCAGGTGCGATGGCGCCAGCCCCTGCCCCATCTGGCGGGCCACATCACCGCACGCCAGTTTGACCTCGGGCGCGGCAAGCAAGCGCGCCAGCTGCCGCTGCATGCGCCCGGCCGACAAGCGCCTGGCCAGCAAGACATCCCCCACACCGAGCCGTTTGGCGCGCCAGCCGTTATCGAACTGGTCGTACGCAAACGGCACGATCAGTTGCGGAATACCCGCGCGGAAGGCGTCCGCGCTGGTGCCGACGCCGCCGTGGTGCACCACGGCCGCCGCGCGCGGCAATAGCGCCGCAAACGGCACGTGCGCCTGCCACATCACGCCTTGGGGCAAGTGCTGCGGCACCTGCGCCGCATGGGGCGTGAGGAACAGGCCGCGCCGCCCCAGCCGCTGCAAGACTTTCAGGGCGATGCTGAAATAACGTTGCGCGTGCTGATGCCCGGTGCCGGGCGTAAACACAATGGGCGGCTCGCCCTCGCCCATAAAACGTTCCAGCTCTGGCGGCAGCGCTGCAGCGCCATGCATGGCGGCGCTGGTGAAATCGGCTTGCGCGAAATGCGGCGGCCAGTCCGCCTGCGGGGCGGCGAACCAAGCGGGAAACAGACCAAGCGAGGCATCCGGCGCGGCCAGCATGTGCGCAAAAAAATGCGCTTCAGGCGGCAGTCCATGCTGCGCGCGCGCCCCGTTCAGGCCAGGCAGCAGCACCGGGTCGACCATGCGGCGGTGGATCAGCCGCCACAGGGCCTGGCGCCAGGCCAGCGGCACCCAGGCGGGAATGCGCAGCGAGCCGGCCGCAAGGAAATCATGGCTGCTGCACAGGTTCGATGGCGCGAGATAGGCCGCGACGATGCGCAGGCCCGGGCGTGCCGAGCGTGCCAGGGCGGCCATCGGCACGAGGAAGGGGTGGCACAGCACCACGCAAGCTTCACCGTCCGGCAAGCCGTGCACGACGTTGCGCAAGGCGCCCAGGTGCGGCACGAGGCCGCGCCACACCAAGCCCCAGCCCTTGCGCTCATCCCACAGGCCCGGATCGCCCAGCATGGCCTGGCCCTCTGCCGCACTGCCAAAGGTGCGATACGGCAGCCCTGAGGCCTGCGCGGCCGCTTCCTGCCAGCCCGGCACCAGCAGCAGCACGCGCCGGCCCCGTTGCTGCAAGCCCTGCGCCAGCGCGATGAAGGGCTGCATGTCGCCGCCGGTGCCGCTGCTGGCGATGATGACGAGCGGCGTGGCGGCAGCCTGGCCAGCCAGCGGGTCAGAGCGGGGTAGCATCGAGCGCGTCCCCAATTGCATAAAAGCGCCCGCCTGCGATGTAGTGCAGGCTGCGCCAGGATGGATCGGCCTCCTCGAAATGCCAGTGCCCGTCGCGGAACACGCGCGTATCGGCCCAGGCGCCCACCACTTCGCCGATGAACAGGTCATACGCGGCCTGATTGTGCGGTTCAAGGATCAAACGGCACGCCAGCCAGGCGGAGCATCCCGCCACGAACGGCACATCAAAACCTTCCATGTGAAACAGCTGCACGCCGGCGCGCGCCAGTTTATCGGGCTGCGCATCGAGGCTGTGCGTGCCCACGGCGTGCGTCAGCTGTAGCTGTGCCGCCGTCGGCACCTGGATGACAAACGTGCCGCTGCCCTCGACCAGCGCGCGCGTGCGCGTGGCCTTGTCCAGCACCACGGTGAGTTTCGGCGGCGCGAAATCGAGGGCGCAGGCCCAGGCGGCGGCCATTACGTTGTCGGTGCCGCCATGGCGCGCCGAGACAAGGATGGAGGGGCCGTGATTGAGCAGGCGATACGCCTTTTCCAGTGGCACGGCGGCGATATGGCCACGTTCAGCTTCCTTGCTTTTCAGGGACAGGACCATATCCCACTGGTCGATGCCGGGCCCGAAGCCATCCGGCGTCACCTTGACTGGTTGAAAGCCGAAGCGCGCATAAAAGCGCTGCGTGTGCTGGCTGGTATGCATGCTCACGCTGGCGACCCCAGGCATTGCACGGATGGCGTCCAGGCGCGCCTGCGTCAGCGCGCGGCCCACTCCCTGGCCGTGCAGATCCTGCGCCACCATGCCCCAGCACAGGCTGGCGACGGTGCCGCCCGCATCCAGCGCATGGCCGCCGCAGGCGACGATGTCCCCGTCGCGTTCGATGGCCAGATACGGGTGCGTCGATGTATCGAGCCAGGCGGCAAAGCCGGCGCGCTCCGACGGGTCGAAAAAGCGCGGCGTGTTGCCGTCGAAAAGCGCCAGGCAGCTATCGCGGTCGCTGGCCCGGTAAGGACGTACTGTCTGCATTGATATCCTTTCAAAAACAGGAAGGGAAATTATACGGCTCCGCCCTTCACAACAGGTGTTCCGACGTCACCACATGCACGCCTGGCGCAGCGGCGATGGCCGCCTCCAGCAAGGCTTGGGCGATGCGCGGCGCCGGATTGATGCGCCAGCGCGCGGGCAGCACGGGACCGAGCACACGCAGGAGGTGCAATGCCGCGCCTTCGCCCGCCCGCGCCTCATCGCGCTCGCCGCCGATCAGGCCGGGGCGCACGTGCGTGAGCGAGGCAAAGCCCAGCGCTTCCAGGTCGCGTTCCAGCTCGCCCTTGACGCGGTTGTAGAAGATGCGCGAGGCGGCGTTGGCGCCGGCGGCGGAATTGAGCGCATACGTGCGCGTGCCGGCCGCCAGCGCCAGGCGCGCCACGGCCAGCGGATAGTCATGGTCCACGCGCGAAAATACTTGTCGCGTACCGGCCACCTTCATGGTCGTGCCCAGGGTGCAGATGACGGCGTCGGCCTGCCACCAGGGTGCGTCCGCCGGCAAGTGATCGAAATCGACGAGGGGCGCCTCCAGTTTGGCATGCGCGGGCAAGGCCTTGCGCGCCGGTGCCACAACCTTGCTGACGCGCGCGTCCATCAGCGCCAGGCGCAGCACTTCGCGTCCCACCAGGCCGGTGGCGCCTATCAGTATCAATTTCATGCATTCTCCCCGCAGGCATTGGACGCCACACGATACAGCATCTGGCGCCCCTGTATCCGCATGTGCGTCAGGCGCCCGCGTGCGTGTGATAAATCTTGCTGACGATGCTCCACTCGCCCTGCACCTTGAGCAGGTTGAAAAAGTCGGTAAAGCGGAAACCCGAGATATCGTCCGTGTCGACGCGCGCACTGGCGGCCGTGCCCACGATATCGACGCGCACGATGGCCACCTGCGCCTGCGGCGATGGCCGGAAGGCGCTGTCGATGATCTCGAACAGGCCCTCGATGGGCCCGCCCGTCAGTTTATCGTCGCCATCGACGCCGAAAATGGTGGCCTGGCTGCTGAACGCCGGGCGCATGATGCTGCTGTCGGCCTGCGCCCCGCCCGCATTGTATTGATTCAGCACGGCGACAATCGCCTGGTAGTCCTGCACATAAGTGGTGTTGTTCATGTTGCCCTCCTTGGGTGGGTGAAAAAGAAATCAGTACGGGCTTGCCGGCCAGTCGGTGTAGCCGCTGGCGCCACCGCCGTAATACGCCTCGCGCGGCGCCTCGGCCAGCGCCACGCCATGGCGCAGGCGCGCCACCAGGTCCGGGTTGGCGATGAAGGGACGGCCAAACGCCACCGCATCGACCTTGCCTTGCGTGCGGCGCGCCAGCGCCAGCGGCAAGTCGTAATGGTTGTTGCCGATGTACGAACCGTTGAACAGCGCCCGCAGCGCGTCGAGGTTGACGCCTGCCGGCACATCGCGCGAGGTGGCCGTGGCGCCCTCGACGAAGTGCAGATAGGCCAGTCCATGGCGATTCAACTGTTCGATCAGGTAGCCATAGGTGGCCATCACATCGCTGTCGACGGGCGTGTTGCCCGCATCGGGCGTGACGGGAGACAATCGGATGCCGACCCGCGGCGCGCCCCAGACGTTCACCACGGCTTGCGTCACTTCCAGGGTCAGCCGCGCGCGGTTTTCGATGTTGCCTCCATAAGAGTCCGTGCGCCGGTTGGTCGAATCGCGCAGGAACTGGTCGAGCAGGTAGCTATTGGCCGAATGCACCTCGACGCCATCGAAACCGGCGCGCAGCGCGCATTCGGCCGCATGTGCATACTGCGCGACGATGCCGGCCATTTCCTGCGTCTCCAGCGCGCGCGGCATGGACACGGGCTGCATGCCGCTGGCGGTGTAGGTGCTGCCCTCGGCCCGGATGGCGGAAGGTGCAACGGGCGCGGCGCCAGCCGGCTGCAGACTGGCATGCGAAAACCGCCCCACATGCCACAGCTGGCAGACGATCTTGCCGCCGGCCGCATGCACGGCATCGGTGACCAGCGTCCAGCCGGCCACCTGCTCGTCCGACCAGATGCCCGGCGTCAGGGCGTAGCCGCGCCCCTGGGGCGAAATATTCGTCGCTTCGCTGATGATCAGGCCGGCGCTGGCGCGCTGGGCGTAATACTCGGCGTGCAAGGCATGCGGCACGCCATCGTCGCGCATGCGGCTGCGCGTGAGCGGCGCCATGATGATGCGGTTCGCCAGGGCCAGCCCGCCCAGATTGACGGGAGAGAACAAATCGCTTTCATGCTGCTCGGTCATCGTATTGCTTTCATATTCTGTGAGAAAAACCCGGAAATAACTGACCGGTCGTCTAGTTGCCAATTAAAAAAACGGTAAAAAAACAGCTACGACAGCAGCCGTTGCGTGGTCGACATGGCAGCGTCGAACGGCCCGCCGCTCCTGGCGACCTTGACCATCAGGGAAGCGCCCAGCCACAACTGGTAAAGGGATTCCGCCAGCACGCGCGCCGGCGTCGTCGTCGCCACGGAACCGTCGAGATGCCCCTCTTCCAGGCACTGCGTCAGGCGTTCCAGTATGGCGCCCGTGCCGTACTGCAACACGGTGCCCATGTCCACCGACAAGTCGCACACTTCGGCGCCCAGCTTGACCACCAGGCATTTGCCTTCCGGGGCGCTGCTGGCCTGGGTCGCGCTCCAGTAGTCAAAATAGGCCAGCAGGCGCTCACGGGCATTGCCAGGCCCCGCCAGCAAGGCGTCGACCGTTTGCAGATAGGTGCTGAAATAGTCATCGAGCAAGGCGAGTCCAAACTCTTCCTTCGACTTGAAATAATAGTAAAAGGAACCTTTCGGCACGCCGGCCGCCGCCACCAGTTCCGCCAGGCCGACGGCCGTATAGCCCTTCCCGGCCATCAGGGCCTTGGCGATGTCGATCAGGTGCTGGCGCATGTCAGCGGAGGATTTTTTGCTCATGCGGCTAGTATAGCAAAAAATCTGACCGGTCGTCTAGTTGGCTATTTTCGCCTCTGACATTACCCCAGGCGCAGCGCCAGCGCGGCCAGGGTCAGCAGCAGCACGGGCACGGTCAGCACGATGCCGACGCGGAAATAGTAGCCCCAGGAAATGTGGATATTCTTGCTGTCGAGCACATGCAGCCACAGCAAGGTGGCCAGGCTGCCGATGGGCGTGATCTTCGGCCCCAGGTCGCTGCCGATGACGTTCGCGTAGATCATCGCTTCGCGCACGGCCCCCTGCGCCGTCGTCGGGTCGATGGCCAGCGCGCCCACCAGCACCGTCGGCAGGTTGTTCATGACGGACGACAGCAAGGCCGTCAGCACGCCCGTGCCCATGGCCGCGCCCCACACGCCGTACTGCGCAAAGTGGTTCAGCATGCCCGTCAGGTACGCCGTCAAGCCCGCATTGCGCAAGCCGTACACGACCAAATACATGCCCAGTGAAAAGACAACGATATGCCACGGCGCATGACGGATCACGTGGCGCGTGGAAATCACATGCCCCTTGCCGGCCACGCCCAGCAGCAGCGCGGCGCCCACGGCGGCGATCAGGCTGATGGGCACGCCCAGCTGTTCCTGCGAGAAAAACCCCACCAGCAGCAGCGCCAGCACCAGCCAGCCGGCGCGGAAGGTGGCCAGATCGCGGATGGCAGCGTCCGGGCGTTTCAGTTGCGAGGCATCGTAGTCGCGCGGGATATCCTGGCGGAAAAAGAGCAGCAAGACGCCCAGGGTGGCGGCCACGGCGACGACGTTGACGGGCACCATCACGGACGCGTACTCGGCAAAGCCGATCTTGAAGAAATCGGCCGAGACGATATTCACCAGGTTCGACACCACCAGCGGCAGGCTGGCCGTGTCCGCAATAAAACCGGCCGCCATCACGTAGGCTAGGGTGGCCCTGGTGGAAAACTTCAGCGCCCGCAGCATGGCGATGACGATGGGCGTCAAGATCAGCGCGGCGCCATCGTTGGCGAACACGGCGGACACCGCCGCGCCCAGCAAGACCAGCAGCACGAACAGTTTTCTACCGCTGCCGCCGCCCCAGCGTGCCACGTGCAAGGCGGCCCACTCGAAAAAGCCGGCTGCGTCGAGCAGCAGGCTGATGATGATCACGGCGATGAAGGTACCGGTGGCATTCCACACGATATCCCAGACGACGGGAATGTCGCCCCAGTGGATCACGCCGGCCAGCAGCGCCACGCCGGCGCCAATGACGGCGCTCCAGCCGATGCCCAGGCCGCGCGGCTGCCAGATGACCAGGGTTAATGTGGCGAGAAAGATAAGGAAAGCGGTCAACATGCGGCGAGGTCCCGTTCAATGCGGCATCGCGGACACCATGCCCGCAGCCTTAATACCCAATACTTCAATGATAGTGGAATTATTGAATTAATGCATGGCCTTTATATTCAAGCGCAAAAAAATACTCGGGCCTGCCGGCTTTGTCATTATCTTTAGGCAACTAATTCGGTGTATAGTCCCACGGCAACACGACGTGTGAAAAGGAGGCGCTGGTGACAACCGTATATCAGACAACAACGATGGGCGAAGCGCGCGTGCGCGTAGCCCTGGTGGACCGCGGCAGCGCCGACCTGCTCGTGCACCGCGCGGGCAGCCCGGGCCTCGCGCATGGCGACGCCCTGTGGTACCTCACGCGCGCGCGTCAGAGCGCCGCGCTGCTCGCGTATTTCACCTCGCAAGGCATGGCACAGCTGAAAGTCTGCTTTGTCGACAGCCACGGCGAAGCGGGCTGGACAAAGCCGCACCCGCTGCGCGGCCGGCTCTAGGAACTGGATACTGTTTTCTTGACAAAAGGAGTGGCAAATGGATTTGATCCTGCTGGAACCAGGCGACCCGGAACTCGTGTTCGGCAAGGCGCCAGGCGCTGCAAACAACGGCATCGACGCCGTCTGGCGCGATGGCAGCTCGCTCCGGGATGTGGGGCAGTGCATCGAACTGGTCTCGCTGCATCAGGGCATGAAGCAGCAGGTGACGACGGACGTCAGCAACTCGGCGCGCACGTCGGGGCGGCCAGTGATCAGCGAATTCACCTGCACCAAATATGTCGACCAAACCTCAGTCAAGTTGTACGAGCTGTGCCTGGGGGCCAGGCCGCTGGGCGCAGGACCAGGCCAGCCAACGAGGCTGTACATCGCCCGCAGCTCGGGCGACAAGACCAGCAACATCATCACCATCGCCCTGCGCGACGCCCTGATCAGCGAAATCCAGCTGCAAACCCATCCCGATGACATGCCGACCGAACAGTTCAAGCTGAGCTTTACGGAAATCCTCTGGACGCACAGCGCGCAGCAGGCGGACGGCAAGTCCGCTTCCCAACACACGACGGGCTGGAGCCTGGCGCGCAACCGGCCGATCGGGGCTTTTACAGGATAATCAATACAGGATAGACAATGAACGACGCTGCACACGCCCCAGCCCCCAGCTACATCGCCAACGCCGGCCTGGTGCTGGTCCACCCATTCCTGCCGATGCTGTTCAAAAAACTGGACGTGCTTACCACCGGCGACGATGGCAGGCCGCATCTGCTTGGCGAGCATGGCGCGCGGGCCGTCCAGCTGCTGCAATACCTGGCCGATGGCAGGACCAATGCGCCGGAGCCGGCACTGGTGCTGAACAAGTTGCTGTGCGGCTTGAGTCCCGACTTCCCGGCTGCCCCCATTGACCTCAACGATGGGGAGAAGGCAGCAGGCGATCAACTGCTGGCGGCCGTCATTGGCAACTGGCCCAACATGCAAAAAACCTCCCCTGCGGCCTTGCGCGAAACCTTCCTGCAGCGCGACGGCCGCCTGCAATGGCGCGACGGGCAATGCACGTTGACTATCGCGCGTAAAACGGTCGATGTGCTGGTGGACCAGGTTGCATGGGGCTTTTCCGTCATCCAGCACCCGTGGATGCGGCAAACCCTGAGCGTGACATGGTAGACACGCGCCCGGCTGATAGCCATTTCACAAGGAAACCCGCATGAGCAACTACATCCACATCGCCGGCAGCCCCAGAACCGGTATCGTACTGCTGGGCGACGACGGCACGGTACGCAGCCTGAGCCATGTCGAGCCAGCGTCGGCATGGCAAGTTTCACCGATTTTCTCCGGCTTCGTGCCCGGCGAAGCGGCATTTGCCTGCCTGCTCGGCGACGGCGCGCACTTCACCACGGTTGCCCACGGCACGGCCATCCGCTATCTCTCTGCACTGGGCCAGCCGTCCGCGCGCTGGAAGGACGTCGCCCCACCGCCCGCCGGTACGGGCATGGCGGGTCTGGCCGGCGATCACCAGGATGGCTACCTGCTGCTGACCGCCGATGGCCACGACCTGTACCGGCTGGGCCGCAACGCCGGCAACACCAGTGGGTGGAGTGAATGGGAGTCATGCGCCGCCCTGCCGTTGCGCGGCAAGGCCACGCTGATCGCCGGCGACTGGCAGCACGGCGTGCTGGCGGTGGGCGACGGCGTGGCAGCGAAACTGGCGTGCAGCAGCGCCGGCGACGCCTGGACCGCACTGCCGCCGCCACCGGTCGCCATCGAGATGGTGACGGGGAATTTCCGCGATGGCTACATAGCGTACGGCGAGGGATGCCTGTGCATGCTGGACGCTGGCGCCCAGCCAAGGTGGCGCTTCCTGCCCACGCCGGACTTCGACTTCCGCGCGGTGTCCGGCAATCCAGCCCATGGCCTGGCGGCTGTGCTCGCCGACTCCAGTGGCGACGGCACCCTGGCTGCCTATGCCCTGCGCCCGGAGCAGGGATCGTGGTCGCTGGCACTGGCGCCACGGGCCAGGCGCCGGTAATCGCTATTCTTCCAACCCTCCCCCCAGCGCCTTGTACAGGGCTACGGCCGACTTGAACTGGTCGCGCCGCACGTCGAGCAGGGTTTGCTGCGCCGCATACGACTGGCGCTGCGCGTCGAGCAATTCCAGGCGGCTGTCCTGGCCCGCGTCGTAGCGCAGCTGCGACAGCCGCTGGCGCTGCTGCGCCGCGACCACCACGCGCTGCTGCGCATCGATCTGCTGCGCATACGTGGCGCTGCCCGCCAGGCCGTCGCGCACGTCGCGAAACGCCGCCTGGATCGCCTGTTCATATTGCAGCACGGCCACTTCCTTGCGCAGGCGCAACAGCTGCAGTTCCGCGCGCAACTGGCCGCCCTGGAACAGCGGTTGCGTGACTTGCGGCGCGAACGACCAGCTGCGCGCGCTGCCGCGGAACAGGTCGCCGAGCTCCGGACTGGCCAGGCCCAGCGACGCCGTCAGCGACAGACGGGGGAAGAAGGCGGCGCGGGCGGCGCCGATTTCCGCATTCGCCGCCACCAGCGCGTATTCGGCCTGCAGGATGTCGGGACGGCGCGCCAGCAAGTCCGACGGCAGGCCGGGCGGCAGTTGCGTCAGCACGGGCTGACCATCGAGCGGCCGGCCAGCGGGCAAGTCCGTTGGCAGCGGCGCGCCCAGCAGCAATTCCAGGTTGTTGCGCGCCAAGGCACTGGCCCGCTCCCGCGCCTGCACGTCCGCTTCCGCCGTGGCCGCCTGCCCTTCGGCCTGCGCCACGTCCAGGCCGCTACCCTGCTGCGCCCCGTACAGGCGCTGCGTCAACAGCAAGGCCTGGCGCCAGTCCGCCAAAGTTTGCCGCGCCAGCGCCAGTTGCTCTTGCGCCAGCCGCTGTTCCAGGTAGGCATCGGCCACGCCGCCGATCAGGGCCATGTGCGCTGCGCGCTGGCCCTGCTGCGTGGCCAGGTAGCGCGCAAACGCCGCATCCGACAAGGAACGCAGGCGGCCGAACAGGTCGATCTCGAACGCGCTCATGGCGATGCCGGCCGTGAAGGTGTTTTGAACCTTGGCATCGGCGCCGCGCTGGCGCACGCCGCCCGCATTCGCACCGATGGCCGGATAGCGGCCCGCATCCTGGATCTGGTACTGGGCCCGCACGGCTTCCACGTTGAGGGACGCCACGCGCAAGTCGCGGTTGTTTTCCAGTGCGATGTCGACCAGGCGCTGCAGGCGCGCATCGAGCAGCATCTGGCGCCAGCCCAGGTTGGCCGCAGTGTCGGCCGTGGCTGGCGCGGCGACCTCGGCATACGCAGCAGGAATCGGCGACACCGGCTTGACCAGCGGCGGCGTCAAGGAACATGCCGACAAGGCCAGCGCGGCCAGGGGCGTGATAAAAATCAAACGCATTACAACTCTCCTTCCACCGCTTTACCCGCAGTGTGACTATTGCGTTTCTTGAAATAGCTGCCCATCTTGTCGACGGCGCCCAGCACCACGACAAAGAATACGGGCACGAAAAACACGGCCAGCACGGTGGCGGTGATCATGCCGCCGAACACGCCCGTGCCGATCGCATGCTGCGTCTCGGCGCTGGCGCCCGTGGCCAGCATCAGCGGCACGACGCCCAGCGCGAAGGCCAATGACGTCATCAAAATCGGGCGCAAACGCAAGCGGGCCGCTTCCACCGTCGCCTCGACCAGCCCCTTGCCCTGCGCCTGCAACTGGCGCGCATATTCGACGATCAAAATCGCGTTCTTCGCCGACAGGCCGATAATCGTGATCATGCCCACCTTGAAGAACACGTCGTTCGGCATGCCGCGCAGCATCACGGCCAGCACGGCGCCCAACAATCCCAGCGGCACCACCAGCATGACGGAGACGGGAATCGACCAGCTTTCATACAGGGCCGCCAGCACGAGGAACACCACCAGCATCGACAGCGCCATCAGCATGGGCGCTTGCGACGCCGATTCCTTCTCTTGCAGCGACTGCCCCGTCCACGCCAGCGCGAAGCCGGGTGGCAGCTGTTTCACCAGCCGTTCCATTTCCAGCATGGCGTCGCCGCTCGATACGCCCGGCGCCGCGCTGCCGGAGATGCGCGCCGCCGGATAGCCCTGGTAGCGCACCAGCTGCAGCGGCGACTCGCTCCACACGGGGCGCACCAGCTCGCCCAAGGCCACCATGCCGCCCGCGTTATTGCGGATGCGCAAGGCGAGCACGTCGTTGAGCTGCATGCGCGCGGCAGCATCGGCCTGGATGATCACCTGCTGCATGCGGCCAGCATTCGGGAAATCGTTGACATAGGTCGATCCCATGGCCGCCGTCAGCATGTCGGCAATGGCCGTAAACGACACGCCCAGCGCCTCGGCCTTGGTGCGGTCGATATCGAGGCGCACGCTGGCGCCGGGCGGCAAGCCGTCCGGATACACGCCCGCCACCTTGCTGCTTTGCGCGGCCAGGCCCAGCAACTGGTTCTGCGCCGCCTGCAAAGCTGCAATGCCCTGGCTGGCGCGGTCTTGCAGGCGCATGGAAAAGCCGGACGAGTTGCCCAGTTCATCGATGGCGGGCGGCATCAGGCTCATGATCACGCCCTCCTTCGCCTGCGACATGGCGGCCTGCGCCAGCGCCACTTCTTCCTGCGCCGTGGCGCCATTGCGCTCTTTCCAGTCCTTCAGCATGGTGAACGCCAGGCCCGCATTCGGTCCCGCGCCGGAAAAGCTGAAGCCGAGGATCGATTGATTCACTTCGATGCCGGGCCGCGTAGCCACATGCTGTTCGTACAGTTTGACGACATCGAGCGTGCGCTCCATGGTGGCGTCCGACGGCAGCTGGATCGAGGTAATGAAGTAGCCCTGGTCTTCTTCCGGCAAAAAGGCCGAAGGCAGCTGCAGGAAGGCCACGCCCAGCGCCGCGACGATGGCGCCATACACCACCATCGAACGGCCGGCACGTTTGAGCATCGCCACCACGCCCTTTTCATAGCGGGCCGTCATGCGTTCAAACTGGCGGTCGAACCACAGGAAAAAGCCTTTTTTATCGTGGTCGTGCGGGCCAATCGGTTTCAACATGGTGGCGCACAGGGCCGGCGTCAGGGTGAGTGCCAAAAACGCCGAAAACAAAATCGACACGGCCATGGCCAGCGTGAACTGGCGGTAGATCGCGCCCACGGAACCGCTGGCCAGCGCCATCGGGATGAACACGGCCGTCAGCACCAGGGTTATGCCCACCACGGCGCCCGTGATTTCGCGCATCGCCTTCGACGTCGCCTCCTTCGGCGACAAGCCTTCTGTGGCCATCAGGCGCTCGACCGCTTCCACCACCACGATGGCGTCATCGACAATGATGCCGATGGCCAGCACCATGCCGAACATGGTCAGCACGTTGATGGAATAGCCGGCCAGCAGCATGACCGTGAAGGTGCCCATCAGGGCAATCGGCGCGACGATGGCGGGAATCAGTGTGTAGCGTATTTTTTGCAGGAACAGATACATGACGAGGAACACCAGCACCATCGCCTCTAACAGCGTGACGATGACCTTCTCGATCGAGATTTTCACGAACGGCGCCGTGTCGAAGGGCACCGAATACTTGATCCCGGCCGGCATGGTGTGCGCCAGTTCGGCCATGCGCGCGCGCACGGCGCTGGCCGTCTGCACGGCGTTGGCGCCGGGCGACAGCATGATGGCGGCGCCGGAGGCCGCCTGGCCGTTTTCGCGGATGCTGAAATTGAAGCTTTGCGCCCCCAGCGCCACTTTTGCCACGTCGCCGATGGTCACTTTCGAGCCGTCCGCATTCGCGCGCAGCACGATGGCGGCAAATTCGGCCGGTGTTTGCAACTGGCCCTGTACCGTCAGCGGGATCGTGACGCGCTGGCCGTGCACGGCGGGCGAATCGCCCAGGCGGCCCGGGGCGATCTGCGCATTTTGCTGCGCGATGGCGGCCGTCAGCTCTCCCATGGCGATGTTGTACGACACCAGTTTGGCCGGATCGACCCAGATGCGCATGGCCCGCTCGGAGCCGAACAGCTGCACCTTGCCCACGCCGGGAATGCGGCGCAGTTCTTCCGTCACGTTGCGCGCCAGGTAGTCGCCCAGCGCCACTTCGTCGTGCTGGCCATTCTCGGAAATCAGGCTGACGATCATCAGGAAGCCGGACGACGCCGACTCCACCGTCAAGCCATTTTGACGCACGGCTTGCGGCAGGCGCGGCTCGATGGCTTTCAGGCGGTTTTGCACGTCTACCTGCGCCATTTCCGGATTCGTTCCCGGCTGGAAGGTGACGGTGATCGAGGCCGAACCCGAGGTATCGGTGGACGACTCGAAATACAGCAGGTGCTTGACGCCCGACAGTTCGCGTTCGATCAGGCCCACCACGGAATCGTTCATGGTTTGCGGCGTAGCGCCAGGGTAGTTGGCGCTGATGCTGACGCTGGGCGGCGCCACGGAAGGAAAACGCGCAATCGGCAATTGCGGTATGGCGATCAGTCCGAACAGGACGATGAAGACCGCCACCACCCACGCAAAAACGGGGCGGTTGATGAAAAATTGAGGCATGTCATTAAACTTTCAACAAATACGGATCAGCGCACGGCGCTGACGGGAGGGGCGGTGGCAACGGCGGCGGCGCGCTTCCATGGCTGGGGCGCGGCGGTGGCGCCCGGCTGCAAGCGTTCCTGGCCTTCGATGACGACGGTGTCGCCAGCCTTCAAGCCGCCGTTGACCACATATTGGTGCTCGACCACGTCGCCTACGGCAATCGGTTTCAGGCTGGCTTTGTGCGTGCCATCGAGCACCCAGGCCTGCGCCTGGCCATCGCTGCTGCGCAAGACGGCTTGCTGCGGCACGAGCACGCCCTTCGCCTGCACGGCGCGGGCGATGCGGGCGCGCACGAACATGCCTGGCAGCAGCTGGCGCTGCGGATTGTCGACCAGCACGCGGATGACGGCGTCGCCCGTGCCCGCATCGACGCTGATGCCGGAAAACAGGATGCGTCCCGTGACGGGATGCGGCTGGCCATCCGCGCCTAAAATGGTCACGGGCAGCTTGTCCGCGCCTCCTGTACCGGAGGCTTGCAGCGCCGCCAGCGCGGCAGCCGGCCGGCGCACGTCGACATACACCTTGTCGATCTGCTGGATGCGCGCCATCGGCGTGGCATCAGCCAAACCCACCAGCGCGCCTTCCGTCACCAGTTCGGAGCCGATGCGCCCGGCAATCGGCGCCTCGATGCTGGCAAAGGCCAGGTCCAGGCGGCGGCGCGCCAGGCTGGCCCGCGCCTGCGCCACGGTGGCCACGGCTTGCTCGCGCTGGGCCACGGCATCGTCATACGCCTGGCGGCTGATGGCGTCCGCTTCCACCAGCGGTTTCAAGCGGTCGGCCTGGCTGCTGGCGCGCTTCGCCGTGGCCACCGCATGCTGCAGGGCGGCGGCGGCCGAATCGACGTCCGCCTGGAACGGCGCCGGGTTGAGCTGGAACAGCTTCTGCCCCGCCTGCACTTCGGCGCCCTGCTCGAACTGACGGCGCAGCACGATGCCGCCCACCTGCGGGCGAATGTCGGCCGTGCGGAAGGCCGCCACGCGGCCCGGCAATTCATCGCTGAGGACCACGGGGCCCGCTTGCAGCTTGAGCACAGTGACGGCGGCAGGCGGCGCGGCGCCTTCTTCCGGCGCGGGCTTGGAACAGGCGGCAAGGCTGAGCAGTGCCGCGGCGATCAACATGTTTTTCTTGGTGAGGTGGCTCGGATGCATGGTCTTTCTCTATGGCAGATCCCAACCGGCGGTCCGGTCGACAGATAAGCGCAGCATAAAAGGCTTGCGTGGATGTTCCGTCAAAGAAATGTGGAGATTCGATGGAGAGAAGGAAGAATGCTAGACTATTTATATGAACTATCATCACAGCGCCAGCCAGCCCTCCTTCCTTGCCACCACGCCGCCTACCGCCCTCATCCTGATTGCCGAAGATGAACCGCAAATCGCCCGCATCCTCGCCGGTTACCTGGAGCGCGACGGCTATCGCACGGCTTTCGCCCTGGATGGCCAGGAGGCGCTGCAGCAGCACCTGGCGCTGGCGCCGGACCTGCTGCTGCTCGACGTGCAAATGCCCCGTGTCGACGGCTGGGGCGTGCTGGCCGAAGTGCGGCGGCGCGGCGAGACGCCCGTCATCATGCTGACGGCGCGCGACCAGGATGCGGACAAGCTGGCCGCCCTGCGCGTGGGCGCCGACGACTACATCATCAAGCCCTTCAATCCGGCCGAAGTGGTGGCGCGCGTGGCCGCCGTGCTGCGCCGCTCGCGCGTGCGCCACCATCCGGTGGGCGGCCAGCGCCTGCGCTGCGGCCCCATCGAGATCGACCAGGAAACGTATGTGGCCAGCGTGCTGCGCGAAGGCGCGCCCGTGCCTTTGAGCCTGACGCTGACGGAGTTCCGCCTGCTGGCCCACCTGGCGCGCACGCCGCGCCGCGTCTGCAGCCGGCTGGAACTGCTGGAGTCATGCATGCCCGAGAGCAATTCGATGGAACGCACGGTGGACAGCCACGTCAGCAAGCTGCGCAAGAAGCTGGAAGAAGCGGGCGTGATGAACATGCCGGCCAGCCTGCGCGGCGTGGGCTACCGCCTGGAAAGCGACGCCTGATGCGCTTCACAGGCTTGAACCGGCAGATCGTGCTGTCGATGTCCGTGCTGATGGTGTGCAGTATCCTGATCATCTGGATCGGTTCATGGATTTTCTTCGCCGTCGCCTTCAAGATCGATCCCGGCATGCTGTCCGAACCGGACGACTGGTCGCCCAGCACCGTCGAGTGGCTGTGGATCTTCGCCATCACCATCTTCGGCCTGGCCCTGGCCGCCTTCTTCGCCATCAAGCTGGCCGCGCGCATATTGAAACCGATCAATTCCGTGATGGACAGCGTGCGCCGCGTGGCCCATGGCGACCTGTCCGCGCGCGCCTTCGCGGGCGACCGCACCCTGGGCGAGACGGCCATGCTGGTCGACGACTTCAACAGCATGGCCGAGCGCCTGCAGCGGGGAGCGCAGGAAAGCCTGACGTGGAATGCGGCCATCGCGCACGAACTGCGCACGCCCGTGACCATCCTGCGCGGCACCTTGCAAGGCGTCGTCGATGGCGTGTTCAAGCCCGAGGAAGTGCCGTTTTCCAGCCTCCTGGCGCAAGTCGAGGACCTGGGCCGCCTGATCGAGGACTTGCGCACCCTGAGCCTGGCCGACAGCGGCCACATGCAGCTGCGCATGGCCTGGACGGACCTGACCCTGGAAATCGAGGAAGTGGGCCGACTGCTGGCGCAGGAAATGGAAGCGGCCGGCTTTACCCTGCGATTGCACCTGTCGGACCATCCCGTCTGCTGCGATGCGGCGCGCATCCGGCAAATCGTGCTGGCCCTGCTCGACAACGCGCGCCGCTATGCCCATCCGGGCCTGCTGCGCGTGCGCACCCGCGTGCAGGCCGGCCAGTACTACCTGAGCGTCGAGGATGCAGGTCCCGGTATTTCCGACGAACTGGCGGCGCATGTATTCGAAGCGTTCCGCCGCGGCGACAGCGCCAGGGTTGACCTGAACGCGGGCAGCGGCCTGGGCCTGGCCGTGGTCGAAGCCATCGCCCGCGCGCATGGCGGCAGCGCGGTCTGCACGCGCAGCACAACGGGCGGCAGCCTGTTTACCGTCAAGTGGCCGGTCGAGCATGGCGCGTTGCCAGCTGCTGGCTGACTATGCGGGGGCGATGTACAGGGAGCGCGCTATCTGCAGCATGCGCTTTCCATGCGGGGCCGGTAAGTAACATGAGTCCGCTATACAAGTTCTTTTGCCCACCGCACTTGAAATGCCTGAATACGCTATCATTTCCAATCTGAACTATTCATTTTGAAAGGATTTACATGTCCGATTTGCTCGAAACACTGCAATGGCGCTACGCCACCAAGAAGATGGACCCGACGAAAACTGTGCCGCAAGACAAGGTCGAGCGCATCCTGGAAGCCGTGCGCCTGACGGCCAGCTCCAGCGGCTTGCACCCGTATGAAGTGTTCGTCGTGACGAATCCGGCCCTGCGCGAGCAGATCAAGCCGCATGCGTGGAACCAGTCGCAAGTGACGGACGCCTCGCATCTGCTGGTGTTTGCTGCCTGGGACAATTACACGGTCGAGCGCATCAACAAGATGTTTGACCTGGTCAACACCGTGCGCGGCTTCAAGAATGAAGGCTGGGAAGCCTACCGCCAGCAGATCCTGGCCACGTATCCGCAGCGCGATGCGGAAACCAACTACCAGCACGCGGCACGCCAGGCATATATCGGCGTGGGCACGGCCCTGATCGCCGCAGCGCAGGAACAAGTCGATTCGACGCCGATGGAAGGCTTTGACCCGGCCAAGGTCGATGAAATCCTGAACCTGCGCGAAAAAGGCCTGCGTTCTGTCGTGATGCTGCCGCTGGGCTACCGCGCCGACGAGGGCGACTGGCTGGTGGACCTGAAAAAAGTGCGTCCTGCGCGCGAGCAATTCATCACCGAGCTGGCGTAAGCGCCTCGCCCGTGACTGGAAAGCGGATGCTGGCGACAGCATCCGCTTTTTTTTCAGGCTGGCTGCGGGAAGCGCACCGTCACCTGCAGGCCCCGCCCCGCCTCCCCATCGGCCAACGCGATATCGGCCTGGTGGTGCTCGGCGATGTGGCGCACGATGGACAGGCCCAGGCCGCAGCCCCAGGCATCGTTGCCGTCGGGCCGGAAGAAGCGGTCGAACAGGCGCGCATGGTGCTCGCGCGGCACGCCGGGGCCATTGTCGGACACGCGCAGCAGGGGCCGGCCCTCTTCCACCGCGGCCTGCAAGTCGACCCTGCCGCCCTGCTGCGTGTAACGCAAGGCGTTGTCGATCAGGTTATTCAGCAAGACTTGCAAACCGTCGGGGTCGGCCTGCACCAGCACCAGCACCAGCACCGGGGCCGGGGCCGTTTCCACCACGCCCAGGTCGATTTCGCGGCTGTCGGCCAGCGCGCTGTGGTCGGCCACAGCCGCTTCCAGCAACTGTCCCAGATCAACAGTTTGCAGCTGGCTGGCCGTCAGCGCCGTTTCATGGCGCGCCAGGCTGAGCAGCTGACGCACCAGGTGCGTGCTGCGGTCCAGCCGTTCATGCAGCCGCGCCAGCGCCACGCGGCGCTCTTCCTCGCTGCCGGCGCGTTCGGCCACCTGCAGCTGCAGTTTCAGCGCCGTCAGCGGTGAACGCAATTCATGCGCGGCGTCGGCGACAAACGTGCGCTGCGCCGTCAGCGCCACCTCGAACTGGCCCATCAAGCTGTTGAGCGCCAGCGCCACGGGTCGCAGTTCGGGCGGCATCTGCTGCGCCTCCAGCGGCGTCAGGGCGTCCGGCGAACGGCCCGCCACCGATTCGGCCAGCCGGTGCAGCGGTGCCAGCGCGCGCCCCACGACGGCGACGATCAGCAGCGCCAGGATCAGCGCGAACACCAGCAAGGGCGCGCCGGCGCGCATGGTCATTTGCCAGGCCAGCTGGTCGCGCACGGCCTGCGCCTGCGCCACCTGCACGTAACGGCCGCGCCGCGTCTCGCCGTACAGGCGCCAGTCTTCGCCGCGCAACGTGACATCGGCAAAGCCGGCCAGTGCATAGCGCGGCAGTGCCGCTTGGTCCGGCAAGACGGGCAAGGGCTGCCCATCCTCGTCCCACGCTTGCAACACGAACGCTTCTTCCGGCTCTTGCGCGGCCGGCGAGCCCGTCTGCGGCTCGAACTCGTCGGGCAAGGCCACGGCCAGCTGGCGCAGCTGCAAATCGGCCAGTTCATTGGCTTCTTCCAACAGCGAGCGGAACAGCGAAATGCCCGCGCCGAGCACGCACAGCAAGGTGGCAGCCAGCAAACCCAGCAGCAACTGGCGGCGGATGGTCATCAAGATGCTACCCGCATCTTGTAGCCCACGCCGCGCACGGTCTGGATGCTGTCCGCGCCGAACTTCTTGCGCAGCTGGTACACATACACGTCGACGGTATTGCTTTCCACTTCGCTATCCCAGCCGTACAGCTTTTCGCTCAGTTGCCGCTTCGACACCACCTTGCCCGGATGGTCGAGCAAAGCGCGCAGCACGGAAAACTCGCGCGGCGGCAGCTTGATCTGTTCCCCCTCGAACGTGACGTCGTGGCTGGCCAGGTCCAGGGTCAGCGCACCGTGCTCGATGACGGAGCGCGAACGGCTGACCCGGCGCCGCAGCAGCGCGCGGATGCGCGCCAGCAGCTCGTCGAGGTCGAATGGCTTGACCAGATAATCGTCGGCGCCGCTGTCGAGCCCTGCCACGCGGGCCGGTGTGCCGTCGCGCGCCGTGATGATCAGCACGGGCAGGTCGGCGCCCCGCGCGCGCGTGGCGCGCAGCACGTCCATGCCCTCCTTGCCGGGCAAGCCCAGGTCCAGCAGCATCAAATCGTAGGCGAAACCGGCCAGCGCCAGCTCCGCATCATGGCCATCACGCACCCAGTCCACGGCATAGCACTCGCCGCGCAAGCCCTCGACCAGGCTTTCCCCGATCATCGGATCGTCTTCCACCAGCAACACGCGCACGCAGGCCCCTCACAGTCCAGAAAATACCGCTATCTTAACGTGGCTGGGGGAAGCCGGCTTGCGCCAGCCACGTCGGCAAGCACGTGCCCCGGCGCCAGGACCGGCACTCCCACGTAATCTTCATGTCGTCGGCGCCATAGCTGCGCACGTCGATCCGGATTTGATGGTCGTAGACGAACGATTCGGTGGTACCAGGCACACAAAGCAACAGGCCCTGGCGAATGCAGGGCCTGGGTATGGGCCAGTAAGACGATTACTGCGCCAGGTAGCGTTCCGAACGTGGGCCGTACAGCAAGCCATTCGGCACGCCGGCCGACAGCATGCGCGCATTCGCCGTGCCAGCCAGCGGATGGCTGGCATCGGTGCTGGTGTTGATGATCTGCTTGACCGCCGCCGTCACCAGCATGCCGACCAGCCCGCCGCCACCGCTGTTATTGCCTTCGTTGCTAGACGCGCTGGCCGCGCCCTGCCACAGCAAGGCGCCCGTCTTCAGGTCGACCAGCTTGGCATCGACCGACACCACCGTCACGCTGTCGATCACGGCGTAAGTCGTGCCGTACTTGGTAATCGTCACGTACAGGCCCGCATCGGCGCCAAAGATCTCGTTGAGCTTTTTTGCATCGACGCCGTGGATATCGGCGGCATTCGTCAAGCCGTTCTGCTTGAAGGTTTCACCGACCACGGCCACCGGCAGCACGTAGTAGCCCGCTTCGGCCAGCGGATAGGTCACTTGCGCGTAGACGCTGTTGCCGGCATTGACTTCCGGCGAGTTGTTCAACGGCGGCAAGACCACGATCGAGCGGGGCTTGGCCGCCTTGAAGGCGGTGTAATCGTATGCCGCCTGCTTGGTGGCGCAACCGACCATGAAGATGGCAGGACCCAGGCACAGGGCCATTTTCAACATGCGCGACATCATAATTTCTCGCCTTTTTTCAATTTACCCAACAGGAAGTCCATGTACGGCGTCGATTCCGGAAACAGTTTTTTCTCGTCTTCGAACTGCGCGGCGACCTGCTCCGGCTTGCCCGCGATCGAGTACAGCATGCCCAGGTGGGCGTGGTAGCCCGGCGGTGCATGATTGCCCTTCGCAGCGATCACTTGCAGGTCTTTTTCCATGGCGGCGATCTGCTGCTCGGGGCTTTCACCCTTCAGGTATTCGTACACTTGCGGCTGGTAACCTTCCCATTGGTACAGGGTCTTCGATTTCGTGGCGCAACCGGTCAGTGCGGCACAGGCGAGCAGGGCCAGCAGGGCTGCGCCCTTGTTCATCATTGTTTTCATGGGATACCTTATTGTTTGCGCAATGCGCCCGCTTCGACGCCAGCCACCAGGCGCTCGACCGCTTCGCGCATGGCCAGGTCCAGTACCTTGCCGTTGAGGGTGGCGTCATAGCTGGCGGTGCCGCCAAAGCCCAGCACTTCACGGTTCGACAGGCTGTATTCGCCGGCGCCGCCCGCCGAGTACACGACTTCCGATGTGGCGATGTTAACGACGTTCAAGGTGACCTTGGCATACGCCACTTGCGTCTTGCCGCGGCCCATGATGCCGAACAATTGCTTGTCGCCCACTTCCTTACGGCCGAATTCGGTCACGTCACCCGTGACGACGAAATCGGCGCCCTTGATATTCTGGCCCTGCTTCTTGAATTCGGCTTCTTGCTTGAGCTCGGCCATGTTGTCGCGGTCGAGCACGTTGAAACGGTTGGACGTCTGCAGGTGTGCAATCAGGATCGTTTTCGACTGGCTGCCCAGGCGGTCGACGCCATCGGAAAAGATGCCGCGCATAAAGTTCGAGCGGTTGTCGAATTTACCGACAGCGATCAGGGTGCGTGGACCAACGTAGGGACGGGCTGCGCTGGCAACCGTGGGGACAGCCAGGGCTTGCGACGATTCGGAAGCGCAGCCAGCCAAAGCCGCGCCAATCAGCGCTGCAATCAACAACGCGCCGGGTTTATTCTTGTTCATAGTGCCTTTATGATATGGAGGATCAGGAGCCACCTGCAAAATTGATTTTTGGCAAGTTAATTTCCCAATGGCAATTATATGGTATTGCATGTCTCACAATTCTCTCCAAAAGTAACGATGGCAAGGATTGCACTATTGCCCGTCATGCACAGGCGCGGCCCTACTTGACTTCCCAGGTCCGATTCATTAACTTAGTAGTAAAAAAGCGTGTAGTCAGCGCCGCTGCCACTGTCCCTCACAGACCTCGCCCGCCGGCCTGCCCCACACCGGCGCCAACGCCACGCTTTTCACATAGACGGGTCCCAAGGCCATGCCGATACACGATCATTCCCCGGCCCATCCGCTGGCCACGGCGCTGGCGCTCTCGCTGGGTGCCGCCGTCGCCCTCGGCCTGTCGCGCTTTTCCTACGGCTTGCTGCTGCCGCCCATGCGCGCCGACCTGGGCTGGTCCTACCTGCTGGCAGGGGCCATGAACACCTTCAATGCGCTCGGCTATTTTCTCGGCGCCCTGGCCACGCCCGCCCTGATGCGCCGCCTGGGCGTGTGGCGCTTGCTGATCATCGGCTCCGTGCTGGCCAGCATCTTCATGCTGATGTCGGGCCTGGTCAGCGACACGACCACCCTCTTCCTGCAACGCGTGTGCGCGGGTGTGGCCAGCGCCTTCATGTTCATCGCCGGCGGCGTACTGGCGGCGCGGCTCGGTTCCATGCACAGCCAGCGCGCCGGTTTCTACATCGGCCTGTACTACGGCGGCACGGGCTTCGGCATCGCGCTGTCGGCCCTGCTGGTGCCGGCGACGCTGGCCGCCGCACAGGAACACGGCGCCGCGCATGCCTGGCAATGGCCATGGCTGGCACTCGGCATCGCCTGTTTGTTCGCTACCGCCATCATGGCCGTGCCGGCGAAGGCGATCGGCGAAGCGCCGCGTGCCCTCGACACGCCGCGTCGCGTCGCCTGGCGTGATTTCGCCCCCAGCCTGGCCGGCTACTTCATGTTCGGCGTCGGCTACATCGGCTACATGACCTTCGTCATCGCCCTGCTCAAGCAGCAAGGCATGAGCGCCACCTTGATCACCGTGTTCTACACGTTATTGGGGCTGGCGGTGGTGGCGTCGTCGCGCATCTGGGCGCGCATGCTCGACCGCTACAAGGGCGGCGAATCGCTGGCGATATTGAATGGCGTGCTGGGCGTGGTCACCATCCTGCCCGCGCTGACCAGCTTTGCGCCCGTCGTATTCCTCTCCGGACTGGTATTCGGCGCCGTATTCCTGTCGGTAGTAGCCTCGACCACGGCCCTGGTGCGGCATAACCTGCCGCAGCAATCCTGGACTGCCGGCATCAGCGCCTACACGACGGTATTCGCGCTGGGCCAGATCGTCGGCCCCATCGTGGTCGGCTGGATCGCCGACGGCCCCGCCGGCCTGGAACGGGGTTTGATCGCCTCGGCCATAGCCCTCTTCATCGGCGCGGCGCTGGCTGCGCGGCAAAAGGCGCTGACGGCGGGCGCGTAAGCGGCTGTCTCGCGCATACATTGGCACCGCTTATTGCGGTTTGGCATACCTTGCGACGCCTGTGACATCGAACAGTACACAACGCTGGCTTCCAACCACCCAGGCGTCGTGCCCCGGTGGCATATAGAAGACGTCACCCGGGCCATATTCCATTTCGGCGCCATCATTCATCCTTACCACCATCCGTCCCTCGAGGACCATGCCGGTATGAGCTGCCTGGCACGAATCGGTTCCTGCAATCGGTTTTACGTGCAGACTCCAGCGCCAGCCAGGCTCAAATTCGCCGCGCCCCATGGTCTGTTCGCCAAGCGTAAAGACAGCCATCCGGCCTGCTCCATCCTTGAATGGGCGGACTTCGTCCGGCTTATCCAAGCATTTCTTTTCTAACATCGCACTCATGACCCGTCCCTCCTTTTTGAATTTCTGGGAGTATTAAATTTCCGAATCGAAATAGTAAATCTGGAAATAGTATATATTCCAATACACTGCGCCCACAATCGACCACAATATAAAAATAACATGCATTTTTCAATATAGTTTAATAATGAAAATTTACAAGCAGAGTACCGAGAAGCCACACTCATATCATTGAAACTTCCCGGCCAATACTTCAGCATCAATTTCCTTACATAAACCTATTCCATTTCAACCTACGCCACCGATTTCAAGTTCACGAAAAATAAACATGCACCACACAGTGACGTTCGGCGCCGCATAGTAGACTACAGGCATAGCCCACCTTCGCGGAAAGCACACGATGAACACCGATGCAAGAAAAATCCCGGCAACGATGGATGCCGAAACGCTGGAATTCATCCAGAGCCTGTTCGCCCTGGTACGCGAAGGCGACACGCAGCAACTGGGCGCCATGGTTACCCAGGGCGTGCCAGTGAACTTCCGCAACGAAAAAGGCGACAGCCTGATCATGCTGGCCAGCTACCATGGCCACCTGGAAACGTCACGTCTGCTGCTCGCAGCGGGCGCCGACGCCAACGTCCCCAACGACCAGGGCCAGACGCCGCTCGCCGGCGTGGCCTACAAGGGCTATCTGGACATCGCCGAACTGCTGCTCCAGCACGGCGCCAGCGTAGAAGGCAACAGTCCGGACGGCAAGACACCGTTGATGATGGCCGCCATGTTCAACCGCCCGGCCATCCTCGACCTGCTGCTGCAACACGGCGCCCGCATCGATGCCGTGGACAGCCGCGGCATGACTGCCGTTTCGCTGGCCAAGTCCATGAATGCGCAGGAGACGCTGGCTCGCCTGGTCAGCTTGGGGCAGACGGCCTGAGTACGGCGGCTTGAGCTGCCGCGGTATTGCGGCACCCAGGATCAGTAACAATTTCACGGCGAGAACAAGGGTTCGCCATTTCGACACAACCTCACCGTGCCGATGAAAAGTCACCTATCAATTATCGCAACGAACCTTCTTTAAATAAATCCGCCTCATAACCCAGCTCCATAGAGAATTTACCGGCATCAACATTTACCGTAAATTCGCAACGTGTCCATGCAGGCTGATTATTGCTGACCATGAATTGCTGATGTTCACCAATCAAATCAAGAAGTTTCTCCGTCTCCAAATCACTGATGGAGAAATTGCTCTCGGCGACTCCGTTATTTGAATAAAACTCAAATCGACCAACATCACCTTCGGGAGAAAGCACTGCAATCATCAAAATTATTTTTGCATCTTCCGGAGCGATACTATATAAATATTTTCCAACTTCCTTAGATATTTCAATATCTTTCGATTCCATTTTTCATCCTTAAGCCTTATTTTTAAAAGTGAATTTATACTGCACATTATCTACCTTATATTCTACCATAAACGAGGTGGGTCTAGCGCCAGCACCCACATACGTAGGTCGAATATCAACACTTACTTTCTTTCCATCTTTTAACGCATCAGCCCATGTCTTCTCCATGGCTTTCCACTGACCTTGATTCAAACTCGAGTCCATTGGCACAAGGTTGATTTTCTCCCCTGCACCATCGAATTGTGCGCCAATCAGATGCCCGCCCTCATCACCAGCAACGCCACACTTGCCTGCCTTGCACTGCTGATATCCATTCCTATCGTGCTTGTTCAAGGTAAGCTCACCCTCGACATGGACAACGCGTGAAAATTCATCCGTACGATAGGTATGATTTGAATCCACCACATAAACGGTATTTGGCTGAGGTTTATTCAATTCCTTGTTCCACTCACCTTTTTTTCCTGATTCTATTTCCTTGACCGGCTTGGTATCAATCTCCAGATTCTTATTGGGATTTTCCGAATTATTTGCATTCGGATTCTCAGTCTTTTCATTGACCACTTTATTTTCATGTGGCTTTTCGCTACCCCCCCCTTATGTGGCGCCGGGACATCTGGGGCCCCATCTTTCGGATTTACATGGGTATTGGGGAAAACTTTGGCTATCTTCCCGGCATTTTTTATCACAGAGAGGCAGGAGGCAGGGTCAGGGGAGGCAGGGAGGCAGGGTCAGGTCCGCCATTCCGACACGGTCTCAACCATGCCCAGTCTTCAAACCTCTGCGCAATCTCAGTACCAATGCACATAGCTCAGGTACAGTCTAACGCATGACTCGACCACTAAGACTTGAGTTCGCCGGCGCCCTCTACCACGTTACTTCGCGCGGAGACCGGCGTGGTGCCATTTACCGGGACGATACCGATCGTCTTGCCTGGCAAGAAGTGCTAGCGTTGGTGTGTGAGCGGCACCATTTTGTCGTGCATAATTTCTGCCAGATGAGCAATCATTATCATATGCTCGTTGAAACGGTCGAGGCGAATCTGTCGCAGGGCATGCGCCAACTGAACGGCTTATATAGCCAGCATTTCAATCGGCGTCACAAGCTTGTCGGACACGTATTGCAAGGTCGCTACAAAGCTATCTTGGTGCAGAAAGAAAACTATCTGTTGGAATTGGCCCGCTACATCGTCCTGAATCCAGTCCGTGCGCACATGGTCGTATCACCCGATGACTGGTGCTGGAGCAGTCATCGCTACTTTTTGGACGACGCGGCACCTCCGTGCTGGCTGGCACGAGACTGGCTCTTGAGTCAGTTTGGCGCTACACGCGACGAGGCAGTCCCTGCTTACTGCCGGTTTGTCGCGGCCGGGATGGGAGAGACTAGTCCGCTCGCTCGCACCTGCCACCAGATTCTTCTGGGCGATGACGCCTTCATTTCAGCACATCAGCAATCGCAGCGCATCGAGACGGCCAGAGATACGCCAAGGTCGCAGCGCCGCGCTGTCACGCTGCCATTAGAGCAGTTTCGGGCGCGCTATAGCGACAGAGACGAGGCGATGGCACGAGCCTGTCAGAAATTTTGTGTGAAAGAAGTCATACGATAAAATTCATCCCTGGAAAGGATACGTATGACCATCGACAAAGCCACACTCGACAAACTGCTTGAGGGCGTAGACCCGCACAACCCGCAGTCCATGTTCACCGATGCCGGACTGTTCGGCCAGCTGAAAAAAGCGCTTGCAGAAAGAATGCTCCAGGCCGAGCTCGCGCATCATTTGGAACAGCAACGCAATGCGCCAGAGCCGACGCGCAACCACCGTAACGGCAGCAGCAAGAAGTCGGTGCTGGCCGCCGAAACCAAACTTGAGCTCAACATTCCCCGCGACCGCGACGGCAGCTTCGAGCCGCAGCTTGTGGCCAAGCACCAACGGCGCTTGCCTGGCTTTAACGACAAGGTGATCTCGCTATACGCACGTGGCCTGCCGGTGCGCGAGATCCAGGGCCATCTGACCGAACTGTACGGGCTGGAGGTGTCGCCTGACCTCATCTCCAGCATCACCGGCGAGGTCATGGGCGAG